>REDP01000173.1 GCA_007693455.1 Planctomycetota bacterium | reverse complement strand
GCCCTCAATGGGCGCTTTCTGCACGAAAAGTATGCCCGCGAAGCGGGCATTCCCTTCTCATGGCGAGCATTGAAATCATATGGCTGATCTCGCTCTTCCGCCCCGGCGTTTCTCTCAAGGCAGGCAAATGGTCACGGATGCACACGGATACAGGCACTCCCCATCAATGGCATTACCCGGTGGGGTTCACCGAGACGCCAATCGATCCTACTCCACATGCAGCACGCCATTGATCTGGAGATTGACGGCCCTGGGAAAAGCCTTGGAGGCGTTGTTTGGGTACGGCAGCATCATCGCTGCTTGAGTGGGTGGCAATCATCAGAATACTAGATTGGTATCCTCTGCATCGCATCTGCATCAGTGGTCGTGGATAATACCCAATTCTGCCCTGGATGAGCATCAAGGGGTGAGCTGGTGGCGGTCTGGGCCGGGGACATAGCGGGGAGAAGGCCTCAAGAGAAAGGGGCAGTCGTGCCATGATGACTATTCGCGGTCTGATCACATGCTGCTGCGCTATTGCTGCGGGAATGCTGGTTGCGTTGGCGGCCCAAGAGCCCGATGGAGATGCACCACAGTCCCCTCGGCCCGTCATTATTGTCTCACAGGATCATAGCTGGCCGCCATTTGCCATGCGCGATGACAATGGCGATCCGCAGGGATTACTGATCGATTTATGGCGTGAATTGGCCCAGATCATGGGCCGCGAGGTGGTTTTTGAGCTGGTCGATTGGCCTGAAACCATAACCCAGGTAGCCGATGGCCGGGCCCATGTTCACGGGGGCTTGTTTTTTAATCAGGAGCGTGATCAAATACTCGATTACGCTGGCCCCATTGTCTCCCTCAGCACCTATGCCTTTACCCGATCCGATATGCTTCCCCAACCCCTGGGACAGATCAACCGCGATGAGCAGGTCGGAGTTGTGGCGGGATCCATGGAGCTGCGGTTTTTGCTCGACACCTATCCCCAGGTAAGCTATCGCGAATATGAGCATAATGCCGCCATGGTGGAGGCTGCCCTGGATGGCGATATCCGCTTTTTTGTCGCTGATTATCCCGTGGGCATGTATCTTTTGGATCGGCTCGGCGGCCCCGGTCGTTTTCATGCTTATGAGCACTTATATACTAACGATATCCGTGCTGCGGTGCGTGCCGGTGATACTGAAACCTTGGCTATGGTTGAGGCGGCCATGCAGCAACTCTCGCCAGAAGATATCCGTCGTTTGGCCCAGCGCTGGGTGCGTAGTCAAACCGTAGAGGTATTACCCATACGCTTGTTGGTGACCATAGCCCTGCCCAGTCTGGCAGTTATTGTCGGCGTCTATCTCACCACTCTCCAGGTCCAACGGCGGCGCTTGTTAAAAAAGGTTTCGCAGCAAACCGAAGAATTGCGGAGTCGTGAAGAACGTCTCCAGCAACTCTTTGCCGCCAGTCCAGACGCACTTATGGTGGCCAGTGATGGCCATTTTATTGATTGTAACCAAGCCGCGCTCAACCTTTTGGGACTGTCTGATCGCGCACATATTATTGATAAAACGCCAGCCGATATTTCGCCGCCCCAGCAGGCCGATGGCAGCGATTCACCGGCGGCAAGTAGAGCACTCTTCGCACAAGTGCTGCGCGATGGTGTGGCCCGGGCCGAGTGGCTGCACCGCCATAGTGATGGCACGGATCTCTGGACCGATGTGCATCTGGCGCGAGTGGCGCTATCGGGCAAGCAGGCGGTACTGGCTACCGTGCGCGATATCACCGAACGTAAATGGCTGCAGGGCCAAGTGGAAGCCCAGGCTCGGCAGCTGCGTACGGTAATCGACCTTGTTCCCAATTATATTTTCGCCAAGGATGAGCGAGGGCGCTATCTGGTGGCCAATAGGGCCATGGCAAGCGCCTATGGACTCGCGCCTGAGGAGATGGAGCAACGCTACGACCAGCAACTGGAAGATGACCCCGCCTTAACCGCCAGTTATCGCCAGGCCGATCGACAGATCTTCGAAGAGGGCAAGAGCGTGGTGATTAGTGACGAACGCATCCCGCGCACCGATGGCAGTATGGGCTGGTTCCAAACCATTAAGGTTCCCTATCAGCACCCCGGCATCACTGGCATGGCCATACTCGCCGTAGCCACTGATATCACGGCCCGCAAAGTGGCAGAAGAAGAGCTGCAGCAGGCGCACCAGGCTGCCCTCAGTCACGCTCGTCTGGCTGAAGATTTGGCCCGCCAAGCTGAAGCGGCCACCAAAGCCAAATCCACCTTTCTAGCCACAATGAGCCATGAATTACGCACGCCCCTCAATGGCATTATCGGCATGACGGGCTTACTATTGGGCAGCGATCTTGATGGCCGTCAGCGCCACCAGGCGGAAATGGTGCGCAGTAGTGGGGTCAATCTCCTGCGCTTGATTAACGACCTCTTGGATTTCTCCCAGATAGAAGCGGGAAAAATGGCCCTGCGCAGTCGTGACTTCAGTCTCTCCCTCCTCCTGGGTCAGGTGCAAGCCTTGGTCGAACATCGGGTGATGAGCAAGGGCCTGACCCTTACCGTGCACTGTGATGAAACGATTCCCGATCGCCTGCACGGAGATCGTGACCGTTTACAGCAAGTGCTGCTCAATCTGGTCGGTAATGCAGTGAAATTCTCGCAGGAAGGGCAGGTCGAGGTGGAGCTGCAGCGCCACAATGCTGAGAGCGCGGGCAGTAGTGATGTGGTGCATCTACTGGGTAAGGTGCGCGACAATGGGCCAGGCATTGCGCCGGAAGATCAGCAACTGCTCTTCCGTGAATTTAGTCAGATAGCACCCGAAAGCGGAGATCACCAAGGGGGAACGGGTTTAGGGCTCGTGATTAGTCGCCAACTGGTGGAGCTGATGCAGGGACAGATATGGGTGGAGAGTGCCCTGGGCCAAGGCGCGACCTTTTATTTCACCGTACGACTTGCTGCGGCCAAGACTGCCCAGGCATCGCGCCATGCCACCGGTGAAGCCATAGATGATCCGCAGATGTTTGCCGATAAGCGAGTGCTGGTGGCTGAGGATCATCCCGTCAATGCCGAAGTGGCCACGGGCATGCTGCGCGCCTGGGGTGCCCAGGCAGACCATGTGCGCAATGGAACTGAGGCCCTCCAGGTCTTGTCACAGCAGGAGTATGATGCGGTATTGATGGATGTGCATATGCCCGAAATGGATGGCATAACCGCCTGTCGCAGCATCCGCGCAGGCCACTCTTGCGTGCGCAATAAGGATGTCCTGATCATCGCGATGACGGCACGCTTAGGAGAGGGGGACCGTGAAAGCTGCATTGCCTGCGGCATGCAGGACTATGTGAGTAAGCCCCTCATGCCAGACGAGTTACAAGCGAAACTGCGCCATTGGTTTGCACGTTCGCAATCCTCTGAGTTACCCAGCGAAGTCGATCGCCGGCGCTCCTATCCCGATACCATATGGGATCACGCCGACCTCAGCACTCGTATGCTGGGCAATGAGGCGGCAGTGCGGCGGATTATGCACGGCTATGCTCAGCAGTGGCCGCAGCAATTATCCAAGGTTCAGCAAGCGCTTGCCGCCGGGGAGTATACCCAGGCCCATGACCTACTCCATCGCATGCATGGCACTGCCCTTACCGTGTCCGCCTTCCGTCTCGCGGGCCTCCTCGCCCAGGCCGAAACAGCAGCAGCCGAGCGCCGCCCCCAGGCCCTTGATGAACTGCTGGTAGCCATCTCCGCAGCTGGCGAAGACCTGCGCAAGGCCTTCGCGACTCACTCTTCCCATTCTGCCTAGCTGGCCTCGTGGCGGCTCGGGTCTTAGCGGCGTCATCGAACCAGCCGCCCCCGTGCTTACATATTCGGCACCATTCTTGCTTGAGAGTCTCCCCATGAAGATCCTCCTGATCGAAGATGAAACGGCAATTCGCAGCGCCCTTACCCGTGCATTGGGGCGCTGGGGGCATGATGTGGTCGCAGCTGGAAGCCTTACAGAGGCTCGTGCATGCGCCCAGAATGATGCCCCAGAAGTCGTTGTTTCCGATCTCAAGCTGCCCGATGGTAGTGGTTTGGAGGTTGCTATTGAGCTCGGGCAGCCCTTTGTGCTGATGAGTGGCTATGGGTCGTTTGAAGATGCTGTCGAGGCATTTCGCAACGGATGTGTCGATTTCCTCACCAAGCCCGTAGCCCTGCAGCAGCTCAAAGAAGCCCTCCATCGCATTGGTGACCATCGTGGCTCGGTGCCAACGGTAGTCGTTGACAGCGATGATGTGTCCTTGGTGCGCCCTCGTGCCACCAACTTTGTCAGTGAAACCCTGGCCATTACCCAGCTCCACTGGCATGATCTGGCCACTGCCCAAGCTCAGGTCGAAACCCTTTCCCATGCAGGTTTGCGCTGCCGACAGGTGCTCGCCGAACTTGCCCAGGTACCGGGGGCCAGCACCATGACGGTAAACCGTGATGATGAAGGATGGCGCTTTTGGCTGCCTCTGGAAGTTGACTGGGATGACCCCGCGCACCGTGATCGTCGTCAAGTTATTGAAGATTGTGCCGATCGTTGTTGGTGGCGGCCCCAAGGAGTGATGGTGGAGTGTTTCCATGAACGCTGAAGCGCATCAGGACATAGCCAGCTGGTCTGGCGAATTACTCTGGCCGCAGGACCTGCCAGACGCTCCCATTATCGACTGCTCCCAGGTCAGTGCCGTGGGCAGTTGGCTGCACCATTGGTTGCGCCAACGCGGGCAGCGCTCCATTGTTGGGGCATCCCCGGCAGTACGTCGTCAACTAAGTGCCGCCCGTCTTCCCCTGCTTTGGTATGCGACTTTGCAGCAGGTGCCCAGTGCTGATGCTGGAGCAGCCCGCCCCCATGGCGTAAGCAGTGGCGAGCGCGCTTTACTATTGGATCAATGGAGTGAGGAGGATTCCCATGGCTGAAGAACCTCGCGCCATGACCCAGGAAGAAATTGATGCGCTGTTTGCCAGTCTCTCGGGATCGCAGCCATCAGTACCCAAAGTAACGCCAGTGGACAAGCCGTCTGCTGATGCTGCCAAGGACGAAGCCCCCGCAGAGCAGGACCCCAAGCCCTCCCCAGATGGCAGTGACAGTCAGCCCGCAGCCGCCGAAGAAGGTGGCGATATGGGCCAAGACGACATTGATGCCCTGGTGTCGCAAATGCAGGGCGAGGATGCCCCCGCCGAGGAAGAAGCCCCCGCTGAGGGTGCCGCCGAAGGCGGCGATATGGGCCAGGACGACATTGATGCCCTGGTTGCCGAAATGCAGGGCGATGACGCCGATGGCAACGATGACGCCGCTGCGCCCGCAGCTGACGATGGCGCGAGTCTCGGCCAGGATGACATTGATGCCCTGCTCCAAGAAATGAACGGCGATGACGAGCCCGCGGCCGACGAAGGTGCGAGTCTCGGCCAGGATGATATTGATGCCTTGTTGGCTGAACTGAACGATGACCCCAGTGAACAGCCAGCCACTCAAGGCGATTCCCAGGCCTCAGGATCTGCCACCAGTGTTTCCAAACCATCCGAGTCAGGCGATGACGGCAGTCTCGGCCAGGATGATATTGATGCCCTTTTAGCGGAAATGGCTGGTGGTGATGTGGCCCCGGTCAGTGACAGTATTTCGCGCAGCGATAGTGATTCTGCATCGCGGCCAGTTACTCAGCGCGCCGCCACCGATCTCAGCCAAGAAGAGATTGATTCCCTGGTTAATAAGCACAGTAACGATCGTGATGATAGCGAAGAGCTGATTAGCCAGGATGATATCGATCTCCTGGTGCGACAGATGAGCGAGGCTACAGGATCCTCCGACTCAGAGCATCTTACCGCCATGGTCAATCGCCGCGAGAATGACATTGAAGCCCTCCTCAACGAGGCCAGTGAACACGCTGATATGGATGATGCGGTATCTGACCTGGGGCCTTTTGCCCGGCAGTCGCCCCATGAGTCCATGCCGATGGCGCCAGTCGGGGCAATGGTCCCGGAAGAACTGCGCGGCACCCGCTTCCTCCTCACTGCGGCGGTATTTTTGCTTGCCATGTGTACCGTGGCCATGGTCTTTGTGGTCTCAAGTATTACCCGCCTCTCCACCGACCTGCGCGACAGCCGCGATACCGCAGTCGCACCCACCGATGATTATCGCGAAGATTTGCGCATCGCCTTGGAAATGATGGCCGATGAAAACCCCGTAGATGCGCAAAAGGGCGTCAAACTCATGGAACGGGTGCGCCGCCGCCATCGCGATATTGATAAGGAAATAGAGGTGAGCCTGCATTTGGCTCGGCACCATTATCAACGCGGACATTATGAGCAGGCCAACGAGGAATTCCGTCAGGTCGCCAATCGTAAAGGTGGGTTGTACGACGATCCCCAATTCTATCTGCAGTGGGCCGCTTCCCAGGACGCCCTGGGGCAGAGTCAGCGCGCCCGGCAAACCGTCGGCGTATTGCTGGCCAATGAAGCCTTCTTCCTCAATGATGCCGATGGCGAACCCTTGAGCGGAGAGCGCCTCGAGCAGCGTCAGCGCATGATCCGCCAAGCCCATCTTCTGCTGGGCCGTCTGGATCTTGGCGAGTTCCTTGATGACGATGCGCTTTCATCGGTGCACGTAACAGGAGGGGGATCATGAAGCGTTTCGTATTGCCGCCTGTTCCCGCACTGATGATGGCTTGTGCCTGTGCGACCCTGGTATTTCTGCCGGGTATTGCCGACGAAAACGATGACGAGGATATTCGTGGCCCAGATGTGCAGGTAGAGCCCCTGCCCACTATGCCGCCCCATGCTCGGCAAACGCCATCGGTGCCACGGATGCAGGAGGAAGATCGCCCAATCCCCACTGCTCCCAGGGTAGAGGTGGATCGCGCGGGACTCGTCGCCGACATGGCAGCCCTGCGGCAAGACGTGGTGCGCGTGCGCAGTGCCCTGGAAGAACGCGACGCCGATTTCCAAAGCCGCATTGAACGCGAAAGCGTCCAATACCAAGAGCCAGATGCTGACCCAGGCAGTCAAGAAGTCACCCCCCATGGCGACCCGGATATCAGCGACCGTCTCGGTAATAATTACCTTGCCGTGCAGCGCTACCGCCGCGGTACCACTCCCATGCCGCCTCGGGTTACCGCCCGTATTCATCACGAACGGGTGGAAGTAGTCTACCGCGATCTCTTATTCCGCCTGGATAAATCCCCTAATGATCGTGGCATCAATCCCGCTCGGCGCATGGTCAGTTTGCATGTGGAAGACATGCCCTGGGAAGAGGCCCTTACCCGCCTGCTGCGGCAAGTGGGGTTGGGTTGGCGCCATGAAGGCGAACGCGGTGGTGGTCGCGGGGCAAGTGTGATTATCTTCGAATTATCCGACACCAGTCAGCGCCCCAGTGACGATCGCTGGCAGGATGCAGCCATGCGTAGTTTGCGTGCGGCGGCACGTAGTGGTAATGATGCCATTGCCGCCGAAGCGCGCTATCGCATGGCCCGCAATGACCAACGTCAAGCCGAACGCCTGCGCCAAGAGGGCCGCGATGATGATACCTGGCGCGCCCTCCATTATGCCGCCATCTCAGGCTTTGCCGATGTCATCCAAGAATTCGACACCGGCACCCGTGTCCACGGCGACATTCTCCCCTGGGTCCGAGGCAGTATGCTGGGCATCGGTTCCTCCATGGAAACCGTGGGCATGTACCGCGAGGCCTACTCGGTCTACCGTAACTTCCTGGCCCGCGCCGATCGTGAACATGAAGCCGTGCCGCAGGTCATGCTTGCCGCCGCCAATGCCGCCCGCCGGCAGCACGCCCGCGCCGCCACTGGCGATGTTTCCGATCTCGATATCGCCAGTCGTCTCCTCCAAGACCTCATCAATACCTATGGCGATGATCCACGCGTGCTCGCCACGGTCACCCAAGCCCGTCTTGAACTCGGCCAACTCTACATGCAGCAAGGCGAGTACGAGGCAGCCCGTACCCAGCTCCTTGCCCATGCAGATTTTGCCGGGGATGATATTTCCCATCGCATCCACTTTATGATTGCCCAGGCCGAAATGGCCATGGCCCGGCGGCTACGCGGGCAAGGCGAAGGCTATGCCCGTGAAGCAGACGTGCATTTTGCCGATGCCGAAGCCCGGCTTGAGATCATCACCCAAAGTTTTTTCCGCCGCGAAACGGATCCCCTTGTTGACGAAGATATCTACCGCCGCGCCATGTTTAAACTGGGCCGGGTAAAAATGCAGCGCCATCGTCCAGATTTTGTTGCGGCCTTGCATATCTTTTTGCGCGCCCGCCAGCGTTTCCCCCGCAGTGATCTCGAAGCGCCCCTGCTCATCAGCATCGCCCGTTGCTACGCGGAAATCCACGCTGATCGCGAACACATTGCTCATATGTGGCAGTTACTCGAAAACGATGAACTCCTCGATGATCGTGACGTGCGCTTTCAACTCTCCGAGATGCTGCAGGATCTCCAAGATCAAGCCGAAGGCTACCCTGGCCCCATTCACGCCCGCGTGCTCTTCTACCTCGCCCAATACAACTACCGCGTGGCCGAACAAAATCCCTCATTGCACGCCGAGCATTATGAACGTGCGGTTGCCCTCTACCAACGGGTTATCGATCAACGCCCGCCCCAGCATTTGGCCCAAGCCTCCCGTCTTGGTCTGGCCCGTGCTGCTCTGGCGGCAGGTGATGATGCGCGTGGTCGCTCCAACCTTCGTGACATCCTCCGCGATCCATCCACCCACCCCCGCGACCGTGCCCTGGCCTCGCAAATTCTCGGCGACCATTTACATAGCGAAGGGCGCTTCCGTGAAGCCATCCAGGCCTACGATGGCAACTGGGACGTACGAGGAGGTGACTAATGCAGAAGCAAATCTTCTCCCTAATCATCCTGTTTGTGACTACTGGCACATGGCTCATCGCCCTGGAATCAGAGCCGCCCATGCCGCCACGGGGCAGTACGGTGCCCCTGGTGCCCACGGTTGAAGAACCCGCCGCCCGCACCGAGCGCGATCGGCTTCTCGACAACCTCCGTCAGGCCATCGATGATCGCGAAACCCGTATTCGCGAGCTTACCGATCGCAGTACCGGCGACCTCCCTCCTGCTGGCGTGGCCGATCTTGCCGACGCCGACGAGGATCGCCGCAATCGTGATCAAGCCTGGCACCTCCTGGAAGAAACCCTTGCCGACCTTGCCCTTGAGCATCGCCGGCAAGCCGACGTGCTCGACAGTCCCGCAACGGCCACAGATGACTATCAAGTAGAGCGCCTGCGCTCACGCAACCGCCTATTTATGGCCCGCTCCTATAAGGCCTTACTGGACCAAGGTGATGATCCCCAACGCGATGATATTGAGCAAGGCTTTGATATTATTCGCGCCGTGCCCATCGAACATCTCACCGATGCCGATCGCCCCTTACGCGCCTACCTCATGTTCTGGTTTGCCACCGAACTCACCCGCGTCAGTGAAGGCGAAGATCGCCATCGCTTCTTCGAAGCCGCTCGCAATGCCTACGAACGGCTGACTACCGACTGGCCTGGATCCTCCAGTCTGGTCATCAGTGCCACAACCCTCTTCGAGCAACTGCAGCAAATCGTCCGCGAAGACGGAGGCATGACCCTATGAGCGCCGCCCCTAGTTGGGACACCTATCTTCAGGGACTGCGCCATCTCCACGACCTGGTATGTGACGATGACCCAGATGTAGACGCCCTGGCCACCGCCTCAACCCAGGTCGATCAAGCCTTCGCCCACATCCAGGGCCATGCTGCCGCGGATGTCGCAGATGACTCCAGTAGTCCCGCCTCCCAGTACAGCGAAGAAGCCCTCAGTCTCGTGCGCAAGATCCAACAACGTGCCAACGTCCTCTGCCGCCAATGGCGCGACACGGGCGCCCTCGACGACCGCCGCCGCCGCGCCCTCGGAGCCTACGCCAGTGCCTATACCGGCGCCGATGCCCGCTACCTCGATCGCCGCCAATAAGCCCCGTCTCCAGCACTTGCCCCCGGGGCCGCCCATCTCCTGATCGGCCAGCAGAAAATGCCCCAATCGGCGTTTTCTGCACTAAACACTCTAAACACTAAAAGCATGCCCCACGAAGCGGGCATTCCTTCCCATTCGCGAGCCTTGCGTCGCCCTGCTGGCGCAAGCTCGTACCCAGGGGGAGAACTCCTCACCGAGGAGATTTTTTTCGATCCTTCACGCTTTCAGATGGACAGCGCCTCGTCCCAGCGCGATCAGGCCAACGCTTTTCAGATCCCGCAGACGGCTTCGCAGAGAGGGTTGCTTGGGTAGACATGGCCCGTCCCAGCGTAACCAAGCTAACTCCTTTCAAGCCCCACCGGGGCTTCGTAGCATATCCCAGGGTTGCGCTGAAAGCGCTACCCTGGGATAGGATGCCCAACAAACCAACCCCAAAGGGGTTGCGCAAGCCTCGTACCCAAGGGGAGAACTCTTTTCGCCATTGATGCCGATTTTCACCGAAAGGTTCGAAGGATCTGTTCCCTACTAGTGAGCCAATAGCATCCCAAGCACACTCTTCGTGCTTGCAGTAAGAGTTTGATACATATATCTCTTTTCTTGGTAGGTGGCCATGTCTGGCGAAGAACGGAATCCCCATCTGCCCCATACCACGCGCGGCTTCCCGTGGGAAGTAGACTGGTGCTGGCTGGCGGCGCCCGGCGTGGGATAAACACTTTGGCAGCATATGTGCTATCCACACCGCGCTTGCGGAGCACCTATAGAAATAACTACCCCTATAGTAGTTTGCTCAGGCCCAGATAAACAGCCGAATCTTTAGCGGCGCAAAAAGCGCCCTATTCAGTGCGTTTTTGCCGGCCGATCAGGAGATCGGCCATCGCGGGGGCAAGCGTTGCGCCGCCCTGCCGCCATCTCATCATCCATAGTTCCCCTACGACACAGTCCCATTACCACATCCACTCACCCCCGCAGCCATAAACTCCTCCTGAGTGTGATCGTGCCCGTCTATCACGACTGGCACCGTATTCCTGCCCTCCTCGCGGCCCTTCAGAGCCAAACCTTAGCCCAAGATGCATGGGAAGTCCTCTTGGTGGACAACGCCCCCCAACCAGATCAAGCGGGCGCAATCCTGGCCCTTCCGGCCAACACCCGTGTGCTGCACTGTGCGCAGCCTGGATCCTACGCCGCCCGCAATCACGGCGCCGCCCACGCCAACGCTGCCTGGCTCGCCTTCACCGATGCCGACTGTCGTCCCCATCGGCAATGGCTCGAAACCCTGCAAGCCGCCATCGCCGCAAACAGCCAATCACCTGGCGCACCGGCCCCGCTCCTAGCGGGATCCATCCGCATGTATCCACAAGCCGCTGAGCCAAGCCCGTATGAAATCTACGATCTCATCGGCGGCATTCGCCAAGATCGTTACGTGCGCCGCGGCTACGCCGCTACTGCCAACCTCACCCTCGCCGCCAGTACCTGGAAGACCCTTGGCGGCTTTGATGCCAGAAGATTCTCTGGCGGCGACGCCGATATGTGCCGCCGTGCTGTGGCCCACGGCCATGCCCTGCACTACCTCCCTGAGGCGGTCGTCTACCACCCCGCCCGCCGCCACTGGCGGGAATTGGTGCAAAAATCACGCCGCGTTAAAGGGGGGCAAATCTGCGCCGGCACCCGCTCACGCCGCTGCCAATGGATCCTACGCACCCTACTCCCCCCCGTCATAGCCTGGTGGCGTTTCCGTCACGCCCGCGCCTGGCCCTGGCATTATCGCCTCACCGCCATGCGCCTCCAATACCGCCTCTGGTTCGTCGACATCCAAGAAACCCTCCACCTCCTCACCCGCAAAGCCCCACCCCAACGCGCCTAAAACCAATCCAGGTAAATGGCCACGGATACACAAGAGGGGTTCCCCCGCAGAGGCGCAGAGGCGCAGAGGCGCAGAGGGGGGAGGAAGACGGGGCGGATGCTAACCGTG
>REDP01000183.1 GCA_007693455.1 Planctomycetota bacterium | reverse complement strand
GTTGGGGCGGTGGATGTGGGTGGGGGTCTGGCTGTGGCTGGGGCTGTGGTTGTGGAGCGGGGTGAGGCTGCGGCTCGGGCTCAGGTTGCGGCTCAGGTTGCGGGGCAACGGTCCAGGGCACTACGGTGCGTCCACGCCGACCACGGTGTTCAACAGGTTCGCTATCGTGGTCCACACTGGCTTCGGCGGGGCCGTCCATCTCAATGGCTTTATCTTCAGTGGGCACGGGTTCATCTGGATCAACATCGGCGAGATCGTCCAGGGCGGCTTGTTCTGCAGAGGGATCAACGGCTTCGTCAGCATCGGCGGGAGCCGTGCTGTCCTCGACCTCGGGAGCTTCATCAGTCTCAGTCGGTGCGGCACTGCTGTCCTCGTCTTCAGGATCAAGCGCGGCAGTGTCTTCGGCTTCAGGTTCGTCACTTATCGGTGCGTCGGTGGTGTCTTCGACTTCAGGTTCCTCATCGATGACTGGTGTAGCTTCCTCGTCTTCTTCGAGTGCAGGTGCCGCAGTCTCCTCATCGCTGTCTTCAATAGGTTCTAAGGTGAGAACGCCAAGATCTTCAGGAACGTCTTCTTCTACGGCAATTTTGGTCATCGCAGCAAAGAGCTCTGAACCCAGGCCAAGGGTTAGTAAGTCGTCAATGCGGTGCAGATTGCGGTAGCTGGTAAACAGCTGCCAGCGTTCATAGTGGTTGAGGAGATGATGACGATCGGCTTCTTCATCAAGCGTGGCAAGATACCCGCGAACGCGTTGCTGAATAGTGGCCTGAGGGCTTTCGCCGTGCGACCCCTGTGGTAGGGCAAGGCTGCCATTGGCCACGGCGGCTTCGGTGCTGGCGGTAAAAAGATGGATGCGGTGATAGAGATCGTTGAGGCGTGAGCGAATGCGATAGGGACGTTGGTGGGTAACGCCATAGGCGGGAATCACATCGTCGACTAATTGCTCTGCACTGCTATGTGGCGGCGGTAGCTGTACGGGTTGCAGCTGCATGGGGGGGAGATCGGTGGCCCACATGCCGACAGTGGGAACGAGTAGCGCGGCCAAGCAGGGAACAAGACGGTGGCGCATAGACTTCTCCAGAGTTTCCAGTACAGGGTGCCGGCAGCATCGGTGCACGATAGGCGCACCTCAAGGTGCCTCGTTTATAAGGCCCTTATGCACAGGGTCATGTCCTGTAACGCTTCCTGCAGCGCGCTGTTGCAGACACTGCGCTGTGGCTACCGTGGGCATGGAGGGCATGGCGCGCCGATTGGGCCTGCCATCTAGCCGTCTTGTTTGGCAACACGCAGCACTTCTTCGGGAGTGGTAATGCCCTGCAAGACCTTGCGTACGCCGTCCATGGCCAGGGTGCTCATGCCGTTGGCTATTGCCGCGGCACGAATCTCATCGGTGGTGGCCCCCTCAAAGGCGAGGTTACGTAATTTTCCATTCATAACCATGAGCTCATACACACCCCGTCGACCCTTGTAGCCCGAGAAGTTACAGGTTTCGCAGCCACGTCCGCGCATAAGCGTTCGACCTTCAAGCATTTCCGCGGTAATATTGAGGGCTTTGAGGTGTTTGGGATCGGCCTCAAAGGGTTCTGCGCAGTCTGGGCAGTTGGTTCGCAGGAGTCGTTGCGCAAGGACTGCTTGAATGGATGTGGCAACGAGGAAGGGCGCCACATCCATGTCGGTAAGACGAGTGATCGCAGAGGGCGCATCGTTGGTATGCAGGGTGCTAAACACTAAGTGCCCAGTAAGGGCAGCGTTAATCGCGATATTGGCGGTTTCATGGTCACGAATTTCGCCCACCAAGATGACATTGGGGGCCTGCCGGAGCATGGCGCGCAGGATCCGAGGAAAGTCCAGGCCGATGCGATGGCGCACTTGGCATTGGTTGACCCCAGCAAGCATGTATTCCACGGGATCTTCGGCGGTAATGATTTTGCGATCGGTGGTATTAAGTTCGTTAAGGGTGGCGTAGAGTGTCGTGGTTTTTCCCGAGCCGGTTGGTCCTGTGACCAGAATAATACCATTGGGGCGGCGAATCAGATCCTGGAAGCGTTTATAGTCGGCTGGGTCGAAGCCCATATCTCCCAGGCTGAGCTTGAGATTGTCCTGATCAAGAATACGCATTACTACGCTTTCGCCATAGACGGCTGGCAAGGAAGAGACACGCAGGTCGATCATTTTTCCCTGCATCTGCGCCTTAATACGTCCATCTTGGGGCCGCCGCCGTTCTTCCACTTGCATTCCAGCCATGATTTTAATGCGCTGAATCACAGGACCCTGCAGACGCTTGGGGGCTGGGTCCATGGAAAAGCATATGCCATCAATACGGTAGCGGATACGCAGGCGATCCGCCATCGGCTCAATATGAATATCGGAGGCTTTGCTGTCTAAGGCGTTTTGAATAATTTGCGTGACATAGCGAATAACCGGAGCGTCATCACCGCCAGCGGCTTCTTCGTCTTCGAGTTCGCGATACTGAATGTTTTCGGTGAGCTCGCCCAGCATTTGGTCAAGCTTGTCTTCGGAGTAACCCCAGCCGCGTTCCAGGGCAGAGATAATCTGGCGTTCTGAGGCAACGGCGGATTCAATTTGGCGCGAGGTGCTAAAGCGCAGATTGTCGATGACCCCCAGGTCAAGCGGGTTGGCCATGGCCACGGTGAGGGAGCCATCACGCACGCCCACGGGAATTACCTTATATTCGCGACAGGTGTCACGAGGGATCAGTTCGAGCACCTGAATGGGAATATCCATCACTTCAAGGTCGACAAAGCGCATGTCGTATTGCTCTGCCAAGGCCCGTGCCACATGTTCCGGTTGGCAGGCCTTCATTTCGACCAAGATCTCACCAATCGGCCGCGTGTCGCCATCATCGCGCTGCTTTGCTAGCGCGGCATTGACTTCCAGCTCTGTAGTGACTTCCATTTCCGTAAGTATCTCGCCGAGAAACTTCCGCATGCTTCTGTACCTTCCTCTCATTGCATCAAGCAACGCAGTCCTGGTGCACTATGCAGCCCTTCATCTCAATGCCAGCCCAGTATGGCGCAGCTCGCGGTCAAGTGTCCCTCTCACTGGACCGCACCAGCGTGTGGCGTGCCTTCCCACATGCTGACTCAGCGCGACACAGAGAAAGAGAATGCTGCACTTCGCGGCACATGCTTGCAGCGAAATGCACGGCATGTGATGCATCATGTTTGCCAAGCGGGATTTCAGCATTACCCAGGGGCTACGTTTGCGCCCTCCCCGGCAACGCAGGCGTTTTAGCTCACGTGGGCCAGGGCAACGGTAATGTTATCATGGCCACCACGCTGATTGGCGAGATCAATCAGATCAACGCAGCTTTGCTGCAAGTCCTCGCCATTGTTGACAATGCGGGCCATGTCTGCAGAGCTCACCAAGTCAGAGAGGCCATCGCTGCAGAGGAGATAGGTGTCACCTGCGACCAGGCTTTCCACTGAGATATCAACGGTAACCCGATCCATGCCCAGGGCGCGGGTCAAGATATTGGACAGCATTTTAGCCTCTGGCGCATCAGGGTCGAGCTGTCCGGCACGAATGCGTTCGGCGACCAAGGAGTGGTCCTCGGAAACCTGCTCAATGGTATTGGCGTCGCAGATACGATAAATACGGCTATCACCCACATTGGCGGTGATCACCCGATCTTTCATAAAGGCCAAGGCAACAATAGTGGTGCCCATATCAAATAAGGAGGGATCGATACGAGCCCGTGAAAGGATGTGATCATTGGCGCCAAAAACCGCATTCTTCATGGTCTCAATAACTTTATCTTCTTGCGCCCAGTCTGTTGGCCGCAGGCTGGTTAAAGCATTGGCCACTACTTGTACGGCAAGTTCGGAGGCAATGTGCCCGCCAGTGTGACCGCCCATGCCATCGCAGACCATGATCACGCGTTTGCGCACGTCATAGAACAGACAATCTTCATTCTGCGCCCGGACTTGTCCTTTGTGGGTGAGTGCAGCCATATCAAGGATCATGGCTGTTCTCCACTCACGAGGTCTGTCATTAGGTGCTGACAAGTCATTGCTACACTGTGACCGATCTTCAGCCCTCTGTCAACGCTCGAGCGCCTCGGAGAGCCGGTCGGCACAAGGTTTGCCCTTGGGGCGTCGGAGGCGACCCGAGCGCAGCACCGGGTACATCTCCTGATACGAGTGCCCGAACTGGGCCTGAGCCCAATAATGGAGCCCTTGGGTTCCTGGGTGCCGGCCCAGTTTAACCATTCAGGCCAGCATACGCGATGAGTATGGCACAGCAGGCCATGCCTACGCGCAGGACCACCCCGCATGCGGCGCAGCCCCACATCCGCTCCCAGCCCTGCCAAGGCACAAGGCTGATGCCGACCAGGGTAATCAGCATGGCCTCAGGCTGAGGCCACAAGAGTCCCAACACAACCATGCCCGTAACCATGCCGAGGCCAAGGGGTACCAGTAATCGCCGTGCGATCCCAGAGGCACAACTTAAGGCGATTAAGCCTAGCATGGCTAAGCCGCTGACCCCCTGTAGGGAGTGAGTCATGCCAGGGGCGCGCCAGCAGGCCAGCCCCGCAGTTATGAGTACAAGGCAGGCACACATGGCACTGGCCATGTCCAAGCACAGGCGCAGCTGGGATGACGGGGCAGATCCCTTGAGCAAACATCTGCCAGCCCCAGTTGCGCCTAGGCATCCGCCATGGATACGCGCAGGAGTATGCTGTTTAGTCGTCGTTGGGCTTGGCTTGCAGGGCAGCATCAAGCACTCCCAGGATATCCTGATCATTGCTCGGACTAAAAGTGAGGGGCGCCGCCGTCTGTGAGCGACCATCACGATCCAGGAGTCGATTCTGGATATCGAGTTCGCGTTCAATGCGAGTAAAGGTATCTTCTACGCGCTGGAAGGCTCCGCGGTCAAAGGTTCCAGGCAGGGTGCCAAGGCTGGTTTCCAGATCTTTGCGCATGGCAACCTGATCGGCATTGGCGCGCAATTCACTTAAGCGCATGGCATAGCCTTGGCGCTGGCCCTCGGCGGCAGCAATATGATCCTCCGCGCGGGCAATGGCGTGGCCCAAGGTTGTGGCGGTTTCGCGCTTGGTTTCGGCGATACTGCGGGCGCGCACCAGGGCTTGTGCCTGGGACTGAGCTTCGCTCACTACCCGTTGGTGGCTGTAGGTGCGACCATTGATCTGGTAGTGATCGTGTTCCTGGCCGAGAAGAGCGCGCGCGGCACGCACTTCCTCTTCTAAAAGCTGCACCTGCTGCTCAGAACGTATCACTTCGCGTTCGAGATACTCAAGTTCCACTTGCCGCTTAATCAGTCGTCCGCGTTGATCGGCAATGGTGGCGTCAAGGTCATCGACCAGGGTCGCGAGATGTTCGATTGCATATTCTTTGGGCACCAATTGCCGCAAACTATCACCAGCCATTTTGGAGCCAGTGCGGACATAACTGGACATGCCACTCCAACCAATGGCAAGTAGTGCCACCAGACCGAGTCCAAGGACAAGGCGCGGTAGCCGAAGGGGATGAGAGAAAAACGTAAACATAGGACGCTCCTGGGAAAAGGATCCGTTGTAGGATAGCGGATCGCGGTGAAAAACTATGGTTCGTGGCGCATCGGTTTGGCGGTGAACGGGTGTTGAGAAAATTGTAAGGGTTGATCGGGAAGCTGCTGCAAGAGGTGGTCTAGGCGATCGAGCCCGCGTTGATGCTGGGCGCGTCGCTGCTGGTGCGCCTGAACCTCGTTGAGATACTGCTGTTGGGCGGAAAACTGTTCTTCAACAGCAAGGTACACCTCCCACCACCGAGCCTCATCGTGATATAAACTGCGTAGGGCGCGTAAGGCATGCGTGGCATGGGCAGCAAGGGCCTCCTGGCCCGTATGCGAAGCCTGGGTGTGCCATTCCTGCAGGCGATGTTCAAGATCGAGAATGCGGCTTTGGTAGAATACCTGGCTGTGGCTTACTTGGGTCTGGTGGTGCAGGCGGATGAGCGCCATTGCAGTAATGACAACGAGCCCCAAAGTTATCCCACAGGTGCAGAAAATACGCAGCATGGTAGACATCCATGCGGATTCCGTGCCAGATAGGTAAGATGTTGCTTTACAAGGCTTTAATATCGCGCCCCACCCTGCTGTAGAACATATTATTATAGCTTATCGTGTGCATGTGGCACACTATGTTACAGCTCAGAGTGGCACCCAACCTGGCTGAGAGGCGCCGATCACCAGGCCGAACAAGACTCCCGCCGCAAGGCTTGTGCATCTTCAGTGCGTTATGCTTTCCCTGGAACAGCCCGGTCAGCTCTTCTAGGGAAATGCCGGCCTAAAAACTGTTGAGCCTTTTCAGGCGAATCCTTGCGGGAAGTAGTTTGCCCGACAATCTCCGTTTTTCGTGGATGGAAGGCGTGCGATATGCATTGGCATAGCAACGCCTTGGAGGTAGTAGCTATGTCACCGTCGGAACTGCCGCTGGTATGGGATGATCGCTATGCGATTGGATCGGATTTAGTTGATGGTCAGCATCGGCGCCTGTTCGAATTGCTAGCTATGCTCCACGAAACCAATCACGAGCACAATACTGAGCGAGAAACAGCCGAGACAGAATTAGTCGACCACGCTGTTAATGCGTTATATGGCTATATCCGTTTTCACTTTGCCGATGAAGAGCGGTTGATGGAAGAAATGGGTTACAGTGGCCTGGAGGCGCACCGCCGCCAGCATGACGCCTTTATCTTGGCCTATGATGATTTAGTCAGTAACTATCGCTACGCGGATGATTTTGTGGCCCGGTTGAGTGCTTTTATTCAAGGTTGGCTGGCCAACCATATCTTGAATGAAGACCGCAAGATTTGCTGCGATCGCTAAATAATCGTCTACACCTTCCATTCGCGTTTGATGTCAGAAAGTTCATCAAGTCGAGTGTTGAGGGTGTTGCGACTAATGCCGAGGAGTTTGGCGGCCTTGGTTTTATTGTTCTTGCAGCGGGTCAAAACCACTTCAAACAGTCGGCGCTCCCATTGCGCACGAGTTTGTTCGTAAAGGGTATTGTCGTTTTCGGCCTGACAGATATTGGTGAGCGATTCCATCATTTCACGGATCGCAGCATCAGGATCAGCGGGTTCGGTTGTCGATCCGCCACTGTGAGCGACATCAGCAAGTGCCGAGTTTGCACGGCCATTATGCTGATAGGCCATAATCGCCATGGGTAGCAAATCCCCAGAGAGATGACTTCCGCTGGCCATGACGACCATCTTCTCGATGCAGTTTTCGAGTTCGCGAATATTGCCCGGCCAAGGGTAACGCATGAGGCTTTCCAGGACATCGCGATCAACTGAATCAATGAATTTACAATTACTCGCACAGTAGATTCCCATAAAATGTTCAACCAAAGGTGGGATATCTTCGCTGCGCGCGCGCAGGGGTGGAACGTGGAGATAGATGACATTGAGACGGTAAAAAAGGTCTGCTCGAAACGACCCGTCTGCTACCATTTGCTCAAGATCACGATTGGTGGCGGCGACAACCCGTACATCAAGCTTGCGGGCACGATGGTCGCCAACGCGCACAATCTCCATTTCTTGAAGAACGCGCAGAAGCCGAACCTGCATGCCATGGCTAATTTCACCGATCTCATCAAGGAATATCGTCCCACCATGAGCGGCCTCAAAACGTCCCTTATGATCCGAAACGGCTCCGGTAA
The DNA here is from genome assembly GCA_007693455.1 of Planctomycetota bacterium. Lineage (GTDB taxonomy): Bacteria > Planctomycetota > UBA11346 > UBA11346 > UBA11346 > REDP01. The sequence goes on along the minus strand of REDP01000183.1, from coordinate 4,277 downwards.
AGGCGCCCTTGACATGGCCGAAAAGCTCGGTTTCCAGGAGGCTTTCGCTTAACGAGCCGCAGTTCACCGTAATAAAAGGATTGTTACAGCGTGGCGAATGTTCGTGGATAAGACGCGCAATGAGCTCCTTGCCGGTTCCCGTCTCGCCATGAATAAGAATCGTGGCACTTGATGCGGCGACCTTGCGAGCACTGTCGACAACACGGCGAAAACTCCCGCTTACACCAATTAAGTTGCGGTCGGAAAACTGGGTTTTTATCTCTTCGCGAAGTTGAAAATTCTCATCAATCAACTCCGCTTTCTCAAGGTTCATGAATTCAGCAACGGCCGACCACTGACACAGCAAGTGGGCCAACAGTGCGCCGACTTCGCTGCTGGCATGCTCAAGGATCAGCACCCCATAGCAACGGCGCTCGTGGCCCAGTGGCCAGGCTTGAATGGCACCCTGAACAATAGGTTCACGTCCGCTACGCACCTGTTCTACCAGACCGCGATCGAGATCCTCACTTTGGCTGGCCTCTCCATCGCTGATAATAGTGGAGATGCTGCCATCGAAGCGTAGGGAATAGAGTCGTCCTGCACTTAACAGACCCTGAGCATTGGCCAAGCGTAATGCCGAGAGCACCGAGGCCCGCATTTCCGGATTGCGTACGCGAATCTCGGTAATGGCCTCAAGCATATCAAGAAGATGATGATTGGTGGTCCTAGACACTCGGACTGCGCTCCCTGCAAAGCGGTGGTGATGCTATCATCTTTATATGCGTATGCTGGCCGTTAAAAACAGAAGATTCATGCGCCATTGTCATGAGTCAGCCATACCGAGACCGAAATTATAGAGGGTTTTGACCATGAAGGAACAGGGAACGGGGCAAGTGCTGCATCGCGCATCACATTGAACCGCTACTATAAGGCGCTTGAGTCCTTACTGCTGGGGCTTGAGCTGACGATATGGAGCTCACGCAGCTGCTTGTCATCAACGCTACTTGGCGCATCAAGCATGAGATCGGTTGCGCGCTGGGTTTTGGGGAAGGCAATGCAGTCGCGAATACTCTCCAAGCCGAGCATCAGCATCACCAAACGATCTAAACCAAAGGCCAAGCCACCATGGGGTGGAGCGCCCAGCTCCAGAGCTTCCAGGAGAAAGCCAAATTTGGCCTGGGCCTCATCAGGACCAATGCCGAGGGCTTGAAAGACCTGCGCTTGTACCTGGGGATCGTGGATACGAATCGAGCCACCACCGATTTCCACGCCATTGAGCACCAGATCATAGCTTTGGCTCTTACATGCCCCAGGGTCATTGGTAAGGAGGGGGAGATGGTCAGCATAGGGGGCGGTAAAGGGGTGGTGAATCGACACCCAGCGCTGGGCGCCCTCGTCGAACTCAAACATGGGAGCCGAGTGGACCCAGACAAACTCCCATTGGTCGGGTCTTGTGAGCCCGAGGAGTTTTACCCCCAGTTCCACTCGTACCGCGCCCAGGGCAGCCTCAACCACAGACTTACTATCGGCCCCAAAGAACAGTACATCGCCATCTTCTACCTGAAGTCGCTGAGCAAGATCAGCACGTGCCACCTCGTTGATATTGCGGGCAGCCGGCCCCTGCCACTCGCCATCAACCACCTTGATCCAGGCCAGGCCCTTGGCGCCATAATCACGTACAAACTGCTTATCGAGGTAGTCAAGGTTGCGACGCGAGAGGGTTTCCGCGCTACCCTTGGCGTTAAAGCCACGGCACACGCCACCATTTTCAACACCGCGCTGGAAAACCACAAAGCCAGAAGTGGCGGCCCAATCCGAAAGCTCGACAATCTCCATGCCAAAGCGCAAGTCAGGCTTATCCGATCCGTAGCGCAGCATAGCATCGGCATATTCCATATGACGAACGGGCGGGAGCTCAACGTTCAAAACATCTTTCCAGAGACGCTGCACCATGCCTTCGGTGACCGCCATCACCTCATCCATCCCCACGAAGCTCATTTCAATATCAACTTGGGTGAACTCTGGCTGGCGATCGGCACGTAAGTCTTCATCGCGGAAACAGCGGGCTATCTGCATATAACGATCATAACCGGCCACCATTAAGAGCTGCTTAAACAGCTGCGGTGACTGAGGCAAAGCAAAGAACTCACCTGGATGTACGCGTGAGGGAACCAAGTAATCGCGGGCACCCTCAGGGGTGCTCTTGCACAGAATCGGGGTTTCCACATCAAGAAAACCTCGTTCATCAAAATAATCACGAATAACTTTGCTAATACGATGGCGACCAACCATCGCTTGCTGCACGCCAGGACGCCGCAGATCCAAGTAGCGATGGCGCAGGCGCACCTCCTCGCCGACTTTGGAGTGGCCGTCTACCTGAAACGGAGGTGTCTTGGAGCGATTGAGCACCTCTAGGCCCGTAACAAACACTTCGATGGCGCCAGTATCCAGAGCAGTATTGACATTCTCACCACGACTTTTCACCACCCCACTGATAGCCACCACCCACTCAGAGCGCAGACGATCAGCCTCGGCATGGGTTTGCGGGCCGCAAATATCGGGATCAAAAGTGATTTGGGTAAGTCCTTCACGATCACGCAGATCGATGAAAATAATACCCCCATGGTCACGGCGATTCTGCACCCACCCACACAAGCGCACCTCGTGACCCACATGATCTGCACGCAGGCCCCCACAATCGTGAGTCCGCAATCCACTCAAACCACAGCTCGCATCGACACCGCTACGCATAACACCACCTCCAAAGGCCCCGGAACCTATCACCAAGCCCATCAACGCAACCCACCACATGGGGACAGGCTAAATATAATTGCCTCCGCTAGCAACCATTATAGGCTTTTCCCATGCGCCAAGCCCGTTCCCACCAATTCGACCCCTCATCTCCCCCCTGGCTGCATTGCATAAGTCGCTGCGTGCGCCGTGCATTTTTGTGCGGGGAGGGACTAGAGCATAGAAAACTATGGCTAGAGCGTCGCCTGCGCCTGTTGAGTCGGTGTTTCGCTGTAGACGTGGCTGCCTACGCTATTATGAGCAACCATCTCCATCTGGTGGTGCACGCCGACCCTGGGCGCGCGAAACAGTGGGATGCAAGTACAATCGCTACGGCCTGGTTGCGCATTCGCAGCAATGCCGATCCAGACGACCCCCATGCGCCCATGCCTGATCCAGCACACGTTCAACGCTTGTGTGAAAATCCAGAATTTATCGCCCAGTGGCGCGAGCGTCTGGGAAGTGTATCGTGGTTTATGAAGAGCCTTAAGGAGCCGTTGAGCCGAATGGCCAACGCTGAAGACAACTGCAGAGGCGCCTTTTGGGAGGGGCGCTTTACATCAGTTCCTTTGCTGGATGAGGCAGCGTTGATTACTTGTATGGCTTATGTGGATTTAAATCCAATTCGGGCTAAGGCGGCTGAAAGTTTACAGGGCAGTGCATTTACATCAATTGCAGCACGTATTCGCGATGTCCAAGAAATATCCCAAGATCAGGATTTGCCAGCGAAGTCACATCTAGATGAAGATGTCTTGGCATTGCGCCCTTTCAAAGAATTATCAACTCCGAGTGCTGATGAATTCAAAGAAAGCACAGGTGTAGCATCATTGCCCTTTACCTCAGATGCGTCTTGGCTGCTCCCCATCGAAGAAGCCACTGCGATGCACGAGTCGGCTCGTGGTTGGAGTTTATCTCAGTATTTAACATTGGTTGACGCCACTGGGCGCTGTGTTCGAGGTGATAAACACGGGGTGATCGACTCCCGTTTGCCAGATATAGTACGACAGCTCAGCCCCGAATTTGATCCTGAAACCTGGCTTGAGACCGTGGCGACCCACGGAGGCTTGCGTGGTACGGCCTTGGGTCACTGGAAGGCTGTGGCAGAGGAAGCCGCCAGACGTGGACTCCAGTGGATTCAGTCGCGATGTCGATTGTTCCGCAAGTCAAAAACGCTTGCCGCCCAGTCCTGATTCTCATGCGGCTCTACATGCGGTAGGGATTAGGGGAGCCCATGGCCCCAAAAAGTATGTATGAAGAAGTGTCTCGTAATCGCGTAATAACGATTGTTCAGGTCGCTATTGCCGTGGAGTTGTCGCCTGGCTGGGTAGAGAGTAATTATTTGTAAGGGAAAAAGGGCAGTGAGACTCGTAGAGGTGATGCCTTAATGAATATGCCTGTCCCCATTCTTGGGCTAACGCTTGGGGATTTGGGGGGTATTATGGGGAGTCTGTTGTGCCGAGGGGGTGTTATGGTGTATCGTTTGATGCTATTGGTGGTGATTGCATTGG
>REDP01000255.1 GCA_007693455.1 Planctomycetota bacterium | reverse complement strand
GCTTTGCCACCTCCCTTTTTACCGACCCTACGAATTTCTCCGCTTCCTCCGCTGCGGATGTGGGCGGGGATGATGTGACCGTCTGGCTTGGCAAGGGGGGAGAGGATTTCTCGCAGCTCGGGTTCTAGTGGAATTAGACGTTCACTTTGTGATTTGTTGCCGTAGTCATCAGCAAGGCGTAAATGAATGTGTCCAGCCTTCCAGTCGATCCATTCCCACCGCAGATGCATTGCTTCGTCCACTCGGCAGCCAGTGTAAACCAATAAGCAACATGCCAGCCACCAGGGATCATCATTTGCCTCACGTTTGAGGATATTGTATATTGTGGACCAGTGTTTGCCTTCCTCGGCTCCTGTGCGCTTCACTGCGCTGGTGCGGGTTAGTCCGTTATTCTGGTGGGCGGTAATGACCGACTCTAAGCGCGCTTTTTCCTTTGCTGCGTGATAACGTGCTTTGTTACTCACAAGGTAGCGTAACTCATCAATGCTGAAGATTGCCTTTTGCTTTCGCTCCTGTTTCCACATTGATAGGTCGGCTAATGGATCGTACGCCAACCGTCTCCGCCTTACCGCAAGTGATGTGACCTGTCTGCAAATAATCAGATGCTTGTTTTTTGTGGCAGGGCTTAAAGGTGTTTTTTTCTTCCTTCGATTGAAGGAGTCCTGGGGGAATGACCATCCCGCATAAAGACTGTCGATCCACTTCCTCACACGAATCGGGAAAGCATCGCTCTGCATGTCAGTGATTCCAGCTTTTAATAATCCTTCAGCTACGAGGCGTATGCGCTGCAGTCGGTGTTCAGTGACGGTTCCCGCTTTCTCCTCTATCAAAAGAGCCGCAAACTCCTGGAAGGTAGCTGCTCTGGCTACCGCCTTACCCTTTATGAAGTCCTTTCGGGTTTCACGTGCCCAGCTCTTCGCAACGTCGGGGATGATGGCGGAGCCATCCCTGCGCCATGATTCAACGGGAAACCGCTTTGTGCGCCAATGGCCACCCTCATCTTTGGCCCGAACCATGGCTACGGTCATGCGACCCTTGATGTCAGGGTCACGGAAAGTAAGGCTAGTGCCCTCTATGCCGAGTGGTGATTTACGTGCCATGAGGCCTCTGATTCCATTCGAGACATGGGGGCTTTGCAAAAGTAGCCACAGGTTAACGGTTCGAATCTCCCGCACACTATTGCACACTTCCGCACACTATGCAACCGTGAACTACCGTAGACTAACATTCGTTAACTTTGAAAAAAGTCTTTATTTGAAGGGGTTTACTGTGTCTTTGCGTTCGGTAGCTTTTGTTTGTCCGTGCTCTCCGGAGCCAAAGGTCACAGGTTCGAATCCTGTCGGGTGTGCTACTGATGAGCGAAACCCCTGTGCGTCCATCGTACAGGGGTTTCCTTTGTCATGAAGGGTATTCCCTGCGAGGTTCTTGAGAGCCATATGTCTGATACTGCCACGATTACCCATACCGATCATCGTCAGAGCCTTGCTCCGCGCTGGCATGTTATCTTGTGTGATGACGATGCCCACAGCTATGATTATGTAGTTGAAATGCTAATGAGTCTCTTTGGGCATAGCCTCGAACGCGCGTTCAGCATGGCCATGGAAGTGGATAGTCAGGGCGTAGTGATAGTGGAAACCACCAGTTATGAACGCGCCTTGCTCAAGCAAGAGCAGATTCACGATTATGGCCCTGATCCACGCATTCGTGATTGTCAAGGCTCCATGACTGCGGTGGTGGAGCCCGCACCGTAATTGCACCAATTCCTCCGCCGAGCTGCTTTGGCGCCTGTCTCTACCATGGGGTATATCTATGCAGTTGATTGACACCCATTGCCATCTCACCCATGGGCGGTTTCAAGAAGATGCTGATCAGGTTGTGCGTGATGCGCAGGCTGCTGGCATTGTGCAAATGATGACCATTAGCACTGGATTAGCCGATGCTGCGGAAGGCGTTGAGCTGTGCGCCCGTTGGCCGGGGGTGGTTCATCGTGCCTGTGGTCTGGACCCCTTTACCTGTTTCGAGCGTCATCATGTTTTCCGCGAGGATCTCGCCCAGTTGCGTGAGCATCTGCAAGAGCACGCTTGTGCTGCCCTGGGAGAAGTGGGCCTGGAGTACTTCCATACGGTATTGCCTGCGCAGCAGCAGCACGAATGCCTGCAGGCGCAACTGCAGCTTGCCCAAGACCTGACGCTTCCAGTGGTGATACATGTTCGCGATGCGCATGCCGATATGCAGGCAATTCTCGCCCAGCATCCCCAGGTGGTGGGCGTGATCCATAGCTTTGATGGTACTGCCGATGACGCTCGGGCCTACCTTGATCTCGGCTGGTATATTTCCTTTAATGGCATGAGCACCTTTAAGAAAAAGGGTTATCTCCGCGATGCGGTGGCGATGGTTCCCGAAGAGCGCCTTTTATTTGAAACCGATAGTCCTTTTTTATCACCTGAACCACTGCGTGGGCGTCGTTGTCAGCCATCATATGTGGTGCACGTGGTAGAAGCCGCAGCACGTCAGCGCGGCGTATCTGCCGAGCATTTGGCCCAGGTGAGCACGGCAAATGCCTGCCGCCTCTTTGCCTTCCCCCACGTGTAGCGAAAGAGTGGCACCATGACGGAGCAACATTCGTGGAGGGAATCGATCTATGAGCGGCTTGCTGGCGATCAGGATGGCCGCGTTTGTCACGGTCTCACAGACGAGGCTTGTCGAGAGACTCCAGGAAACTTCACTCTCCTGCTTATCGCCAATGCGCTCACCAGCATTGGCGATCGTCTTGCCAGTGCCAAAACGACGCTTCCCTGGCTCTTGGCGGCGGCGGGCGCCCCGCATTGGATGCACTCACTCTTAGTGCCGATTCGCGAGTCGGGATCTATGCTCCCGCAGATGCTTATTGGGGCCTGGGCGCGATCGCGGGCTATTCGCAAATGGCTCTGGGTGATTGGCAGCGTGCTTCAAGGTCTTTGTCTCGTGTGTATGTCCTGGGCTGCGATTGCCTTACCGGGCATGTGGGTGGGCTTGGTGGTTATAGCTTCCTTAGCAGTATTCGCTCTTTCCCGAGGACTGTGTTCCATCGCCCATAAGGATGTTTTAGGCAAAACCATACCCAAATCTCGGCGTGGGCGCCTTGCAGGATGGATCGGGTTTGCGGCGGGGATCTGCGCTCTTGCCACAGGGGCCTTGATGGCATTGGTTCCTGAGACCCAAGAAGGGGTTGGCGTATTTGTGGGATTACTCCTGGTGGCGGCCGTTTTATGGGCCTTGGCGGCGATGGTGTATGCGCGAATTTATGAATTCCCTGGGGAAACCGATGGCGGTGTTAATGGCATGCGAGCAGCCTTTGGCCAGCTCCGCTTGCTGGTGGACGATGCGCCCTTCCGTCGCTTTGTCCTGGCCCGAGCCTTGGCCATGGGATCGGGGTTGGTGGCTCCATTTTACATCATTTTAGCGCGCGAAGATCTTGGTGGTGCCGCCAGTTTGCTGGGCTGGTTTATCGCCATGGAAGGCTTGGCCTCGCTTTTGAGCGCGCCCATTTGGGGGCGCTACGCGGACCGTTCTTCGCGCCTGGTCTTTGCTGGAGCCTGCGCGGTGGCAAGTGTGATGACCCTTACAGTAGTTGTGTGGTCTTGGTATCAGCCAAGCTTTGGCGGTTCACAGTGGTTCTATCCCCTGGCCTTTTTTGTCCTGGGTATTGCCCACGAGGGGGTGCGTTTGGGCCGCAAAACCTACCTGCTTGATTGCGCTGAGGGGAATACCCGAACTGCGTATACGGCAGTCAGCAATAGTGTTATTGGTGCTGCGCTGTTACTTGCAGGAGGCCTTGGCTCCCTTGCTGCCATTGTCAGCGTGCAGGTGGCGATGCTATTCCTGGGTCTGGCAGGCCTTCTTGGAGCTTGGTTGAGCTGGCGTTTGCCAGAAGTCTCTCAAGCCAGCTAACCCCGCAGCGCAAGCCAACAGGGAAGGGATGGGCCGTGGTGGTGTGGTGGAGTGCCCCAAAGAATCCACTTGTTCAGGAGCGAGGAGGCGAACCATACTCGTGTTGGCTTCGTTGATCTCAGACGTCCTCGTGTATCTGAGGTTATATGCCCCTGTAAGGAGAACCCCTGTGCGATTCATTTCATTGCTGCTTCCCATATGCATGTTACTTCCTGCGCTCACAGTCCATAGCCTCACGGCAGATGAGGATACTGTGCTCGCTGGAGACTCTGAAGACGATTCAGTGGCGGTTGTAGACGGTGATGCTGACCCCAGTGATGCAACCAAGGATGAGAATGACGAGCTCGCCACCATGCAGCGCGAATTGCAGCGTCTTCGCCTGCAGCAGGAACTGCGCGAGGCGCGCCAGCGTGAATCCCAAGCGGCATTGCAGATCGAGGGGCAGCGCATTGAGATGGAGCTGGCTATCGCCAATCAACGACAACGTCTGCAATTGGCTGAACTCAAGGCCGAACAAGAGCACCTGCAGGCACAGGCGGCCGTCGAAGACGCTCAGCACCAAGCTGCCTTGCGACAGTTACGTCAAGAGCACGAGCGTCGCCAGGCACAGCTGCAGCAGCAAGAGCATGAGTTGCGCGAGCTGCAGATGCAGAATCGTCGATTGGAAATCGAACAGGAACAAGCCCAAGCACGCTTTCAAGCCGAGCAGCAAGAACGCAGTCGCGGACTCGCCCAACGGCGCTTTGAATTGCAGCAAATGGAAGTGCAGTTGGAGCACCACCAGTCGCGGCAAAAAGTCGACGCTATCGTAGCGACCCCTCTTGATCGGCGTATGGAGCCATTTGTTGATGGCGTCCTAACCATTAGCGATCGGCGCATTGATCTCAATGAGCCGATTATTGCGGGTACTGGCGATTGGATCGCTCGGCGCATCAATTATTACAATAATGACTCTGAAGAATACCCCATATTTCTGGTGATCGACTATTGCCCTGGCGGTTCGATGATGGACGGCGAAATTATTCTGCGCGCTATTGCCGCGAGTAAGGCTCCAGTGCACGTGGTAGTCAAATCGTTCGCAGCCAGTATGGCTGCGATTATTGTAGGCGATGCAGAGCACAGCTATGCGCTACCCAATGCGATGATTATGCATCATCAGCCATGGAGTTATACGGGAGGCAATCTCGCCCAACAAAAAGAATGGGTGAAGGTTTTTGAGCAATGGGCCGAACGTATGCACGGCCCCACCGCCGAGCGTATGGGGCTGACCTTGGAAGAGTTTTATGCCCAAATGTACGAACAGTCGGTTACTGGCGACTGGTATGCCTTTGCCGATGAAGCACAGGATTTGCAATGGGTCCAGCACATTGCCACAGAGATTCGTGAGGAGGATGTACGGGTGCGTCCCCAAGACACCAGTCCCTGGCAGCGTCGTGGCAGATACTGGTCCAATGAACATGGTGACCATAAAGAGCGCGTGCGCCTGCCTCGGCCTCGTGCGCTAGACTTTTACTTCCTCTATAACCGAGATAATCGTTATTTTGTTGGTAAGCCCTAGATTACCCCATGAGTGTACCGACAGCGCCCGCATCAGCACCTTTTCACGTTATGACCAAGCCCATTGGGCCGTTATGTAACTTGGATTGTGAATACTGTTTTTATCTGGAGAAAGAACAGCTGTATGACCATTCTGGCTCGGCTGGTAAAAGTCGCTGGGCAATGGATGATGCGGTACTGGAAAGCTATATTCGCCAATATATCGAAAGTCAGCCAACCGATGAAATTACTTTTGCTTGGCAAGGGGGCGAGCCAACCCTCTTAGGTGTGTCCTATTTCCAGCGCGTGGTTGAGCTCCAGCAATGGTACTGTCCGCCAGGAAAGCGCATTCATAACGCCTTGCAGACCAATGGCACTTTGCTTGATGATGCTTGGTGTGCTTTTTTTAAGGAACACAACTTTCTTATAGGCCTTTCTATAGATGGCCCGCGAGAGTTACACGACCGCTATCGCATTGATAAAGGTGGAAAGGGGAGCTTCGATGCGGTAATGCGCGGCTGTGGCCTGCTCAAGCAGCATGGCGTTGCCTTTAATACCCTCACCGTGGTGCACCGCGCCAATGCCAAGCAGCCCCGAGAAGTGTATCGTTTCCTGCGTGATATAGGTTCCGGATTTATCCAGTTTATCCCCTTGGTGGAACGTATGCCTGAAGGGGGGCAGCTCGATCAACACGATCTTGCAGGCCCTCCGCAAAGCACTGGTATGGGAGGCAAAGTGTCACCCTGGAGTGTCGGTTCACAGCAATGGGGCACTTTCCTTGCCGATGTATGGGATGAATGGATCAAGGCCGATGTCGGCAAGGTTTATGTTAATCTCTTTGATGTGCAGCTAGGTTTGTGGGCAGGCATGCCCTCAACCATGTGCGTATTTGCCAAGGAATGCGGGAGCGCTGTGGCCATGGAGCACAATGGTGATCTTTATAGCTGTGATCATTATGTGTACCCCGAATATCGCCTGGGTAATATTTCCCAGCAGCATTTGGGTGATATGATGCGCAGTCCACAGCAAGAAGCCTTTGGGCGTGATAAAGACACGGGATTACCTGGGCAGTGCCGACGTTGTGAATATCGATTTGCCTGCCATGGGGAATGTCCCAAGCATCGCTTCCTTGAAGACGAGCATGGTGAACCTGGCTTAAATTATCTGTGTGCTGGCTATTTACACTTTTTCCGACACGTCGACGCGGACATGCGCCAGATGGTTGGTCTTTTGCAATCCCAGCAGCCTCCAGCGCGGATTATGGAGATTAAACGCGCCCAGCGCCAGCGTTATGCTGGAGTGCGGCCGAATGATCCCTGTCCCTGTGGCTCAGGCAAAAAGTTCAAGAAATGCCATGGTCGGGGCGTCTCATACTAGCTATCAGGTATCCTATTGCACTTTGCCGAAAAAAAGCCCTGGCCACAAAATCGTGACCAGGGCATTTTTTCACTCTTTAACGCGGGTTGAACCTACCTGCGCGGTCCGTCATTACGGCGGCGATCATCATCGCGACGGGGAGGGCGATCACCACGAGGAGCTCGCTCGGGTTCGACATAGCCTTCAGGCTTTTCAAGAAGCGCTTTGCGGGAGAGGCGGAACTTGCCCGTACGGGGGTCGACTTCCACCAGCTTCACGTCAATTTCCTGGCCAGTTTTGGCCACACTGTCCATGGTGTCGATGCGCTCCCATGCCCACTCTGAAATGTGACACAAGCCTTCGGTGGAGGGAAGGAATTCCACGAAAGCACCAAAGTCTTTGACCGAAGTGACGCGGCCTTTGTAGACGCGACCAGCTTCTGGCATTTCGGTAAGATCAGAGATCCACCCTTTGGCAGCCTCGATGGACTTCATGTCAGGACTGGCGAGAGTAATAACACCGTCATCGTCAACATTGAGCTTGGCACCCGTTTCATCTTGAATGCGACGAATGGTTTCGCCGCCCTTGCCGATAATTTTGCCAATCATTTCAGGATCAATCTGAACCTGTACGATTTGCGGTGCATAGGGACTGAGTTGATCGCGGTTGGTAGCGATGCTCTCATTCATGACGCCGAGAATATGCAGACGTCCAACCTTGGCCTGATTGAGGGCTTCCGCCATGACTTCTGCCGAGAGGCCAGCGATTTTAATATCCATTTGCAGAGCGGTAATGCCTTTGCTGGTGCCGCATACCTTAAAGTCCATGTCGCCGTAGTGATCTTCATCACCAAGGATATCAGTAAGGATCGCATAACGATCGCCTTCTTTCACCAGGCCCATGGCAATGCCAGCTACTGGCGCTTTGATGGGTACACCCGCAGCCATCATCGACAGTGAGCCGCCGCAGACGGTAGCCATGGAGCTCGAGCCATTGGATTCGAGGATGTCGGAGACGATGCGAATGGTGTAAGGCCACTGATCTGCTTCTGGTAAAACGGGGATCAAGGCACGGCGCGCAAGCGCACCATGACCAATCTCACGACGTCCAGGGCCAGGGCGACCACCGCATTCACCCACTGAGAATCCAGGGAAATTGTAATGCAGGAGGAAGTTCTCGAAGTACTTGGGCTTGAGTCCGTCAACCATTTGCTCGTCTTCACCAGTGCCCAGGGTGCACACCAGAAGTCCCTGGGTTTCACCACGAGTAAACACCGATGAACCGTGGGCACGAGGCAGTACATCAAGATCAATCACGATGGGGCGCACGGTTGTGGTATCACGTCCGTCCACGCGCTTGCCATTAAGGATATTGTCACGGAATACCGTATCCTTGGCTTCAGCAAAGGCGGCTTTGATTTCCGCGATGCGCTCTTCATCGTCACCGGCAAGTGCGGCAACCACCTTGGCTTTGCAGTCACTAACTGCCTGCGAGCGCTCATGCTTCACTCGCACATCAAGGGCGGCTTCAATGTCGGCCCGGTAGCCCTCAAGAATCTTGGCAATCCAAGGATTGACCGGCGGCTCTTCGTGGGTCATCTTGGCTTTGCCGGTAAGCGAGCGCAGTTCTTCAATGGCGGCACAGATCTTTTTGATCTCACTATGGGCCAGGAATAAGGCTTCCACCATACGCTCTTCAGAGAGCTCCTTGGCACCACATTCCACCATCGTGATCGCATCGGCGGTGCCGGCCACGACTAAGTCCAGCTCACTGGCTTTGCGCTGTTCGATTTCAGGGTTCACCACGAAGGCATTATCAATGAGACCAACGCGCACGGCGCCAATAGGACCAGCCCAAGGAATTTGACTGATATGCAATGCCGCAGAGACGCCGTTCATACTCAGAACGTCACTCTCATTGGCTTGGTCAAAAGAAATCACAAAACTCGTGCAGTTCGTGTCCCGCATGTAGCCCTTGGGGAAGAGGGGGCGTAGAGGGCGATCAGTGAGCCGCATGGTCAGCGTTTCATGGTCGGAGGGGCGCGCTTCCCGCTTAAAGAAATTGCCCGGGATACGTCCAGCGGCATAGGCTTTTTCACGGTAATCAACCATCAAAGGAAAAAAGCCTTGGCCAGGTTTGGGGTCACCGTCACAGACGGTTGAAAGTACCATGGTTTCACCCACGCCAACTACCACACTGCCGGCAGCTTGTTTCGCCAAATATCCAGTTTCAAAACGCATGGATTGGCTGCCCACTTGCACTTCAACGGTGTGTTTGTGCATATTGAGGGCTTGGAGGCTCGCATTGCGATCCATAATAGAGATGTCCTTTCACGACATGCCGCGTACATCACGTTGCTCACAGCCTGGCATATACTGCCTGGCCGCTGGTGACACCACGTGAACGCGTGCGTTAAACAGGGGACATCAAACCGCAAACCTTACCATAGCAGGGTCGTGAGTGCACACACGGCCGTGGTATGGAAAGGGATGGCAGTCCTGATGTCCCACGGAAGAGGCAGATGTCCATCATCAGCCCATTGGGAGCGCTGATTGTGGTTTGCGGGTGGCCAAGGCAAGGCCCGTATGAGCCTCTAGCCCCATGCTGGACAATGCTGCTGCTTGTGGTGGGCTCAGGAGGTCGCAGGCTACCACGCATAGCCCAAACCCTGACGGTTCATGCGCAATATGCTTGTGCCTACAGATTGCTTGCGAGGTGATGACATTCATGCCGGTGACGGTGTTTCAAGGTGCATTTAAACGCGGTGAAGTGATTGCCAATCGCTACCGTATTATCCGCAAACTGGGCGAGGGTGGAGCCGGAAGTGTCTACCACTGTCGTGATCAGCGTGGTGACAACGAAGTCGCCGTAAAGGTCCTCGACAACCCATCAGACGCATCACGCTTTAAGCGCGAAGCGCGGGTAATGAAGGGCGTGCAAGATAAGCATGTCCTGCGTATGTTGGCAACGGGGAATCATCACAGCAATCTTCCTTACATGGTCCTAGAGTTTATGCGCGGTGGCAGCCTCCGCGACTACTTGGACAAGCGCAAGCGCCTCGGAGCTGAAGAATGTGCCTGGATTGTAATGATGGCGATTCGTGGTCTGCGTGCGGTACGCACCGTCCACCGTGATCTTAAGCCCGAAAACCTTCTCATCCACAATCCAGGGGGTGGACGAGCGGTGCATTTTGAACCAGGTAACGATGAGGATGCCAGCATTATCAAAGTGGCGGACTTTGGCCTTGCTAAGCCAGTCACTGGCAGCAATGAAACCTCATTGACCCGTTCGGCGGCAGTCATGGGTACGCCCTGCTATATGAGCCCAGAGCAATGCCGTTCCACCAAGCGTGTGAGCTTTAAGACGGATATTTATGCCTTGGGCTGCATTCTTGTGGAGTTGGGTTCGGGCAAGCCCCCGTATGACGCGAATAATGTCTATGACATCATGGCCATGCATTGCAATAAAGACTGTCCGCCGCAATTGGGCCGCTTGCCCAAAGTCCTGCATCCCATTGCTAAGCGCTGTCTCCATATAGCCCCAGGTCAGCGCTACCGCAGTCTCAAGGCTCTCGAGGACGACCTTGCCGAAGTTGCTGGCGTGCGCAGTGAAAGCAGTGGCGGCTGGGGTTGTCTGCTGATAATTGTCGTGCTACTCCTCGCCGCAGCAGGTGCAGGATGGTGGTGGTGGGAGGAGCTCAACGGCCTCCTACACAGCTGGCTCTCGCCCAGGTGATACTTATAAGCAAGGGAGCGATGTACCTCCTTCAAGGAGGCAAGGATCTGAACGACCATTTCCTCACCTCGCCGTGCAGTAGTGACTAGGCAGCAGTCGCTCGTGCTCGGCGTTGGACAAGGGAGCTGAGCACGTAGATAATCCCAGCACAGAGGGCGGCCACAGCCGGCATGACAATGAGACTACCCCATAGCCAATCATAGATCAGGGGTTCAATAATAGCCCAATGCTCAGAGCTATTTTTGGCCGTGGCGAATTGAGTTCGTACCTGCTGGTACAGTTCGACGGGGGCGTACTCCCCGCCCCAGCGCATCATATGGCCGATACTTATGGATAAGGCTGCCCATACCGCCATAAGGGGGCCAAAGCTGATATTGCTGACAACCACCGCCACTGGCATATTGAGGCGAAGAACGTAGCAGAGCCAAATAATAATCAGGGTTTGTATGCCCATAATCGGGCTCACCCCCATCGCCCCACCCAAGGCCGCGGCAGCAGCCAGTCCACTGGGACTGCTATTGGTGCTGAATAAGCGGCGCAGGCTCCAGGGCTGAGGGTGCACCTTGCGCTGGGGCCAAGGCAGGGCGGCGCGACCTATGAGCCGGGAAAAAACCAAGCCAGTGCGAATGCTATCCCAAAAGGCCGAGAAATGGGAAATGCGCTTTTGCGGGTAGATAACCTCCACAGGAATATGGCGCAAGGCAATACCCGCCCAACGGCAGCGTATAAGCACTTCCACTTCAAAGCTATAGCGTTGAGCGCGATAACGCGGAAAGCAGACCTCGGGAAGGGGGTAGACTCGCAAGCCACATTGGGCATCACCAGGCCAGGTGCCGCAGGCGATGCGGGTCCAGAAATTGGATAGCGCGCGGCCTAAGCGCGAGGTTGTAGGGGCATGGGCGGGCATACGCCGTGCTCCCACCCAGATGGCCTGAGGCTCAGTATTGGCAGCCTGCACGAGAGTGCAGGTAGCGCTTATAGGGTGTTGGCCATCAGCATCCACCGTACATACCCGCCGCCAGCCCAGGGAGATAAGTTCGCGAAACCCCCGTTGTAGGGCCAGCCCCTTGCCACCATTACTGGCCTGTCGAAAGACCACCGCCCCTGCGGCAGCAGCGGCCTCACCGGAGCCATCGCTACTACCATCATCCACGCAGTAGACCCTCGCCCCCGCGGCAATAAGTTCGCGCACCACCCGGTCCACACTCCCCACATGATTATACACCGGCACCAAAACCGCACAATCATCCGGCCAAAAAAAAGAGCAATGAACACCCATACCCCCACCCTAGCCACCCCCCAATCATAACCACCTCAAAAATAGGGACAGGCTTCATATTCTATTGACTACCCGATCATTGGGCACATACTCCCCACCATGCGCCAAGCTCGTTCGCATCAGTTT
>REDP01000117.1 GCA_007693455.1 Planctomycetota bacterium | reverse complement strand
GCTGCTGGACAGACGCCCTGCAGCGTAATTGTGCCGCACCGCGTACCCTCAGCCCTGCAAATAAACGCCATCATTCCCGCCATGGTAAAGGCCTTCCTGACTTTATCGAAGAACGCCTGAATGCCACCTACTGGCGAGGCCAGCCCTAAGGGATGAATGAGAGCATCGAAAGGAAATCCATGCCTACTCAGCATACGCACACACCCATGAGATGGGTGTTCATCTTCGCCGCGCTGCTTGTCTGCAGTACCCTGGCCATCGCCCCCGGCATGTCCTTGGAGATCGGCCTGGGACACATCAGCCAAAGCATTGATGAAGACACCCGCCCGCTGGATGGCGATACGCTGCGTATGATTGGTCCACGTGGGGGCCATGCGACAGGGGTGATTATTGCCGCAGGGCGTGGGCCAGCAGCAGTGCAAGCGCGCCTGGGCCGTGGTGGTTTGGTGCATAGCGAAGATGATAGCCAGAATATCACCCGTCAGGTGCAGGTTCTGTACGGCAGCCTCACCACCGACTTTGCGCGCAATCCCAGCACCGATGCCCAGAGTTCATTTCATGACGCGCTTATTCCTCGCTCGGAAGGCACAACTGCGGTGCAGTCTTTGTATGTGCATATTCCCATTCCTCGCGACAGTACGCCTGGCCTGTATCGCGGAACCATTGATGTACGCGGCCGTGGCGGTAGTGCCGAAATCCCTATAGAACTGTACGTGAGTGCCATGCAACTGCCACCACCGCAGGAACGTCGCACCTGGGTCGATATGCTACAATCGCCCGATAGCGTGGCCTATCGTTATGGAGTAACGCTCTATTCTCGACAACATCTGGAACGATTGCGCCCCAGCATGGAAATGATGGCCAATCTGGGTCAGCAGGCCATGCATGTTACGGCCATCGCGCAAACCAATTTTGGCAATGATGAGGCCATGCTGGCCATAGGTCCACGAGGAATTGATTTTTCTGGGCTTGAGGCCTACATGAACCTCTTCAATGAAACCATAGGCGCGCCCCGCTTTATTATCGTCTATGTTTATGATGGTGGCAGCAATGATGGCGTACCCCAGTGGACCCCGCCTGGGGGCCGCCGCAATGGCTCTACTCCAGCCCTTGCGGCCTCCTACGGGGCGGAGCATCGACCAATATGGCAAGCAGCCATGGAAGGGCTCAAACAGCGTGCCGAGCAGGCGGGCTGGGAGGACACTGAAATACTTCTTGGCTGGATCGGCGACGCCCGCCCCTTTGGTGACTACCTTGAATGCTTTACCGAGGTGGCGCCCTTTGCCCGCTGGGTACAATTCACCCATGCCCGTGGAGACCCTGATGAACGTGGTGATAGCGATAGCATTAGCATGCTGGGCATGGAAGTGGCCTACCGTATTGTCCCCTATTCCCAGCATTCCATCAGTCGGGGCGGCGGTTCTGGTCGCGGTGGTTGGGACAACTCCTTTCTCCAGGTGAGCTCCATGCGGGGCACCAACAACCAAGATACGGACTTAAAATTTTGGCTCAGCCAAATTCCCCATGCGGTACAAGATGGCGGTTCGGCCCACGCCACCAGTGCTAACTTTCGTGGGATCGGCCGCATAGGCATGGACTTCTGGCAGGTACAACGGCCCGATGGCAGTAGCGGGCGACTCCTCAAACGTTTTTCGCGTTGGGGCAATCTTCAACGCGACACCGCACCAGCACTCACCGCCGTAGGCCCAGAGGGCGCCCTACCCACCAGCCGCTATCTGGCCCTGTGGCAAGGCATTCAAGAAACCGAAGCTCGCATCCTCACCGAAATCGGCGAGAGCGGTGCTGCCAGTCCAGAAAATCTCAGCCGCCAAGAACTCAGTCGTATTCGCGAACAATGGTGGGCCTTACGCAAGGTTGACGAGTTACCCCCTGATCTTGATGCCGAGCATCAAGCCCTCAAACAACTCTACGATGCCGCAGCCGCAGTGCAGGCAGCGCAGTGAAGTGAAGTGAGTAAATCCTTGGCCTTCGGTGGTATATGCTACTGCAGACTAAAAGATCGCTTGATGCTATGCTGAAACTAGGTCAATAACTCCAGAAGGTCGCGTATCGAACAATGTGCTTCCAAGTGATGGCGCAGCATTTTATTATGCGCTAGTGTGTAACTATTACGGCGACCGACTCGTTCGGCGTGAATATACCCTTCACTCGATAGTTCATGCAAGATGCGTTGGACCGCACGATCGGTAATGCCCACTTGACTGGCTATGTCACGAATCCGCATGTCTGCTTGGCGATGCAAACAGAGCAGAACATGGGTATGGTTTGACAGAAATGTCCACTGCGATGGACCACGCAAAGACATAACTCCTCCCCCTACGCCGCAGCGTTGAACTCCCTACAAAACAGCCTGTAAACTTCATACCCATACGAGTACCAGCCTTGGTCGTTGTCGGCTTGGCTCTTCTCCACATTTATAGACTTGATTATACGAAATGCAATACACGATTCGCATTTCGTGTTACTGAAATCACGTGGAGCCTTGCATGCCTGGTCTGGAAACCCTACTCGCCAACCTTCTCTCTCCGCCACTATTGTGTTTTGCACTGGGCTTTGTCGCCTACCTCCTGCGCTCAGACTTGCGGCTCCCCGATGCCTTAACCCAAACGTTGAGTCTTTACTTATTGTTGGCCATTGGCTTTAAAGGTGGGGTAGCAATTACCGCTGATAGTTCAGGATTCTTTTCCGTCTTGGCTGTGACGCTTTTACTCGGCTTTAGTATACCCTTGTGGGTATTTTTTATTGGACGCAAAATTGGATCCCTCAAAACTCCCGAGGCAGCAAGTCTCGGTGCCCATTACGGAAGTACCTCAGCGGTTACCTTCCTTGCCTGTCTAGCGTTTTTGGACCGCAACGACATTGCCTATGAAGGCTATATGACTGCAATCCTCGCCATCATGGAGATACCAGCTCTTATGGTGGGGATTTTATTGGTGGCGATCAATCAGCGGGAGCGCTTGAATCGAGAAGGTTTTCTGGGCGCCATCCACCACGTACTGACGGGCAAAAGCATTGTTTTACTTATGGGAGGCATGGCCATCGGTCTGGTTGCAGATAGCGAAGGTGTTGCCGCCGTTGAACCGTTTTTTGTCCACCCTTTCCTTGGGGTGCTGTGCCTCTTCCTCCTTGACCTGGGGCGATTAACGGCTGAACACATTCGCGAGGTTCGCAAAAACCTCCTATTCCTCATCCCCTTCGGCATTATTGCACCAATTGTTCATGGGATCCTTGGCGTAGTCATGGGTGGCCTGGCTGGGCTTTCACCAGGGGGAGCTTGTATTCTTGGCATTATCTGTGGCAGCGCCTCCTATATTGCCGCGCCTGCAGCCATGCGCGTAGCCTGCCCGCATGCCAATCATGCCCTCCCCCTCTCCATTAGCTTGGGGGTAACATTCCCTTTCAACCTGGCAATCGGCATCCCGTTACTCTACTCGATATCGGTGTGGCTTTTTGCTTAACGTTTCAATTACCCTCTCCTTCATGGGAGAGGGCACGTCTTCACATAACAAAACAGGAGATGGGTTAATCCAAGACCGCGCCAACGGCACGTAAACGCTCCTGCACTGGAGCATGGCCAAGATCTCGCACGCTCACATTGCCCTGCACTGCCAAGGCTGCACCGATACCAGCTGCCTCGCCAATGGCGAGGGCTGGAGCCTGGACGCGGAAGCTTGCCATGGCACCAGCATCAGCACTGATGCAACGACCTGCCACCAGCAAGCGCTGAGGCCCCTGTGAAGGGATCAGACAACGCCAGGGAATATCATAATGCTGCCCCTCGGGGAGCTTGAAAAAGGATGTTTTATCACTCCCTGGCTCATGGATATCCACGGGATAGTTACATTGGGCAATAACATCGTCAAACTGGCGTGCCTCCAAGCAATCATCCTGAGTCAGACGATAAAGCCCGCTAATCTGATACGATTGGCGAACACCGATCTGCCGAGCCATCGATTGCAGTTGAATATCTGCAAAGCCAGGCAGGCGGCGACGGAAAAATGCAATACCATCATGTACCTGGCATTCACCCTGCTGGGTTGCCTCGGCCATCTCGTGCGGATCAGTGGGATCATTGACAAATACACGACCAAAATTAACCGTAGCATCACCTGGACAGCCAGGAACACCATGAATTGCCGCAACATGGTCACGCGGTATGGAACAGAGTCCTGAGGCGCGATCGTCTGCCAGCATCGGATCGATAAAGGAGGAGTGACCAGAATGGAAAAAGTTCCGTTCACCACTATCGGGATTGATATAGACAGGCCGGGAGTGCCCCGTGCGAGGATCAATCGTTTTGGGCCAGCCTGCTTCCGCAGCATCAATATCTAAGCCCGTAAAACGATAACACATATTCACGGGCATCACCGCCTGATCGCTTTCGCGACCTAACTGCACGGGAACCGATGCCATCTGCGCCACCACCGCATCACCAGTAGCGTCCACCAGAGCACTGGCCACAACCTGTGACTGATCGCTTAAAGTGAGAACAATATCAGAACCTTTTTCCACGGCCTGAATAATGCGTTGACCATGGATGCGCTTCACCCCTGCAGCATCGCAGAGCTCCGCTAAAAGGGCATGATAGGCATCGGGCTCATAGGGTTCCATGCCTCCATTGGTGATATAGATGGCCTGACGATCTATAAGCAACTGCCGTATTTCAGCATAGACACCACCAATAAGAAAGCGCTCCCCATCGTGGTAACCACCACAAAAGTTATTCACCAAGGCCGCGGTTCCCATACCGCCGAGGACTGGGTGATATTCAATCACAGTGGTAGGAACGCCACAGCGGGCAGCAGCAAGTGCGGCAGCCACCCCTGATGGTCCACCGCCTGCAACAACAACGTGAGATTGGGTATTCATATCAGCTAGCTTACTGCCGCTTATACAAAGCAAGAGGCACTCCGTACAACCCATATCAATAGATCGGGACGATATCCAGCCCGCCCTGATGCAAGAGGCAACGCCACTGCAGACAGCTAGGTAAAATGCCTTTGGGGAAAATCCCCCATTCCCCATCCTTTGACACTGTGGATCATACTTTTTATGCGGCTTTGTGTGCAATCTCTCCTTGTTAGCCTGATTCTTTCCATCATGGGCATGGCTAAGGCTCAAGAGCAACTGAGACTGCAGCGAGTGCAGCTCCAAGCTCCGCTCAGTACCGTAGTGCCACTCAATGATCAGACACCCACCCATTCCTTGGAAGTCAGTGTTCATGTGGGCGAGGAGGCCCCAGAAGATCTCCAAGTGGGCGCTTGGTTAAGCGATATCCATGGTCGTTGGTTTCAATCCCGTTCTCTAAAGCATTTGCCTCCAGGTGGGCATCTCCTGTATTTCGACCTTGGCCCCGAGCATATGCTCAGTGCAGAAGGCCATGACGCCAAGTGGGACCCCCTCCAAGCTCGGCTCATGGACCGTGGAGGCATCTTCTTCTTTTCACAGCATCAAAGTGAGGCTGAACTCTTGATCCACTCATGGCAATATCAAGGCCTAGCGACCAAGCAGGAACATACTTCCCATCGTCTACTAGAACTGGCCTTGCCGCTTGATCAACATGGCCAGAGGCAGATTGACACGGGATAACGCACGCAACTGAGCTTTCGTCCCGCACCATTACCCGACAATCCTTTTGATGACACAGCCTTTCGTGCCGAAGTCCATTTTACCCATGAATCAGGATTCCATCACGTCGTCCCAGCGTTCTGGAAAATCCCCATGGACCTCGTGGATGAAGGCCACCGTGAACAGGAAAAGCCTCGTCCTGAGAGCGCCTTTTACGTACGCTATCGTCCACAGAAACCTGGCACCTATGCGGCAACCCTGGTGGCTACCTGGGAAGAGGATACCCGACATACCGTGTCTGTTCCGCTATCTCCCCTACAGGTTACTGGGGCACCATGGGACGACTATGTTCGGATTGACCCTACTGATCCACGGTTTTTTACCATCAACGGCGACTTTTTTTGGCCTGTCGGTATTAATTTCCACTCCATAACCGACATAAGAGCGCAGGAACGTATCGGCCATCCCGGCACACCTATGCGCGGAACCCAATCCTACGCGGCTTACCTGAAGCGCTTCGCTGCTGGTGGCGGAACAGCTGCCGAAATATGGCTTTCCAATTGGAACCTTGCCTTGGAATGGCGGCACGATTGGCCGGGATATAAAGGGCTAGGGCGGTACGCCCAAGGGAATGCTGCACGGTTAGACGCCATTCTCGATCTCGCTTACGAATTTGGGATCCGCATAAATCTGGTGATAAACAATCATGGCCAGGTAAGTGAGCGCACCAACCGCGAATGGGATGACAACCCATATCACATCAATAATGGTGGATTCCTCGATCGCGCTCGCGATTACTTTCGCGACGAACAAGCGTTTTACTACCAGCAACGCTATCGCCGCTACTTGGTAGCGCGATACGCCGATCACCCTGCACTATTGGGATGGAAACTTTCTTCGGAAATTAATCTCACCGCAGGTGGTCGTCAAGATTTGCGTGACTGGCATGAAGAAGCGAGCCGTCATTTGGCTGCAATTGATACCTACGGACACCCTATTACTACCCACTGGTCGGGAGATTACCGCACCCCAGATCGAGTTATTGTGCAGCAAGAAGGCATTGATTACGTATGCATTAATGCCTATCTCCGTCGCCGACGTGATGACCGCAACCTTCCGCATCACCTCTGGCTAAGCACGCAGGATCCTCGCGGAAACCGTGGATTAGGACAATTTGGCAAACCGATTCTGGTTACCGAATACGGTGGCTCTCATATGGCGGCCTCGCGAGAGCAATTACTCAGAGACCATAGCATTGGGCCTTGGGTAGCACTCGTTGCTGGTCATGCTGGATCGCCAATGTTTTGGTGGTTTGAATGGATTGATCAACATGACCTTTGGCGACCCTACCAGGCGGTGCAACAATTTCTCGATCAAGAAGACCTCCGTGATCAGCAGGCGCGAGCCACATTACTCGAGGTTGCCGATCCATGGTGGGCCGCAGCATGGGTGCGTCCTGGCCGTATCCTGGGCTATTTAGTCAATATCGAATGGGCCAACGGAGATACCTTATCAGGCGCAGAGAATGTAAGCATTCTCTTGGGGAATGATATTGCTGCCGGTGCAATGATTCTTGAGTGGTGGTGCGCCCATACGGGCGCACCCACAGAACGCCACCGGATCAATCATTCAGGTGGGGCCCTCAGTATTACTCTTTCTGAGGCGAGGGAACATCATGCCTTTAAGCTATGGCGAATCGACGCTACCCCTTAGCCCTGCATCCCGTGAATTCCTTGCTTAAACACCGTCTCGTGATGCAGTAGGATAATATACCTCTTCTTCGCTGACGAGAGAAGGCTACATCACGCGATTATGGCGAATGCAGTCGGCATACCAATGGGCGGATTGTTTGGGAATCCGAGTTTGGGTTTCGTAAATATTATAGACAATCCCAAAGCGTTTGGCATACCCCCAAGCCCATTCAAAATTATCCATGAGACTCCACACAAAGTACCCCGACATGGGATAGCCCTCGGCACACAAGCGATGGGTTTGCCGAAGATATTGCCGAATAAACATAAGGCGATCTAAATCCAAGACTTCGCCTTCAGGGGTAATCTCATCCTGGGCCGCGCAACCATTTTCCGAGACAAAGAAATCGCCAGTAAATCCAGTTTCTGCCTGAATATGGCGCACCGCCCAATAGATAGATTCGGGAACAATATTGAGCCAAGGCATATCAAGGCGCGGGTAGCCTTGGGGCAGAGGTACGTCACTATATCCCTGGGCGTTATCGGCCGCACGCACATAGCCACCCGAATAAATGTTTATACCATAAGAATCCAAGGGCTGATGGATAATTTTCCAATCACTATCAGCAATGTCAGGCAGCTCTCCAGCCGCACTCTTATTAGTGATGAATTGTGGGCTATAGCCACCAGTCAAGGCAGGATAGGTCACTGCCCCGTTACACCAAGCGTCCTGAAAGGCCCGTTGCGCGGCAGCAATGTTTTCTGGCGTTTCACTGACCGGCACGGGCACGGCAGCATTATCGACCAAGGAAAGACGCAGAGGCTGGGGAGCGTAGGCACGCAGGGCCTGGGCCGCCTTACCATGAGCCAGCATAGCGTGATGCACGGTTTGCCATACATCCTTCATGGAATCAACTATGGTACCAGGAGCATGACATGGCTGGGCTCCCACACCGTAGCCCAGCATAGTAAAACAGGGCACCTCGTTTATGGTCATCCAATGCTGCACACGGTCACCATAGCGCTGCACACAGATTTTCGCATACTCAGCAAAATCATCGGCGATCTGCCGGGAGCGCCACGACCCATAGCGATCTTCTAGGGCCTGTGGACTGTCCCAGTGAAAGAGAGTAACATGCGGGGTAATGCCCGCCTCAAGTAAGCCATCAATAAGTTGGTCATAAAAGGCAAGGCCTGCTTCATTAACGGCACCCGTACCCTGTGGAAGAATGCGTGACCAGGCGAGAGAAAAGCGGAAATGTTTGATCCCCAATTGCTTCATAAGGGCGATATCATTGGGCCATTGATGATAAAAGTCGCAGGCTACCGCGCCACTTTCGCCAGTTTTTACACCGTGCTTGTGGGCACAAAAGGTATCCCAAACTGAAGGTCCACGCCCATCGGCGTGGATCGCACCCTCAATCTGATAACTCGCGGTTGCGGCGCCCCACTGGAAGCCGTCTGGAAAGGAATATGATGGAGTCATGTCGGAAGACTAAGAAAGCGATATCGGTCGCAAGCCACGATGCCTACAGGCCTACACCGTATGTGACCCGCTGAGAAAAACCGCCAGGAGATAGCGCTCAATTGCGGCTTAACGAGCCAACACAGTTTGCATGCGTTGAGATTCATCAAGGATAATACGGTAATCAGCATAGCCTGGAAGATCCTGCCATTGCCAGCGCGTAAGGCGCTCAAAATGCTGAATAAAACGCTGCAATTGCCGTGGATCCATGATCGCATGGCCATCATGCCGTGCAGCCAAACGTGATTCCTGGTGGGATCGCCAACGCAGAACTGCCTCAAGGCTTGGCGCGTGTAACATCAGTAAAGCATCAAGGGATTGGGCAAGCTTAGCATAGGGTCCCAATAGCTGATCATTGACAAAACGACGCCAAGTCGCATCGAAATCTTCTTGGACTTCGAGATCATTGATCGCTGTATGGAGTTGGCTCTCTGGCTGAGGACGACAGCCAACACACCAGCCCTCAAGAATCAGCACTTGCACGGGCCCCTGCACTGTGGGCCACGAACTCGGCTCGGCGCGATCATCAATGGCTTTATTAAAGCGGGGTAAAGCTAGTGTTTGCGACTGGGATGCCTGCCCCACAAGCCGCCACCACAGCTCCAATTCATGGGTTCCCGGGACCCCGCGGGTGGCGAGTAAGGGATGAATACGTTCAGCCAAAGCTTGTCGCTGCTGACGAGTGGCGTATACATCGTCTATCGATACCACGGCAACCGTATAACCGTAATGATCCCGCAGGAGGTACTCAAGGAGGCCGGCAAGTGTACTTTTTCCACTGCCTTGCGCACCATTAATCCCAAGAACCCAGGGGCGGTTAACAGCGCTGATCTGTTTCACGAGATTGGGCAGGATCGGTATGACATAATCAGTAATATCGGTCACATACGTCGGCGGTAAGCCTTTGTCCCCCGCCCAATGATCGACGCACGAGAGTATGTGTTCCTGCGCCATCACGCCCCCTCTCCATATATACTGCGC
Organism: Planctomycetota bacterium; assembly: GCA_007693455.1. Lineage (GTDB taxonomy): Bacteria > Planctomycetota > UBA11346 > UBA11346 > UBA11346 > REDP01. The sequence continues at coordinate 2,371 of REDP01000117.1, read as the reverse complement.
CTTCAAGAGTCCGTTGTTGGATCAGCACGACTGAAAACAGGACAAGCATCGGCTTAACCGATGCTTGTCCTGTTTTTGACGTCGTCGATGCTACAAGAAGCCTGTAGGCGTTTGCCTGATTGACTATTTACCCGCCAGGCGCAGCAATTCTTCTTCAGCAGCCTTGGTCCAATCACCATCATCAAGGAGTGGACCAATGCTTGGGAATTGCACCACGAGATCTTCGAGAGTAGTCAAAGGAAAATCTCCCAGCTCTGGATACACCAAGATTTTCCCCGCTATAGTTCCATCACGCACAGCCTCTAACCCAGGAATAGCACCAGTAATACCAGACACTGCGCCCACCGAAAGGTTGGTATCAAGATCACCAGCATTGACCTTGGAAAGGACCACCTCCATATCACGCATGGTTGAGCCAGATGTACCAATAAAGTAGAGGCCCTTGGCTACATAGGCATCAAGATCACAGTCTTGAAATACGTCCGCCGCAATACCGGCGAAAATATTAATAATTCCCCCCGTTTGCGTCTGGGTTACAGCGGCAGCAACCAATGGCCCAACCGGAACCATCAACATAACATAATTGGGATCACCCTCGGGAGCACCAGAACGAGGGTTATAAAAGTGGCAGGCTACGCCATTCTTGGCCGCAGCTTTACTTGCCTTACGGCGCAGGACGGCAAGGCGCTCCTCGGCCATATCTGAGGCCTCTACCGCAATACCCGGCACACCTGAACTCACCAAGCGAATGGTTGCCATAGACCCCATCGGGCCTGCGGCACCTACAACGTGCACACGATCACCAGTACGTATTTCTCCCGTCTCAGGAATTTTCCCTAGGGCCGCACGGAGACTTGCGCTCTCATCGCCAACAAAGCGGATATTACCGTAATGGACTCGCCCCACTGGCATGGATACCTGACGGGCAAAGCGTTGGCCATTAGTGGCTATCAGAGTGAGGGCATTATTGGCCAGTTTAGGGAGGATCGACTCAAATAGGTCGGGATCAGCCCCGATAAAAAGACAGTCATCAATGGAGCCGTCCGCTATATCATCGAGGGCAACACAGCTATATCCATCTGGGGGCGTACATGAGGCTTTACTTTGCAGACATAGACGCTTGGCACTACCGTCGGCGGCCAGATCAGGAGCAATATCTTCCTGACCCGAGCAACGAACCAGGAGCACCGTACCGCCATCACGCAAACTCTGCCGCTCGTTATGGATAAAGGCCTGTTCAACACAGGCCCAAGGCTCCACCAAGGCGGTTGCACTCACCGAACGCTCTTCACTGGAGGTAGGTAGCAGGTAACTGGTTCCATCAGCTGATATGGTGGTGCGTTCATCAAGCAATACGTACTGCTGCAAGCCACCTTCAAAATTATACCCGAAAGCACCGTTGCTGCCTGCCGTTTTGAGATCACGCCAGTCGGCTTGCACGAGATATTTGCGCCCCACTTCAACAGAAGTAACGTCTTCTCCTACCGCAACCACTTCGATAACCACTTCATGGCCCGGCACAGTGGGCGCCTCATCGGGCACATAGGTGGGGATTTCTTTAAGAATCTCTGCATCCAGGTGCTGCACCACTGGGGATTTGCGAGCATGGCCCTGGAACTGCTTGAGGAGTTTCATGTCCGAAAAACACAGTCCGACACAGGACACTTTGCCCAGGATCTGTTTTGCGTTAGGGGTATGGACGGGTTTATCATCGACCAGTACGAGCTGATCAGGGCCGACCAATTGGATTGCACTTTGTTGGGTTGGTATCATAAATAAAAGCTTAGCTGAGGACTCAGCCATGCAAGTCTCAGCCTCATCTCATAGAACAATATGGGCCGTTAACACCCTACCAAGGCGCGATCCCAGTCCTTCCATACCACCTCCAAGCCTTGCTCGCGAATCACCGCAGCTACTGCCTGGGGAGACCGTTGGTCGCTAATTTCAAACTGCTCAAGATTGTGCTTGGGATTAGCATAGCCACCAGGATCGGTGGCTGATCCAGCAGAGATACTGGTAAATCCGAGCGGAAAGAGGACATCGCGAAAGGCGGCGCGCTCGCGGGTCGAGAGGCTCATTTCCACGTCGCCATCCAATAAACGATGAGCACAAATCAGCTGCACAAACTCCCGATCACTCATATCAACGTCAGGGGTGCCGCCAGCAAAGGGCCGCAATCGGGGGAATGAGAGCGAGTATTTACTGCGCCAATAACGACGCTGCAAATAATCAAGGTGCAAACGGGTGTAAAAGGCCTCGGTACGCCAGTCATCCAAACCAATCAATGCGCCCAAGCCAATTTTATGCACGCCTGCTTGCCCCAAGCGATCGGGGGTTTGTACGCGATAGTGGTAGTTGCGTTTCTTCCCCG
>REDP01000305.1 GCA_007693455.1 Planctomycetota bacterium | reverse complement strand
GGTTGCGGAGGCTCAGAGCAGGCCAGACGCGAGATTCTTGCTGTGAAGATAATATGCCCATAAACGGCGGCGCAGCCCCGGAATGGAGCAGGATGGCATCACAATATGTACGTCTTCGCAACCCCGTTGGGGTTGATTTGTTTCTCCATTCGTTCCCTGGGTAGCGCCAGTGGCGCAACCCAGGGCTGGGCTACGGAGCCCCGTTGGGGCTCGATCAGGCCACGCGCCTACGTATCGCAAACGCTTAATGCCATTGATCAGGAGAGCGGCGGTCCCAGGGGGCGAACTTTGAGCCGCCCTGTCTGAGGGGCCTCAATCATCGTTTACTCATCGCCAAGCAAAGGCATACTCCCCCCTTGCCGTTGGTTCCCTGAGGACGCAGGAGCGTTGCCATGTCACCGTTTGCTTGTCATACTGAGAGCAGTCTTCTTCTGATGATTGATGTACAGGAGCGCTTTGAGGCTGCCATACCCAGCATTGGCGCCGATGGCCCAGTGGGTCGTAGCCTGGCGCGCCTCCTCCAAGGCACTGGCTTGTTAGGGCTGCCGCGGGTGATAACGCGGCAGTATCCCAAGGGATTAGGAGACACGGTTGCGCACCTGCGAGAGCATCTCCATTCGGATAGCCACCGCGATGTGGTCCTGGATAAAACCCACTTCAGCGTTCTTGATGATCTCCCCCTACGCGAGCACCTCGCCGCAACTGAGGCCGAGACCATCATCATCGCCGGCATTGAAGCCCATGTCTGCATTCTTGCCTCAGTGGCAGATTGCTGCCAACGGGGGTATCAGGTACTGGTGGCAGGAGATGCCATTGCCAGCCGCAACCCCCAGCACTGCCAATGGGCGTCCCAGGCTATGCAACAAATGGGGGCGCTGGTACTACCCGTTGAAAGCATTCTCTTTCGTTTACAGCGACAGGCCGGAGGAGATACCTTCAAGGCCCTCAGCAGCCTGGTGAAATAGGTAGCTCTATGCGCGTACTCATTGCTGGTGCCGGAACTATTGGCTACCACTTGGCTCGCAGCCTTGCCGCCGAAGGCCAGGACGTGGTAGTGATTGACCCCCGATCCGAACGACTGGGGCAACTTGAAAACAGTATTGATTGCCAGCTTATTCATGGCCGGGCAACCAGTCCGACGCTTCTAGAGCAAGCCAATATTCGCAGCGTTGATCTGGTCATCGCGGTCACCGAAAGCGACAGTACCAATATGGCCATCTGCCGTCTCGCTGATTTCTACCGCGTTCCTGAAAAGATGGCGCGGGTGCGGGATTTAGAACTGGCCCATCCGGACTGCATTGTGCCCAGCGAACATTTTGGCATTGACCATATCATTAGCCCGGAATTACTCACCGTGGAACATATTGAGCGCTTGGTGCTTAGCAGTGGTGCCAGCGAAGCCCTTGATTTTGAACACGGTCGCATCGCCCTGCGCGGTCTGGTGGTGGGGGAAGATTCCGACATGGCCGGTGAAACCATTGCCGCAATCAAGCAGCGCATCCCTGGCGCATGGCTGCTGGCGGCAATTCGACGCGGGCAGCGGATGTTTATCCCCAGTGGCACCGACACCCTACGTCTTGGTGACACTGTCTATATTATTGCCAGCCCTCAAGTAGCCGAACGCATTCTACCCGCCTTCGTTGATAGTGTGCGCGAGGTGCGTAGCGCTTTGATTTTTGGCGGTGGTGTGGCAGGTCGAGAGCTCGCCCGACGACTCACGGGGCATCTTCGCCGCGTGGTACTCATTGAGCCAGATGAGGGGCTGGCCCAGCTCGCTGCTGAGGAACTTGACAGCTTAGGGGTTGAAGTGCTGCATGGCTCAGCCCTTGACGAGGACCTCCTGTTACGCGGAGGCATTGATCGCGCGGATGCCTTCGTTGGCATCTCACGCAGCGATGAAAACAACTTCATGGGCGCCCTGCTCTTTCGCAAACTAGGCACTGGCGGCACCCCTATTGTGGTAATCTCGCAGCCCCATTATGTGGAGGTACTGGAATCGGTCGACATTGATCTGGCTATAAACCCTCGCCTCTTGGCGGTGAACGCCATCCTGCGACATCTTCGCGGAGGCGCCCTCCTCTCGGTGGCACGCCTGCGCGATGAAGATGCCGAGATTGTTGAATTTAAGCTTTCCCGGCGCTGTCCCGTTCTCAACATTCCACTCAAAGACGTCTCCCTCCCACGGGGCAGCCTGATTACCGCGGTTCTGCGCGGGCACGATTTACATATTCCCGATGGCGCCTTCCGCCTCCAGCACGACGACCGCGTGCTACTCTTTGTCGAGACCTCCAGCAGCACTGCCATACGCGGCATAATGCGCTAAGGCTGATATGAACATCAGTATTGTTGCCCGCATCCTTGCATACCTGGTCTTGGGACTGGCCATAGTCGGCCTGCTCCCCCTTCTCTTCAGCCTCTTTGGTGACCGCCGCGGTCCCTGGCCATGGTTGGCGATGATTGCAACGGCCCTGGGAGTAGCGGCGCTCCTCCTATGGCAGGGCAGAAATGCTCGCGTAAAAGACCTCAGCATCCGCGAGGGCATCGCCATTACCTCATTGGTATGGATTGTCGCCTCACTTATCGGCGCGGTTGGCATCCGCCTCGCTACCCCAGAGATATCCTATCTGATGGCTTGGTTTGAGGCGATGAGCGGCTTTACTACCACCGGATCAACCATCTTTGGTGAGACCATCGCCATCTCTGGCCTTGATCGCGGCGTGCTCGTCTGGCGCCATCTTATGCAATGGCTGGGTGGACTGGGGATTGTGGTCATCAGCCTTTCTTTGCTACCGCTACTCACTGGTGGGGGTGGCTTCAGTCTCTATCGCGCAGAAATGCCAGGAATTACCAATGAGCGCTTAGCACCGCGTATAGCCGACACCGCGCGCTGGCTGGTAACCTTTTATTTGGCCCTGACCATCGCCGTTACCCTCGCCCTCTGGGCCACGGGGGCATCCCTTTTTCATAGCTTTTGTCATGCTCTGAGCACCGTGGCCACCGGCGGCTTCTCCACCTTTGATAATAGCATTGATGGGTTTGCCTCTGCCAGTGCTGAATGGATTATTATTATTGGCATGATTGGCGGAGCTCTGAGTTTTGCCCTGCTCATTGCTGCTCTGCGGGGCCACACCGAACGCCTCTGGGCCAGCACCGAAACCCGTGTCTTCTTGGCGCTCCTTACCATAGCTGGAGCCCTGGTATGCTACGATGTCGCCACCCATAACCAATGGTATAGCACCAGCACTCATGATCTCATACGACACTCCCTCTTTAATGTCATCAGCACCGGCACCACCACCGGCTTCGCCGTGGGCTATAACGCCAGTGATGGAGCGTCCTGGTCAGCCTGGCCGGCTGGAAGCCACATGGTACTCATTCTCCTCATGATCGTAGGGGGCTGCACGGGCGGGACCGCCGGCGGAAGTAAAGTAATTCGCTGGGTGGTTGCCTGGAAAGCGCTGCATAGCGAATTACGACGCTTTGTTGAACCCGCCAGGGTCACTGCGGTTGCCGTCAACGGCAAACCCCTCGACAGCCAGGCAGTACGGCAGGTTGGCAGCTTCTTTTTCATCCTCTTCTTGTGCTGGGCTGGTGGATCACTACTCATCGCCCTTGCGGGCCAAGATCTCATCACCAGCCTGGGAACAGCCCTCACCGCGGTCACCAACAATGGCCCTGGCCTGGGAGCCACAGGTGTTGATGGCAATTTCGCCGCCATCGGCCCACTGGGCCACCTAACCTGCATTTTCCTGATGCTGGTAGGACGCCTTGAGTTCTTTGGCTTTATCGCCTTATGCAGTAGCCGCCACTGGCACTGCTACGGAAGCAAAAAACCCGACAACCAAGACTAACGGACTTCACCGCACAGATTATTGCTGTGGGTCGCGCCCCTCACGGCACGCAACAACAACGCCTTGACCTTATGCATATGAGCTAGCATAATAAGTTTGTGCAGCCGCAACTGGAAATAACCCACGAAGTTCGTGATAACTGCCTCCTGGTACATCTTGCGGGGATGCTGGACGGCAATACCTGCCCGCAATTTGAAGCCTTCATCCATAGCGATGTGGTAACCCAGGCACAGACAATTATCGTCAACTTGAGCGAACTCCAATATCTCAGCAGTGCTGGCGTCAGCCTCTTTATTATCCTCCAGCAAAATAAGGGCGGCAGCGCAAGCGTCTCCCTGGCACAACCAAAGGCCTCTGTATCGGAAGTTTTCAAACTCCTGGGACTTGATGCCCTTTTTTCCATCCATGCAACTATTGAAGATGCGATCAAGCATCAGCACTAAAGACGAGCGCCACACATACATTCTGGGGCGCAGTCCTGTGAAATAACGCGAAGAGATGCATACAGTGCACTAAAAAACCACGTTTGAAGGGTTTTTTATGTTTACAAAGTCATTTAGCCTGCAAACATAGGCTTTTTCATCAACCACCCAACAAGGGAGAACGTATTCATGGCAACTGCCAAAAAACCCAACGTCACCAAAGACGTCCTGGCCGGCAAAGGCTTCACCAAAACCCAACTAATCGCTGCTCTTGCCGAAAAGGTGAGTGAAGATGTTGGTGAAACCAATAAAAAACAAGTTGCTGCCGTGGTCGACAACTTGGTGAGCGTCCTCATCACTACGGCCAAAAAGAACGAAAAGGGTGCAACCCTGCCCGGTCTTGGCAAATTAGTAGTGCGCAAAACCAAAGCCCGCATGGGTCGTAACCCACAGACTGGCGAGCCTGTGAAAATCAAAGCCAGCAAGAAACTGGCATTCCGCATTGCCAAGGCCGCCAAGGTTGAGGCTGGAATTATCAAAGCCTGATAGCAACTCGCATCTGCGTTAGCACGCTTTTGCGCTGTATCACCTGTCCATACAACCCTCGCCGGAATAGCGTCTGGCGAGGGTTTCTTATGCATCTACCACCGTTACTCATTAGGGGATCTGCATGCATCGCGATGACCTCCAACGCCACTGCTCTCACCTTCTTGACAGTGAGCGTTTTCACGACTACTGCCCCAATGGACTGCAAGTGGAAGGCGGCGAAACAATCTCGGTAATAGCTACCGCCTGTACCGCTTCACGCGCCGCTATCGAAGCAGCTTGCGCCGGCGGCGCACAAGCGCTCCTGGTGCATCATGGCATTATCTGGGGCAAGGCCGCTACCCCCATTACCGGCATGCTCAAACAGCGCCTTGCCCCTCTGCTGGCGGCTGACTGCTCCCTCCTTGCCTACCACCTACCCTTGGATGCGCACCCCCAATATGGGAATAATGCAGTATTACTGCATGAATTAGGCCTTAATGTGGACGGAAGTTTCGGCCTTTACCATGGGCAAAATATCGGCCTGTTTGCCAACCTCCAAACAGAAATGTCTCTTGCGGAACTGTCGCAGCGCCTGGAAGTCGCCGTCTCCCATCCCGTACTGCACTGCCCCGGCGCCAACGCAAACGTACAACGTATTGGCATGGTCACTGGTGGTGGACAAAGTCTCTTATTGGATGCCGCTGCGGCAGGATGTGATGTCTTGATTACCGGTGAGGCCTCGGAACAAACCTGGCATGAGGCACAAGAAAGTGGCTGCCACTGCTTGGCGGCGGGACACCATGCCACCGAATCCATCGCCATTCATCGATTGGGCGCCAGTATTGCCGAAAGCTTTGGTCTGCGCCATCTGCCCATCGACATTCCCAATCCCGTCTAGGCGCACACGAGCGCACGAGCCGATCACTTAAACGTGAGCCCCTTGGCTGCGATACGCTCGTGGTGAACATCCGTAAAGCGCTCTGAAAATTCGCGCAAAATAGGCCGGGTCGCGATAGCCACAGGTCCAGCTAATGGCAGCAATACGCAAGGAACTCCCGCGCAATAAATCCGCTGCATGGCGGCAGCGATAACGGTTCATTGCATGCCGAAGGGTTTCTCCACTTAATGAAGCATAGCGATGCGAACAGTAGTCTGTCGAAACACCCATGCGCCGAGCTATTTCAGCCACGGAAAGACGATGGTCACTCAATGACCCCGTAATCAGCCAGCGGCAACGACGCACAAAATCCCCCCTACCCTCACCTTCTGGGGAAAGGCCACTGTCTTGCTGCAAGAGGGAATCGACATGGATCAGTACATTGGCTAGGAGCGCACCCATAAGTGGGCCCCGCAGGTGATCATCACAGTGACTCCAACGCTGGGTGAGCGCCTCAATACACTGCGTTGTAGACATACCATGGTCAGGCTCCTGGAGGGCATAATAGGACACCGCATTGGGCCGACCACCACGCCCCGCCTGCACTGGCATGATGACACAGCGATATTGCTGACACATCATTACTAACTGCTGCGGTAGCTCGGGGCTGCGTTTACTCAGTGCCCCCAATTGTTCTGCATGGGGCGTTCCAGGAGGCATTACCATCACTTCCCCGGGATGGACCGTCAAAACCTCTTCGTCACAGGTAAAAGTACCACTACCGCTTAACTGAATAAAAATTTCTGGCCATGTGTGACAGGGTGCCCCATCAATACGCTGGTAGCCGCCATGTTTCTCGGGAAGGATAATGGGCATCCTTCCCGAAAGAGCCCGTTGCTGCAGATCCACCAATAAGGCTCGCAGCGCCGCCTGATCAGTAGGCATGCGAAAAAGCGCTTCAACAAATGACTGCACAGACGACCCCAGCTAAGTTTTGTCCAAGTTCTTACGGGGATTCTCCCATTATCAAGCCTTGCACCAGCCCCCAGGGATATGATATGCTTTGCCAACCATCCCACTAAAATCGGAGGATACTATGTCCAATCCCGTACGCGTCACCATATGGAACGAAGCACGTCACGAAAAAAGCAATCCGACGGTACAAAAGATCTATCCGCATGGCATCCACCACACCATCAGCGAGGCTCTTACTCAACTGGGCCACGTTCACATCCGTACCGCCACCCTCGACGAAGAAAATCACGGCCTGAGCGAGGACATTCTCACCAACACCGACGTCCTCTTCTGGTGGGGGCACTGCGCCCACGGTGAGGTCAACGATGATACGGTCGATATGGTGCAGCGCCATGTACTCGAAGGCATGGGTTTGGTCGTGCTGCACTCGGGGCATTTTTCAAAAATATTCCGCCGTCTCTTGGGCACCAACTGCTCCCTGAAATGGCGCGAGGCAGCCGAAAAAGAACGTCTGTGGGTCATTGAGCCGAGCCACCCCATTTGCGCTGGGTTAGGCGAGTATATTGAGCTCCCCCATACCGAGATGTATGGCGAACGCTTCGATATCCCGACTCCAGATGAACTCCTGTTTATAAGCTGGTTTGCTGGTGGTGAGGTTTTTCGTTCGGGCTGCACCTGGCGACGCGGGCACGGTAAAATATTTTATTTCCGCCCTGGCCATGAAACCTATCCCATCTATCATAACCCTGAAATTCAAAAAGTACTCCACAATGCGGCACTCTGGGCGGCCCCAAGCATGCGTAAACGCGATAGCTGTCCCAACACTCAGCCCTTCGAAGCCCTGCCACCGCCACCAGCTGACATCGTTTCGGCAGGAATACAACAGGACGCATCGCAGCTATAACCCTACCCCCTTCCCCTATCCTCTCCTGCGCAAGGATTAACGCTATGTCTCGTATCACCCCAAGTGCTCCGCTTCGAGTCGGTGTCATAGGCCTCGGCATGGGCCGAGGTCATGTCGCTAACTTCAACAAACATTCTGGATGCCGTGTGGTTGCCATCTGTGACCTGGATACCAAACGCTGTCAACTGGTGCAGGCAGAGCACCAGGTCGATGCCGTCTACGACAATGCCGATACCATGCTTGCCGAAGCACGCCTCGACGTGGTGGCCATAGCAACTCCTAATATCCTCCATCATCCTTTAACCCTCAAAGCCTTTACTGCTGGCTGCCATGTGCTATGCGAAAAACCCATGGCCATGAACAGTGCCCAGGCTGAGGAGATGCGGGATGCAGCACGCGCCGCGCAAAAGCGCCTAATGATTAATTTCAGTTACCGTTTTAACGAACAAAGCTGGGCCTTACGTCAACATGTGGATGATGGCCACCTGGGTGAGGTTTATTTTGCTCGCACCAGCTGGCATCGTCGCCGCGGCATGCCTGGCTTTGGTGGCTGGTTTGGCCGCAAGGAAATGAGCGGCGGTGGCCCGCTTATCGATTTGGGAGTCCATCGCATTGATCTCGCCTTATGGCTTATGGGCTATCCCAACCCCACCTGGATCATGGGCGCCACCTACGATCATATTGCCCGCCCTCTCGCTGAGGCAGAAAGTAAAGCATTTGATGTGGAGGACCTGGCGACCGCACTCATTCGCTTTGACAATGGCGCCACATTGCAGGTGGAAGCTAGCTGGGCGGCGCACATTGGCGAAGCAGAACTCATGGAGACACGCCTCTTGGGCACCCGCGGTGGCCTGGTCCAGCGCAACGTTAATGGCGGCTATAGTTTCGAAGCGCAGATGTTTCACGAGCGCCACGGGGCACAGTACGATACCACATTAATACGCCAGCCTGCTGCCACCAGCAGCATGGAGCACTTTATCGACTGCATTATCCATGATCGCCCGCACCAGGGCGATGCCGAACACGGGCTCATTGTGCAACGCATTCTTGATGGCATCTACCAATCAGCCGCCAGCGGTGAACCTATCCAACTCTGCCACACTACCACAAAGAGCACATGAGCGCATCATAGGCTGCCACGCTCATGTATCGCGAATGGTATCGCGCACGACCGCCGCCAATTGACGAAAGCCCTCCTCACGGATTTCGCTACGGCGCCAAATCATCACAATATCGCGATGCCCGCCGGGCTCGCTGAGGGGTCGCAATACCAAGCGCGGATCGTTCGCGCTCTGTTCCGCGGTAAGCCGTGGCAGCAGGGTTACCCCATGTCCGAGAGCGACCAATTGGCGCAGGGTTTCCAAGCTGGTGGCACGATAGTCGCCTCCAGTTCCACTATTGGCAAGGCCACACACCGCCAGGGCCTGGCCACGCAGGCAGTGCCCATCCTCAAGCAAGAGCAGCTGATCACGGGCCAGCTCCTGGGCATCTACGCTCCCGGCGGCGGCGAAGGGGTGATCAACTGGTAGCGCTGCGATAAATTCCTCGCGGAAAAGATGTTCCTGGGCATAGGCATCATCGATTTCCGGCACGCTCGCCAACACGACGCAATCCACTTCGCCTGCCGCCAGGTCTGCGAGCAGGCCGCCGGTGAGACCCTCGCGCACCGACCAACGCAGCCTGGGGAAGGCCTCCTCAATAGCTGGGCCAATATGCGGCAGCAGCGACGATCCGAGACTCATAATCACCCCCATGCGAATGGGGCCATAAAACGGCGGATCACCAGGGCCAGCACTCTGCTCCAGGGCCTGTAAACGGTATAAAATCTCCCGCGCCTGGGCGGCTAAACTACGGCCGAGGGGGGAAAGTTCGGAGCTTCGCCCCGAACGCTGCACCAGTTCCACTCCCAGGCGCTGCTCGTAGCGACTGATCTGCTCGCTTAAGGTTGGCTGGGCCACCGCGCAAGCAGCGGCAGCCCGGCCAAAGTGACCGTACTCGTCCAGTGCCACCAAATAGCGCAGCACCGGCAATGTCGTGGCCTTGGGGTCAAAGATGGGCAGCGTCATGACACTATGATGTAGGACTCGGAGCAGTGCCAAGGGCCTGCTGAGCGAGCAGCTTTTTTTCCAATCGCGTACTGAGTGCTTTTGCGATCAAAAGGGCCATAGCCCCGGCAGTCAAGCATTCCTTGATCGCCTCCCGCACAGAATGTCCCGCATCGATGTGGATTCGAGAGCGTTTTCAGCCCTGTTTGTGGTCATAATAGGTGCCAACTATGAGTGTGATCGCTTTCACCCCCCTGGTAGCTGATGCTTGGGCCTACAATGCCCATCATATTCACCGGTCGGGAACGGCCATAACCATCACGCAAGGAGCATATCATGCCCATTATCAATAGCACCATGCCCAGCTTTCACGTACAGGCCTATCACAATGGCGACTTTGTCCCAGTAAGCGACGCCGATGTGCGCGGCAAGTGGGGAATCTTCTTTTTCTATCCCGCCGACTTCACCTTTGTCTGCCCCACTGAATTGGGTGATCTTGCCGATATTTATACGGAACTGCAAAAGATGGAAGTCGAAGTGTACGCGGTCAGCACCGATACCCACTTTGTGCATAAGGCCTGGCATGATGCCTCTGAAACAATTAAAAAAATCCAGTATCCCATGCTGGCCGATCCCACTGGCACCCTGACTCGGGGCTTTGGCGTACACATCGAAGAAGAGGGTCTGGCCTACCGCGGCACCTTTGTAGTGAACCCCGAAGGCCAGATCAAGATTGCCGAGATCCACGACAATGGCATTGGTCGCGATGCCAAGGAGCTGCTGCGCAAGGTTCAGGCAGCGCAGTTTGTCGCCAATCATCCGGGCGAGGTCTGCCCCGCCAAGTGGCAGCCCGGTGCCGCCACTCTCAAGCCCGGCCTCGACTTAGTCGGTAAAATCTAAGGGGTGTCCTGCGCCCCGCCGAACCGCCCCCCTGCCCACATCGCAGTCGCGGTTTGGCGGGGCGTCAGCCCCAACTAACCCTTCACCTATGACGAGGTATTTCATGTTTGATTCCGGCCTACAGGAGCAACTGCACCAACTCTTTGCCCCCCTCGACCATGACTATCAATTAGTCACCGCCCCGAGTGAGCACCCCCAGGCCGCTGCACTCGAAGAATTGGTGACATCGCTGGCCGCCACTTCCCCCCGTTTGCATATCCAACACTCGCAGGCGCTGCAGCCGCGGCCGCGCTTGGAACTGTGGCGGGATGGCCAAGCCACCGGCGTGGCCTTCGCAGGGGTGCCCAATGGCCATGAGTTCAGTTCCTTGGTCTTGGCGATTCTCAACGCTGATGGCAAGGGGCGCCTACCGGATGCGGGGATTGTGCGTCGCATTCGCGCCCTGCGTGGGCCGGTGCGGCTGCGCACGATGGTCAGTCTGGAATGCACCAACTGTCCAGACGTGGTGCAGGCCCTCAATATGATGGCACTGCTACACGAGGACTTTGCGCATGAGATGTGGGACGGCGCCATGGCCGAAGACGAGGTGGCGCGCCTGGGTATCCAGGGCGTACCCACCGTGCTTGATGGTGATCAGGTCTTGCATGTGGGGAAGGCTGATGTGGCAGAAATACTCGAGCGCCTGGAAAGCCATCTCGGTGCTGAGCCAGCTCCCTCGGCCGAGGTTCAGGTGCATGCGGTGGATCTGGCGGTGGTCGGCGGAGGTCCAGCTGGAGTGGCGGCAGCCATTTACTCTGCTCGTAAGGGCCTCCGCGTAGCGCTGATAGCGGCACGCATTGGCGGCCAAGTCAGTGACACCTTGGGCATTGAGAATCTCATCTCGGTGCCCTACACCGAAGGCCCTCGTCTGGCCAGTGATCTGCGTGGGCATCTGGAAGCCAGTGGTGTCCAGGTGTTGGATCACCGTAGCGTTGAGCGCCTTGAGCCAGCCAATAGCGGGGCAGAGCACATTCTCCACCTGCGCGGTAGCGAGCAGGTACATTGCTCCCAGGTGGTCATGGCCACCGGTGCTCGCTGGCGCGAATTGGGCGTGCCCGGCGAAAAAGAGCATCTGGGCCATGGGGTGGCCTTCTGCCCCCACTGCGATGGTCCCTTTTACAAGGGCAAGCGGGTAGCGGTCGTCGGCGGTGGCAATTCGGGGGTTGAGGCGGCCATTGATTTGGCCGGCATCTGCACTGAGGTCACCCTCTTTGAATACGCCCAGGAACTGCGTGCCGATGGCGTGCTGCAGCGCAAGCTCCAGCAATTGCCCAATGTACAGGTGATTACTGGGGCCCGCACCACCCAGATTATCGGCAATGGCGCCGAGGTCAGCGCCCTCGCCTACGAGGACCGCAGCAGTGGCGCCGAGCGGCAGGTGGCCCTCGATGGGGTCTTTGTGCAAATCGGCTTGGCACCCAATAGCGACCTAGTCAAAGGGCTCGTTGAATGCAACCGCCAAGGAGAGATTATAGTGGATGGCCATGGTCGCAGTTCCCACCCCGGCATCTACGCCGCTGGCGATGTAGCAAACATTCCCTACAAGCAAATCGTCATCGCCATGGGGGACGGAGCCAAAACTGCTCTTGCCGCTTTCGAGGATCGGCTGCGTGCCTAAAATGCAAACGCACCGAGTCCAAAACCTAACTGGGCGAATTACGGTGATGATGAGTCTTTTTTATATGAACGTGATGGGCAAGGAAGATCGCATAGCAGGAAACCCCAATCAGCACACGCGAAGCATCCAGACCAACGACGTATCGCCATAAAGAAACGCAGTCGGAAGGGCGTGAAGCATTGGCAATACCCATGCGCGTTGCCTAATCGAGCCCCAACGGGGCTCCGTAGCACAGCCCATGGTTGCGCTCCCCCGAGCGC
>REDP01000204.1 GCA_007693455.1 Planctomycetota bacterium | reverse complement strand
CTGGTTGTTTTTATCGCTGATGAAAAAGCTGGTGCGAGCGCAGCAAGAAGGCGTTGTGGTTTTGCGTGAACGCACAGGCCGCACTATCATTTGGAGCGTCGAAGGGCTACATGATGACTTCCGAATTCTTGCGCGATTTCCAGATCTAGACCGTCAAGAAGTACCGCTAGTCCTTGGTTTTCTTGCCAGCGGCCTACAGAGTCGCATCCATCCCCGTATCTCCATTGAGGAGGCACCACAATGACTGATTCCACAGATATGACAGGTTCACAACTGTTAGAGCTCAATAAAGAGGCCTACAAGTACGGCTTTACCTCAGCTGTAGAAGCAGTGACGCTTGGCCGTGGTTTAAGCGAAGACGTGGTTCGCGCCATTGCCGCCGCCCGTAACGAGCCACAGTTCATGCTCGATTTCCGCCTTAAGGCATTCGCGAAATTTCAGCAGATGAAAGAGCCCGAATGGGCAAGCGTCCATTATCCCCCCATTGACTATCAGGCGGTACAATACTACTCCGCTCCGCCGAAACGCGATGGCGGAAAGGATAAACAGCCCACCTACGATAGCTTAGACGAGGTAGATCCAGAGGTTTTGCGCACGTTCGAAAAACTTGTGATTCCTTTAAACGAACAGAAAAAGCTCGCCGGCGTGGCTGTCGATGCAGTATTTGATTCGGTATCGGTGCACACCACCCACCAGCAGAAACTCTTTGATGCAGGGGTAATTTTCTGCTCCTTTGGCGAGGCTCTGCGCGACTTCCCACAGCTCATCGAGCGCTATTTAGGCAGCGTCGTGCCGATTAGTGATAATTACTTCGCTGCCTTGAATTCAGCGGTATTCTCCGACGGAAGCTTTGTCTATATCCCCCCCTACACCCGATGCCCCCTCGAATTATCCACGTATTTCCGCATCAATAATGTAGATTCCGGCCAGTTTGAGCGCACTCTCATCATTGCCGATCAAGGCTCTTATGTCAGTTACCTCGAAGGCTGCACAGCACCACAATCATCCAAGCATCAATTGCATGCAGCGGTGGTAGAGTTAGTGGCACTAGATGATGCCGAGATTAAATATTCCACCGTGCAGAACTGGTTTGCCGGCGACAAAGACAGTGGCGAAGGCGGAGTTTATAACTTCGTAACCAAACGCGGCGCCTGCCGTGGCAAACGCTCGAAGATTAGTTGGACGCAGGTGGAAACTGGATCGGCAATCACCTGGAAATATCCCAGTTGCCTCCTCATCGGCGATGAATCCGTTGGTGAATTCTTTTCCGTGGCCCTCACCAATGGCCATATGCAGGCAGACACCGGTTCTAAAATGATTCACCTCGGGAAAAACACTCGCTCCCGCATTGTCAGCAAAGGAATTAGCGCAGATCTGTCCCATAATGCCTACCGGGGACAAGTCTCCATCGCCAAACGGGCCACCGGGTCTCGCAACTTCACCCAGTGCGACTCTATGCTGGTTGGTAAAAAATGCCGGGCAGATACCTATCCTTACATCGATTGTCGGAATGCCTCAAGCGTTGTCGAACACGAGGCATCCACCTCGAAACTCTCTGCAGATCAGTTATGGTATCTGAAGTCTCGCGGCATCGATGAAGAAGAAGCGATTGCGGCGGTGGTTACCGGATTCTGTAAGGAAGTGCTCGATGTGCTGCCTTTAGAGTTTGCGGCTGAAGCGCAAAAGTTACTTACCCTCAAACTTGAACACTCCGTCGGCTAAGGCCTTTTTCTTTAACATTGCCAGACTAGAAAGTTTTTCACCATGCTCACGATTACAGATCTCCATGCCGGATTTGAAGACACTGCGATCCTAAAGGGGGTGTCTTTAAGCGTTCCTGCCGGAGAAGTTCATGCCATTATGGGGCCGAATGGATCAGGAAAAAGCACTCTGACCAAGGTCCTCCTGGGCCACGATGACTACACTAAACAAGGGGGTGAGATTCTACTCGATGGGGTAGATTTATCCGAATTGGAAGCTGAAGAGCGGGCCCGCTTAGGCCTTTTTGTCGGCTTTCAGTACCCGGTTGAAGTGCCGGGGGTAAGTAATCTTGCCTTCCTGCGCATGGCCTATAACGCCGCCGCCAAATCCCGCGCAGAGGCCGAACTCGATCCGGACAAATTTGAGGCGCTGGCTAAAGACACCCTGAGGGAACTCGGCATGGACCCCCTCTTCCTTGAACGCGACCTCAATGCGGGTTTCTCTGGCGGACAAAAAAAGCGTAATGAAATTCTGCAAATGTTCATACTTAAACCCAAACTCGCCATCCTTGATGAGACCGACTCTGGCCTAGATGTTGATGCCTTGCGTGCCGTTGCCGATGGCATCAATGCTTATCGCTCACCAGATAGAGCTATCGTGCTGATTACGCACTATCAGCGACTTCTTGAATTAGTAACCCCAGATGTCGTGCATATTTTTGCTGATGGAAAAATTGTCCGCAGCGGTGGTCCAGAATTAGCCGCTGAATTGGAAGCCAAGGGCTATGAGGGAGTTATGGCGTGAATACCTCAACCGCCGTTAGCTTCAATGCCCTGCGAAATGCCGCTTATCACCAGGCAATAAGCATGGGACTCCCAACACCGAAACTTGAGGCCTGGCGTTATGTGGACTGCGGGCCCCTGGCCACATTGCCTAAGGATAAATCTGCAGCCATTAACGAAAGTCAAGATAACGCTCGAGGCATTGTGGTACCGGTCGGAAAATCCTCAGAACCGGGGATGGTCATTACCAATGGCACCTGGGATCCGGAAGCGAGTCCCCCCTTACCAGCCGGGGTTACCATTCGCGGGATTGCCGGTGACAGCGTTAATGGTGATCCCTTGGTGGAATCTTGGGCACGTCGCATACCTCACCTCAGCGACATTAGCGAAGCCTGGAGCTTCGCGGATATGCGCTCGGGTTTGGAATGTCACATTGATGCACCGGTTTCTCAGCCGCTGATCATCCTCAACCTTGCCACCGATCCCAGTAGCGCGTGGCGGGGTCGCATAACGGTAAAGCAGGGTGCCAGCGTACAGATTCTGCTTATTCATTTAATCAGCCCCTTGGCCCGATCATCAGTGGGACTCGAAGTGGCCGTAGAGGCGGGTGGTAGACTAAGCATCGATGAAATTGAATTCAGCAGTCAAAGCCAATCCCTCCTTGGCCAACTATACGTCCACAAGGATATCAGCGTCCATGCCGACGCAGAGACAGAGTGGCACCATGCTGGACGCGGTGGCGAACTGGTTCGGCATTGCTGGCAGGTTCACCTCCTTGAACCTGGGGCGCGCGCATCCCTTGCGTCCGGCTGCCAAGTGCGGGGCAATGCGCAAAATCACCACTACCTAAAGATGAATCACCGTGCCCCTAAAACGGAGAGCAATCAATTATTCAAGCAAGTCATTAGTGAAGGCGGCCGGGCTTCCTTCGACGGCTTAACCAAAATTTTCCCTGGTGCCGACGATAGCCATGCAGCCCAACTCTGCCGTAGCCTTATCCTAGATGATCAGGGCCTAATGGGTGGTCGCCCTCAATTAGAAGTTGAAGCTGACGAGGTTACGGCAACCCATGGCGCCGCTATCGCTCGCCCAGATGGCAATGAATTGTGGTACCTACGTAGTCGCGGGCTAAATCAGAATGAAGCCATGCAACTCTTAATTGAAGGTTTCCTAGGGGAAATCGCTCACAGCTTTTCATTAGCCCCGGCCCGCTCTTTAGCTTCTCAGCAATTGGCTCTCCATCTTGTTACGGACAATCCAGCATGAACCTAGTCGCCGATCCCTTTGCCGATATGACTGCCTTGCGGGGGCAGTTTCCAGGCCTGGATGATTCCCAAAAGGGGCGGCCATATGTTTATCTCGACAGCGCTGCAACTGCTCAAAAACATATCAGTGTCATCGAGCGCATGGATCACTTCCTGCGCCACGAATATGGCACCGTCCATCGCGGTCTCTATCGCCGCTCCGCAATTGCCACCCAATTATACGAAGAAGCCCGGAATACCGTTGCCGCTTTCTTTAATGCCCAAGGTCAAAATATCGTGTTTACCATGGGCGCGACCGACGCTATCAATCTCGTTGCTTGGAGTTGGGGCAGGTCCCATTTACGCCCAGGTGATCGCATTCTTGTCAGCGCCATGGAACATCACGCCAATATTGTGCCCTGGCAACTCATTAGCGAAATTACTGGAGCCGAACTGATTGCCTGCCCCATGGATGGCCAAGGCAATCTGGACATGGAGTCCTTTAACCGCCTCCTCGATGAGCGCGTGAAAATGGTTAGTTGCATCCACATTGCCAATAGCCTGGGAACCATTAATCCGGTGGCCGAGATCACCCGCGCCGCCCATGCGGTGGGCGCCCGGGTTCTTATCGACGCCGCCCAATCTGCCCCCCACATGCCCATCGACGTCATCGCCCTCGACTGTGACTTCCTCGTCTGTTCGGCGCATAAACTCTACGGCCCCACCGGCATTGGTTGCCTCTATGGGAAATCCGATGTCTTAGAAAGCATGCCCCCCTGGCGTGGCGGTGGCGAGATGATTGAAAAAGTCACCTTTGAAAAAACCACCTACGCTTCACCCCCCGGCCGCTTTGAAGCTGGCACCCCACCCATCGTCGAAGCCATCGGCTTTGCCACCGCCTGCGATTTCCTTAACTCCATCGGCATGGAACGCATCGCCAAGCGCGAAGCAGAACTCTATGCCCAGGCCGAAGCCATGCTCTCCGACATCCCAAGCATTACCCGCATCGGCACCGCCAAGGCCCGCTCCACCGTACTCTCATTCACCATGCACGGCGCCCACCCGGCAGACATTAGTCAAATCCTCGACGCCCAAAACATCGCCATCCGCGCCGGCCACCACTGCGCCCAGCCCACCATGGCCCACTTCGGCATCCCCGCCACCGCCCGCATCAGCCTTGGCGTTTACACGAGCGAGGAAGACCTCCAACTATCCACCGAGGCTTTACGTAAAGCCGATAACCTTTTTAACTGATATATATTCCTGGATTTCACAAAACCGGCTACGATAAGAAAAAGACAAGGTTCTGCTTAAGTTAAATCTCGTAATCAGTGGGCTTCTCTATAAACTCACCAAATTAGGCAAACTTGCTTCACAAGTCCTTTGTTATCAATGCCGAGCTGGGGCTCGACGTTCCCAGGGGTGGGTTTATAGAGATGCGCTTTAGCTCATTAAGGTTCTTCACTTGGATTCGTCGGGGACTGCATCAGCACCGAAGGTGGTGCGCCATTCACCCGAATTTACGCGCAGATATCTACCCTGTGCGCCGTCATTCACACCTGAACCATCCCGCCCATAGGTGTAAATCCAAACTTGATCTGGAGCCAACCCCAGTCGACCAGTAATATTTCGCACAATGAATACGTAGGGGTTTCCCCAGGGATCGGCAAGGTTATCCGCCTTTTCTGGGTCCGCAGTACTTTGGTAGCCAGCACCGTCATTAAAAGAAAGCATCCGCATGCGGTCGATCTCAAAATATTCACGCTGACCTTTACTGTATGGCTGCGAAAATAGGAAGAATAAGGGCCTGTCGCGGAATTCCTGACTGTACATATCGCTGTCAGAACCAAGGATCCCATAATCAATAATATATTGATTTATAGCCATCGTAAAACCGTCAAGGTCGCGGCCCGCCTGCATGCGAAGCGGCCGGTCACGTAGGGCAGATAGTGAAGGAAGCAGAAGGCTTGTTAGGATGGCGATAATCGCAGCAACGACAAGCATTTCCACTAATGTGAAGGCTTGTTTACGGCGAAGACAGTAAACTGTAGTATTATTCATTTCAATGTCTCTATTGAAGTAATTGAGGCGCCGCCAAAAAGGTTGGATCTGTGCGATGAGCGCTAAAGGTCCTTGATTCGGTGTTGCGAAGGAAATCAGGAAATATTCTCATGGACACCCAGGGGCTATCCTGGGGGGGGTGCGGAGGGTTAAGAAAGCTTTTTTCAGTCCAATTCCATCCAGCTTCGTCGTGTTCGATCGGCAAGCATCGGTCAGTAATGTAGGTCCAAAGCTGTTTTATGGCTTCAGGGTCCTCTTCGGCTTCCCAGGTATGTGGTAAATCCGAATCTGCAATTCCAGGACCCACAGCACCTGCGGTTAAATACACACCTCGCGCTGCACCATAGATCTCCATGGATTTGCGGTATAAGAAATCGCGCCCACCATGCAATTCGTTACTAATTAGCTTGCGCCCGCCGCCTCCACCAAAATGACCCTGAACTTGCTCTGCAAACGGGCCGGTGTCAACGAAATCATAGCGCGGCGCATGATAAGCAGCTGCAGCCATAAGTATGGGATTGCCCCAGGTATCATTCCAGGTTTGTCGCGGATCTCTATCCTGTCGCCAACGATCTACGTCTTGGTCATGACCAGCCAGGACTCCTGTATAAAGAAGCATCTGCGGAGTTATAAGCGGATTCATATCGCGCATATGCAGGGGCTGGACCTGGGCCACCTGGTCTCCACGATCGATATTTCGGCTGATAATGCTTTCACCCCAGGGAAAAGGCAGTATCGGTGTCGCCAATGCACCCAGGCCGGCGTTGTGCCAGGGTGGCCCCCATTGCCATGATTGCTGCTCGTAAACAACTCGGTTATCAACGAGCTTCCGGAGTTCCATGAGATTTGGCCATGCCAGGCGATAACTACACCCGGCTGGATTCGCATCATTGCTGCGCCAATCGTATGCCGGCATGACTTCGAGAGTGGCATCTAAGGATTCACCAATGGGAGAATCGGTATAGTGACGAACCTGGAAATTTTGCCTTCTGTCCCTTTGATCTCGAAAGTTAGCTGAGTCCTCTGGAATAAATAAGGGTTTGGTGTAAGCATTGACCATGGATTGAACCACTGGGCCCCAAAGGTCGAAGGTCGGCTGGGGTTGACCATCTACTTCATCGATGGGCAATTGCCGATGATGAAAAGCTATATGAAACTCTAAGCCGCGTCCGGGCAAGAGTAGGGATGAAGGCATTTGTGTACCGCGTGTTCTTATCCGGTGGGGGCCAATCGCCCATTGTCGGGTGCGTAAATTGGGAGGCAGTTGATCTACCGGGAAATTGGGAGGGAAGTAGGCGAGTGCGCTTTCGCCGGTCTCATGACGCACTGCTTCAGTAATCACCTGTCGCAGAGTGCGCAGGCGCAAATCCCTGCCGGTGGTTACGCGAATTAGCGCTTCGATACGATCTCCATCATCAACCTGGAACATTTGGGCGCCGGTTAAGATATTACTTACGCGCCTGCTAGTTTCATTTTTCATGGCGTTGAAACGGATTGTCGGATACGCTGATCCGACAATCAATCCAGCGAGAATGAGCACGATCAGAACAACTACTAATAGCTCGATTAATGTAAAAGCAAGCTGTGGGCGACCACGCAGGATCGGCATTTCAATCTCCAAAAAGAAGGATGTTATCGGATTCGGCATCGTTATTAGATGATCCTGGTAGGCGCCGGAAACTACCGTCAGGCCCAGCTGACATAAGCCCGGTTAGGCCATTTTCGGTTTGATAGAGGAGGATTTCAGTGCCCCAAGCATCCACCACCGCTGGCCCAGGTAGAGTATAGGGCAGCCATTGACCATCGTATTGCACGCGCCCCGGCTGCCACGAACTGCCTGTCCCAGCCCCATCAGCACCGGGATAATAGCGCAACCTACTATCCATGAGCCACAAACGATCCACTGCCTGAGCTACGGGAATAAGCGGCGGAGCCCGCAGGGCGCCGAGTTCGGCAAGGCGATCCATGCTGTCTCCCAGGGATGAGCGCACCGAACGAGCCCAAGCGTTGTACCATACATCTCCGTGGTAAACATCACCTTCATCCCGTTCGCGGTCGACCTGCACACTGCCATCGTCAACCCAGGTGGTTAATCTACGGCCGGCCACACCAAGAACGCGCACGGATGCCATCCCTAATCCGGCAAGGTGAGGAGCGTTTATTGACCTCTGGTCTTCATCAAGGGCATGTAGAGGATGGGGCGCTCCGCTTACCGCACCACCACGCTGAAGGGCCACCTGCTCCATTCCATTTGAGGTTATGGCCATAATCATGTTGGTTTGAGTTCGCTTTTGGCTGCCCCTGAGGGCGCTAGCTCCGGCAACTAAAAGGCCTGATAAGGTAACAATAATGGAGATGACGACCAGCATTTCAACTAAGGTGAAACCTCTACTGCTGAAGCGCCAATTTGAACACCATGCATTTACCATCTGAGATCCCCACTTGGAGTACGAGGTTCTTCCGCAAGTCGATAGACCCAGTCGATGGATCCACCCTGACGCGGACTGAAAAAAGCATCGGTATGTTGGGCGGAAGGATCTAAATTCGTCAGCAAGCTGGTTAAAAGACGATCATAAATCCGCCGCCGGCGGAGATTTTCACCCCATACCGGGTTATTAGCCGCACCATCTGTATATCCGGCATAGGCATTCACATCAATTCGATTATTGTTCGACGTTGCCACGATCTCAGAAGGCCACTGTCGCCAAACTGATTCCAAGCCACCTCCAATTTGTGGCACCCAACGTACCCGATACCATTGTAATCGTTCGGCCTGTCGCAGGGCATTGAATACCGCCTGAGAGGGAAATGGATTATTGCCTGGATGAGAAGAGGCTTCATTCCAATCGCGGAAACCTCTGGTGCCACCAGCGCCCACGGTAATAATGAAGGTGCTACCGGGCAAAAACCCATCGGCCTGTGATTCCGCTGCGGTTTCACGGTAAATTCGAAACCAGCCTCGCCCTAGGGACTCGCCACGTGGCCGTGGATTTCCTGCGGAAAAACTACTCCAGTCATTGGCTGCGGGACGACTACGGGCCACTGCCTCATAAGCCTGTTCCATATTTGCCGCCCATATATTCCGTAGGTGCTCCATGTCTTCTTCTTTCCATGCACCATCTGCCCAGGGCGTGCGCTCTAAAAAACCACGCATGAGATCCCGATTCAATCGGGGATTGTCCCTGGGGTCAAAATCATCGGCATGCGCACTGCTGTCAAAGAGATCGTAGTCAGCATCGAAGGGCTCTACATCAAGTTCATAGTCGACATCAACAAATATACTGATCTCTCTGGTGTCATCAGCGATCGTTTGCGCATAAAATCGCCCTGCACCACTAAATGGCATGTGTGTCGTGATCGTCAAGTCCTCACCCATAACCAAGTTGGACGGCATAAAAGACACTGATCCGAGCAGTTCGGTATGCTCGTTGTCCGTAAACAGAGTGATGGTGACCGATCCGGATCTCCCTATCGCCGATGATTTATTAGGAGATATGCGAACGGCTAGGATACGACCTGTGTCGTCCGTATAACCAAGCCAATTTGTTTGCGATTCGTGGTATCCGCCTTCGATTTTCAGCCGACCTCCTCCGGCCAAGGCCGTGCTCAAATGTTCACCCACCACAATCCGACCCTCCCTCCACGGCACCGGCGCCACCACCGGCCGGTTCTCCATGGCATAGGGCGGCTGTTCCCAGGCATACAGGTCTCCGCGAAAATGACTGCCCAGGGCTGGCCAGCCACTGGTCGGCAGGGTGTTATTGGTCAAGGTGCGCGGCCCAGGCTGGCCATCGCGTATATCCACCCACCCATAGGCTTCTTCGGAGGCATGCCAACCGATACGGCTGCTTTCCAAGAGGAAATGCATGGCCGCAGTCAAGGCTAGTCGGCACTGAGCGTCCTGTACTACCACCTGATTGGCGCGACCATCGGATTGAACGCGTAAAAGGACTGCCGTTGCAGTGACAGCCAACAACGCGGCGAGTCCCACAACTAAAATAAGCAGGCTTCCCCGCCGTACCGGACCCTTAGCCCAACTTTGCGACGCTGGCGATGACCCAAATTTCATAAGCATAATAATATCCTCTCAGTCAGACTTCATTGCCTGGTCGAGTTGCCAGAATTCCCGAGCACCACGATAAGTGGTCCCCATTACCGGTAGGCCAATGGTAATCTGCTCGCCTTTGGCATCGGTGACTCGCAGCCAACCCAATCCGCGGTCCTTACCCGATTGGCGCCAGCGAACGATGCCGGTCTGCATGCGAACGTCATCACCCGGCAGCGATACTGGGGCCAATAGGGCATCGGTAGGGCCAGAGGGCAGGTGATCGGTCCAGACAATATGGCGCTCAAGCATGAGCGCATAGCTGCGACCGCTTAAGACATTGCGGTCACGAGCCCAGTGGCTAGCAGACCGTAACTCGAAACTAAAGTCCATGGCTTGGTCTGCCCATAGCCGTCGTTGGGGATCACGATAAAAGTCTTCCAGCAAGGGGCCTGCAGTCCAGGCATCACCTTCGTAATCCAGACGATTGGCATAAATAAAGCCGGTGGGTGAGGACGCCATGGTTTGGGAGCCAGAGCTATGACCGAAAATTGCACCCGTGGCTCGCTCATAATCCATAAGCATGATTTTCATATTGCCGGATGCGAGATTGCTTGCCGGGGTGATGGTGCGCCAGGGCTGAGAAGAGCCCGAATAGGCCCGGAAGGTGCCGATTAAGGAAAAAGTAGCGAGATTTCGCAGGCTAAGATTTCTTCGATTGTCAAGCTGAATGTGGGAAGTAATCCAGTTACTATGGGCATGGATGTGCCATTGAACGGGGATTGGCGCCACATGCAACATTACCCCCGATCCGGGCATGCCGGTAATGTAATCATTTGCAGCATCGGCACTTCCCAATGGGTCGCGAACAGCACCGGTCAGTGACCCCGGCACTGCTCCCTGGCGAACACTGCGTGGATGGGGCATAGCCGCGCTGGTAAAATCTGGGGCCCAGATGGTCCGATCAAAGAGGTTGTCTGGTGGTTCGGCGATCAGGGTTCCGGCACCAGGCGGGGCATAACTTGCCACCCCCACATGCCCAAGGTTGCGAAATGCGGCGCGCTGGACGGCCTGCAGATGGGGTTCGTCGGCGCCCAATCCTACGCTGCGCTCGTAATTCGCTAACGAAGGCCAATCACCCATGATGGTTCTCGGTGCCCAGCCCTTCGGCAGGGACAGGGAAACCTTTAATTCACCTCTCGCTACGCCGCGAATATTATTCCACTGCTCGACGGTATGATTATAATAGGTTTCCCAGCCAGCCTCTCCTTCGATGCGGAATGCTTCTTTATTGTTGACATCAATGAGATTGTCGCGGGTTACTGGAAAGGTGGTTAAAGGATCTGGGCCCTCCCAGAGATTGGTCATTAAGCGCCACGAACGGGTGAGCAGGGGAAAGGCATTAGCCCCTCCCTCATCAGCTTCTTTCCGGCGAGCATTGAATGTATCATAATCCTCATCGGTAAATAATTGATAGTCCCCAAGGTGCCCAGAGGCGGGAACCCTTGCTGAAAACGATCCAATTATCGCCGGCAGATGGCCACTGAGGATATAGGCACCGGGACGAGAGGGATCAATCATTCCCCCGCGTTCGCGGCTGGGGGTGTCTGAGGCAGGCACCCATTCTCGGAATGGCCGCTTGGGGTCCCCTCCACCGGATGCATCTGGCCCTTCGCGCATAAAGCCACGGCCATATGGGTACTCTTCATCGGCATGGGAACGCCAGTAGTCCATATCATCAGCGAGGGCCATCCAGCCGACGCGGATGGCATCATTTACGCGAGCATGATGTTCTAAGGTGCGCAATGCATCCATGGATGCGCGCACCGCGAGGATCGCCATAATCATAATCATAGAACCCAAGGCGATAGCAATCATGACCTCGATCAGGGTAAACCCGCGTAGGCGGATTGGCATTTTTTTCTGGATGCGATGCAACATATCTTTACTCCTGTTTCCATGCCTTATCGTGTGGGTACCCACATTACCGGATCGTAGAAGACATAGCGGCCCACCTCCATCGCGCGAATGTTTTGGTTGGCGGGTAGGGGGCCTCGATCAAAGCGCCCATTGCCATTGCGGTCTGCCCCCCAGAGGCCCAGTGCAGCCCATATCATGGTGCGATTATCCCCCCCCCCACTCGAGCCTCCGGCAAAGCTGTAACGAATATTGCGAAACGACATATCGATCTCCGTATCGCCATCAGCTATGACACGGGCATCAGTGCCTTGAGGAGTCACGTGATCATCGGGTGGCGGGCGATAAACGGTGGCATCCCGGGCGGGATTAGCAAAGGCAACCCGTTCTTCAGGGTGGGCGAATTGATTGGTCTCAGGCCGGAACCGTAGGACAAAGGAGCTACTAGTTCTCTTGTGGTCAAGGGCAAGGTGGCTAAAATCTACCGGAGCAGCCACCGCCGATTCGAAGTCTTCATAGGACTGCCAGGGGGCACTCCAAATTACCATTTGCCGGGTGCGATGGGAGACTTCGAATGGTTTAGTGAACCACCACTCCGTAGGTACCGTTGGTAAAGCTGCTCCGTAGCCATGGCTAATGCTGCGACCATTGGATGCCTGAATCATAGCGTTATCGTCAAAGAATCGGGTCCAAGCTAGCTCAC
>REDP01000120.1 GCA_007693455.1 Planctomycetota bacterium | reverse complement strand
CCCTCGGCGGTCGGTCGCTTCGCTCCTTGGTGCTCTCGAGTGTTGGCTGCTCCACCATGACCCGACTCTCCGGGGCTTCGCTTCGCTTCTCGCAGCGCGCTTTGTGCTTGTCGGCGCTTAGCACGGAGCTGGGATTATCACCCCAGCCAGAGGCTTGAAAAGCAACTTACAAGGGTGGGACGGTGTCCCTCCCAAAACGTTGATCGCGGGATCAACGTGGCTGGGATACGGCGACTTGTATGGCGCTGGCTCAATTCGTTCCAAGGCCGTCGCCCCCCCCCCCTATTTAGGTGAGGCCCACATTGCTCGTTGGCGCTTTCGAACGTTGGCTGCTCCACCGCAGGGCGACTCTCCGGGTGTGCGCTTCGCTCGCTTGCTGTCTGAGTTGTCGCCGTGTGCGCTGTGCTCATCGGCGCCTGGATCGGAAGGCAGGTCGGTGACCCGCCTTGAGAGTTGTGCGCGGGATCAATGTGGGCTTAAGCTGTGACGACTTGCATCGCACGATTCAGATGTGGATGGGTGTAGCAGTCCTTCCTTTGAATGGGGTTCGCTGAATGTTGCGAGTCACCCCTCTATGTGGCGGGACATCTCCTAATCTGGCGAGACCCCGCACTATAGCCAGGCCTTGCGGCTGTTGGTTGCTCGCGTTGCTGCCCTCCCCCCGTTTCTTGATTTATAAACTATTAACGTTTTGCCTATGTCTCTGCGCGCTTTTTCGGTGCGTAATATGGTTGCTTTCGGCCCTGTGGAGCTGTGATGGCGGGTCTATTCGTATTTTCCGCCCTTTAGTATGCCTCGCTGCCATTGTAAAGCCATATAGATACATGGCTTATGATGAACGGATGGACAATAAACTATCGCCGTAGTATTTGGATTAATTGTGCTCGTCCATCCATATTATATGGATTATTCTATACAATTTCTGTTGTCCGCCGCTGACCAAAAACCTAATCCACTATCAAAATAACACATCAGTAATATCTTTAACGCAGTTTCAAAACGATCAACAGCATAAAGTTTCTATCCGCCGGAAAGGGGCCGCTTTCTATTTTCTGTTCTTCGCAAAGACGGTACTGGATATTGCGGCCCTCATCATTGTTCTCTACTGTACGGGCGTGGGAATGCGCAGTGGTGGAAGTT
Organism: Planctomycetota bacterium; assembly: GCA_007693455.1. Taxonomy (GTDB): domain Bacteria; phylum Planctomycetota; class UBA11346; order UBA11346; family UBA11346; genus REDP01. The sequence goes on along the minus strand of REDP01000120.1, from coordinate 11,336 downwards.
TGCCGATGAGATGACGGCGAATAGCTGATGGAATGTGCTTGGTGTGGGGGTGTTCCACGTGGAACTCGTGTGCTTCTTGGGGCTAGTAGTGTGAGGCTTGGCGGTGGTGATGGCGCGGGGTGCATGGGTGGACTCGTTCTTCTGACAGCATGGCTGGCTGGCATGTTCCACGTGGAACGGCTGGCTCGACTCGCGTTCTGTGGGGTGGTTGGTATGGCGAGTGGCATGGGTTCCACGTGGAACATGGAGGGTGCTGGCCGACCCGTGTCTTCCGTGCGGAGGTATGGTTGGGGGGAGAGGGTTGTATGGGCACCGATTCCTGGTGGCCGTAGTTCCACGTGGAACAGTGGGTGTTGCTTAGCTATAAGCTGTTAATTCAGGTGGGTTTAGGGGTGGCTTACTGTATTATTGGCGCGAAGGTGGACTCATTTAGCGACTTGTTGTGAGGCGTTGTGTAGTGGTGAAAACTGATGGGGTTCTGGTGCCTGGTTGGGCTCTCGGGCGCTGGCTGCTGTGGTTGAGTGCTTCAGTCTGGTGGCGCGGTGGAGGGGATCTCATTTTGTCTCTCAAGAGAGTGTTGATCTCCCCATCCCCGTCAGCGCTATCTCCATCACAAGGGCCGTGTTTTTTGTTCGCCGACGAGTTGCGTCCTGTGCAGGGCGGCTCAAGGCAGGCCCCCGCGATTGCCGATTTCCTGATCGGCCGGCAAAAATGCCCTAACTAAAATAGGCCACTTTTTTTGCGCTAAAGGCATCCCCCCGAAACGGGGGCTCCTTACCCAAGGTGAGCTTTGAGCCACCCTGGCGTCCTGTGCAGCGGTCACTCTTTTCCTGGCGGGTCGCCCCTATACGCCCTGTGGGGGGAGTGGCCATTCGGTGTGCGGCTTGGGTGTATGTTTCGCCAGCGCTTCCGTTCGTGTTCCTAGAGGGTGTGGCCTATGTAGATACTCTGGGAAGTTTTGTGTGTGCGGAGGCAAGGGGCAAAGGGGGTAGCGGTTGCGAGTATGTGCGGGCGATGAGTAAAATGACGTGTGCAGTATGATCGATAGGGCGGGGTCACTTGGTGCCGGGTGAGGGTTGTATTGCGGGACACGGTGCGTGTCCTTGATTAGCTCTTGATTAGCTATGCCCGAGGCAATACGTGTGGTGTCGATTCCCTTGATCGGCTGTGGAAGTTGCGTCTTGCGCTTGTGTCGGTGAGACGATAGTGCCCCCATGGCGCGTGTGACCTGTGTGGCAAATCAAAAAGGGGGAGTGGGAAAAACTACCTCGGCGGTAGCTTTGGCTGCTTATCTTGCCCTTGCTGGTCATCGTACCTTGGTGGCTGACTGCGACTCGCAAGGCAATAGTATTTCCGTGCTGGCGGCTGATGGTGCTTTGGAAGAGGCAGATCCGGGTCATCCTGTGGTGACGGGGCGAGAGCATTTATGGGTCATGCCGGCGGCGGATTTTCATGAGCGCTCGCGGCTGCGTCAGGTTTTAGAGCCCCTGCATGCAGATTTCGATCATATTGTTATTGATTGCCCACCGAGTCTGCAGGGGGTGGCGACTGCTGCTATGGTGGCCAGTGATGAATTACTGATTCCCATACAGTCGGAGTATTATGCCTTAGAAGGCCTGGGGCAGATCTTGGCTCAAGTGTCGGCGTTACGCGAGGACGGCTATCAACGGCCAGAGCGTCTGCGCATTTTATTGTGTATGTACGATGATGGTTTGCGCTTGTGCCGTGATGTGGCCAGTGACGTGCGCCGTCACTTGGGTGATCAGGTGATGCAGGCGATGATTCCGCGTGATGTGGCCTTGGCCAGTGCTCCAAGCCATCGTCAAACTATTATTGAACATGCTCCTCTTTCGCCGGGGAGCCTCGCTTACTGTGCTGCTACCAAGGAGTTCCTCCATGTCTGATGCCGATCAGCAATCTGGTTTGGGTCAATCCTTGGCCAATGTCTTGGCCCGCACCAGTACGCGTCGCTCCCCGTCTGAGCAAAAACAGTCCTCTGGTGAAATCGATATTGGCTTACTGCGGCCACCTGGGGATAATCCGCGCCATCATTTCGATGAAGCGTCCTTGGAGGAGCTTGCCAGCAGTATTCGTCAGCACGGCTTATTGCAGCCTGTGGTGGTGATGCGCCGTGGTGAGGGTTATGAAATATTGGCTGGTGAGCGGCGTTGGCGGGCGGTGTGTAAGCTTGGTTGGGAGAAAATTCCCGTGGTCGTGCGCGGGGAGGAGGACCCTCGCCATATTGCCGAGTTGCGTTTGGTGGAAAACATTCAGCGCGAAAACCTCAATCCCATTGAGTTGGCGCAGGCCTATCGCGCTTTGATTGATGATCATGAACTCAGTCACGAAGAACTGGCGGTGCGTCTGGGTAAGGATCGCTCGTCAATTACGAATACCTTACGTTTATTGCAGTTGCCTCGGGCGGTGGGCGATGATCTCGCCAATGGTCGTCTGAGCATGGGGCACGCTAAGGCCCTCTTGGGCTTGCCTGATGCTGCCGCGCAGTCGGAAGTTGCCCAGCGGGCGGTGGAGGAGGGTTGGTCGGTGCGTGAGACCGAGCGCCAGTGCCGACAGTGGGGTCGTGCCACACGCGGTCCGTCCAAGCCGGTAAATAGTGCGATCCGAGAGCTTGAAGGGAACCTCTACCGTCTCTTTGGTGCGCCCGTCAAGATTAAAGAAACGGGAAGTGGCAAGGGCAGCGTTACCATATCCTTTACTTCCAAGGCGCACTTCCAGCGTGTTATTGAGGTGTGTGATCAGATGTGTAAAGAGTCCCAGCGGCCTGGAACATCGGGCGAATAGCGCGCTTCTTGGCCTGTTTCTGCGCCATGCTCTTGGCGATGGATTCTTATGCGTGGAAAGGATATGTGTATGGCGATCCCTCCCTTGCCGTTGGCTACCTATCGCCGTCGTCGGCGTCAGGCGCTGCGTGCATGCGCCGATCATAGCGATGGTCCGATGCCTATCCTGGTATTCGCTGCGCCATGGTCAGACCCTGTCCTGGACCTTACCCCCGTGGCCGGAAAGCACCGCCAGGACCCCTGGTTTGCCTGGATGAGTGGCTGCATGGCGCCAGGGGCAGTGCTCTTGTTGAATCCTGCGCAAAAACCCCAGGCAACGCTGTTTCTCGAGACGGGAGACCCGTCCAAAGTGGTGTGGGATGGTGACCGTCTGCAGCCCACGCCCGCTACGCGCCGTGCCTATGGTGTTGATGCGGTGGCCCCCTTGGAGGATCTGCGACCTGCTCTGGATCGGGCTATCGCCCAGTCGGGCAACCGCTTGGGCTTGTTGTGGCGAGACCGTGAGCCCGGTTGGCAGGCACAAGAGGCCCAGCGTTGGCGTCGTCGCCTGCGGGGAGTGACGGTGATCAATGCCGAGCCAGCCCTGGTGCCCCTGCGCTTAGTCAAAGATGCCGACGAGGTGGCTCTGCATAAGCGAGCTATTGCCATTACCTGGAAGGGTTTACGTGCTACCCTGCCGCGTATTCCCCACCTTCGTTATGAATCGCAAGTGGCTGCCGAATTGGTGCAGCACTATCTCAATCCTGCCTACGAGCATCTCGCCTTCCAGCCCATTGTTGGGTCTGGAGTGCATGCCGCCACCTTGCATTATAAATACAATGATGGCCCTTTGCAGCGGCGAGCACCAGTGTTAATCGATAGCGGTGCTACTTGGTCGGGCTATTGTGCGGATGTGACGCGCACGGTGCCGCAGCATGGGCGCTTTGATCAGCCACGCTTTCGTGAGTTGTATGAATTGGTGCTGCGGGCGAATGCTTTGGGACGACGCCATGCCCGAGCTGGGATTACCCTGCGTGAGCTCAACGCACTTGCCTGGCAGCCCATTCTCGACGCAGGTTTTCCCCGCATGCATGGTCTTAGTCACCAGATAGGCATGGATGTCCATGACCCTGGCACCAACCCCGATCAAGCCTTACAGCCTGGGATGATTATAAGCAATGAGCCTGGCATCTATCTGCCTGAAGAGGGTATCGGCATTCGCATCGAGGACGATCTCTTGATTACAAAGGATGGTTGTCAAGAATTGACACGGATGATTCCCAAGACGGTGCGCGCCGTAGAGCGCTTGATGAATGGCCGTTAACCCAAGGTGATTATTATCAGGAAGGAATGTACAATGCGGTGCTTTTTATTGCTGTGTGCGGGTGTTATATTGTTCGCCGGTGTGGGCTGTGGCGGATCGGGATCAGGAGATGATGATACCGATCCTAGCGAAGACCCGGGTCTCCATCTTCAAGGCTTTGTCGAAGATGAGGGGCAGCGTCAAGCTGGAGTAACCGTGCGTCTTTTCTATATGGATGAAATGGTAGCCGAAACCACCAGTGATGGCGACGGTGAATTTTTGTTTAGCGATCTTGAAGGTGATCTTTCCGACTATCGGGTGCGGGTCGTGGGGGTCGAGTGATATCCCAGTGTCTTGCTGCTGATCCTGCTTGTGTGCATCAACCATGCTGAGCGTGATGAATATGCCCGCATCGCTCAGCATTCCTGTGCTTATTGTGGGTATGTATATTGCTGCCTACGCGCTCATATTTCCGTGGTACTGTGGCCGTGATACCCGACGTTTGCTCATGTGTGCTGGCCCGTTGCCCTTTGTGGTGCTGGCGCTTGTGTGGTTGCATGTGCAGCGAGGAGATCATGTCACCATCACCTTAGGGATATGGTCCCTGCATTGGCTGTGGTATGCACTGCCGATTGTGGTGCTGAGTGAATTGAGCGCTTTGCATAGCTATCTGTGGGCCCAGGGACTGCGCTATCGCGATTTATGGCAGCAGTGAAGGCCGATTATCTCTTTGCCTAAAGCCGCGACATCATCCCTTTTTTTATTCTCTGCCGCATTTACACACGTAACCCGTAACCACAGCCCACCCATGCCTGTCTCTATCTGGCTGCACCGGCACATCGTGTGTAAGGACGCAGTTGGCTGAAGGAGTGCGCTTCACTGCGGCTGGCTGGCATGAGTGGTTGATGGGTGTGGAATGTGGGGGTGTTTCCGGCTATTTTCCACGAGCTTGGGTACCTTAAAAGTCCTTAAAGTCTTCGTCATCGTCAAAGGGGATGGCCGATCGTTCGGCTTTTCTGCTCGCCACTTTTTTGCTCGCCACATCGTGCGGCTTAGGGCTTGCCTTGGCTTGCCCCTGAGGCGCGGGTAGGGCGGGGCTCTGAGTCGAGGCCTGCTTATGGCTGTGATGTTGTGTGTTCACTGCTGGGCGCCGGTGTGACCCATGTTCGCTGCCCACATCGCTTCGCACCATGGCGGTCAGCACCAACACCATTTCCCGCAGCTCCTCAGCCTGTGCACTTAATTCTTCCGAGGCAGAAGCAGATTCTTCGGCATTGGCGGCATTGCCTTGGGTGACTTGATCCATTTGCGCCATGGCCTGATTTATTTGATCAATGCCGCGTGATTGTTCATGGGAGGCGCTGGCAATTTCGCTAATTAATTGCGCTGAACGGGTAATATTATCAACCACCTTGGCCAATACTTCTTCCACCTCCCCAGAAACGCTGACTCCGTTATTGGCCTTACTTTGGCTGCCCTCAATTAATTCGGCGGTATTACGCGCTGCTTCGGCACTCCGCTGCGCTAAGGATCGAACCTCCTCTGCGACCACGGCAAAGCCCTTGCCCGCCTCACCCGCACGGGCCGCCTCCACTGCGGCATTGAGAGCTAGTATGTTGGTCTGGAAGGCGATTTCATCAATGGTTTTGATGATTTTGGCCGTTTCGCTCGCGCCTTGCTGGATTTCATTCATGGCCTTAATCAGACGCCGTATGGATTCTTGGCTTTGGTTGGCTGCAGCCAGCATCTCCTTGCCCATTTGGTCAGCCTGACCAGCGTTGTCGGCGTTTTGCCGAGTACTTGCCGCCATTTGCTCAAGGCTCGCGGAAGTCTCTTCCAAACTGGCGGCTTGCTCACTAGCGCCTTCGGCCATGGCCTGTGAGCTTTGCGACACTTGCCCTGAGGCTGACGTCACTTGTTCGGCGCCGCTTCCCAGGCTGTCGATAATGCGTCGCAGGGCAGAGCCAATCGAGCGGCTCATCAATAAGCCCAGAACCACGGCGAGAACAACGCCGACAGCTAAGGCAATGAGATTGAAAGTCTGAAGAAAGGCAGCCTGGGCAGTCGCGCCAGCTACCGCAGTATTGGCAATGTCTTGGTTGATCGCGACGATGCGGCTCAGGTGCCCCATAACCGTGGCCTGCAGGTCGCGTGCCTCGCCCATGGTGCGATCGGCAATTCCCTGCTGTAATTCCTCGGCATCTTGGGCCAACGCAATTAATTGATCAAACCCGGCAAATACTGCACGTGCTGCTGGTTGCATATCGTCTGCAAAGGCCTGCTGTGCTTGGTCTTCGCGACCTGCCTCATAGTGTTCGCGAATGGTGGCTACGGCCTGGTGGAAGGCGTTGTGGGACCTGACTATATTGCGTAAGGCGGCAGTAATATCGCTATTTTCGGTAGAAAAACCCTGCAGCCAGCGACCGAAATTGCAGGCCGTGGCGTCTTCTCCGCCACTAAAACGTTCTCCGAGAAGGATCATGTTGGCAACCCGTACTTCAAGGGCGTAATGGTCGCCGCGAAAGCGCTGTAATTGACTAAGGAGTTCGTCGGGATTAAGGATGTCAATGGCATCTAAAGCACGGTTTTGACGCAGCAGTTGATCATTGAGCGAAGTCCAGCGATCGATGGCCTGGGTAAAGCCTTGCCATTCTACTGCCTCATCATCGCTTTGCGGAAGTGGCTCGTAAACGTCTCGCGCCCGGGCATAGGCTTGGCGACTACGTTCTATCGCCTCATAATAATATTGACGCACTTCTGGGGAGTTATCTGCATTAAGGAGGCTGCGCATGGAGCCGGAGATTTCCTCCATATGCCAAGTCATCTGCATAACGCTTTGTACGCTGGGTAGGCGTACGACCCCGATCTCTTCAATGGCTCGTTCGCTCTGTCGCATCCCGTAGTAGCCCAGGCTACCAAGAACAAAGACAATGAGAGCCATGGATAAAAAGGCGGTGATGAGTTTTTTTCCAATGGTCCATTGTTTACGCATGATAGAGCCCCTTGTGTGGTTCAGTCAAAAGTTGGCCTCATTTGTTACAGTGTAACAATAAGGGATGTTTCATTCATAAAACATCCATCCAAGAAGGCCATCTATCCTAAACACATGCTCAACAGCGCTAGAATTTTCGGGTCGAAAAAGTATTATTGAAGAAGCTTATGTGAAGGCAGTTCTAGTGACTGCATTGGGCACATTGGCCGTGTTTTCTTAAGGTGCCCTGTGCTATGCCGCACGCAGCGAACTAGCGCTGAAAGCGGCGTTCGAGTTCGCCCCAGCTCAGGTCGAGGGTAGTTGGTCGGCCGTGTGGGCAGTGCTCCATGCGCTCAAGACTGTAGAGGAGGTGAACGAGCTCTAGCATTTCGGCCCGTGAAAGACGTTGTCCGGCTTTGATCGCCGAGGTGCAGGCCTTGCGATGGGCCAGGCGCTCACGTAGCCGTTCAACGGCATTGCGTCCTGGACCTTGGGCGGCAAGTTCGTTAAAGAAATGTTGCCAGGAAATCTTTCCCAAAGCAGCAGGAAACGCACGCACGATTAATTGTGTCGGGCCAAATATTTCCGCCTCAATGCCCACCTCAGCCAAGGCAGGTAAATGTTCTTCCACCGTGGCTATTTCACTGGCATCTAATTCAACGGTGGTGGGGATCAATAATTCTTGACGTCCGCCACGTTCAAAATCTCGGACCCGTGGATCAAGGCACAGGTAGAGGGCTTTTTCGTGCAGGGCATGTTGATCAATCATGCGTATTCCGTCATCCGTTTCGACGACAACATACATGTCATTCACTTGAAAGACCTGGCGAATGCCGGGAAGGTCAAGTTGCTGGTTGGTGACCTCTGGGCTGGGAGTGGGCGACGGCGGTAAGGCTTCGCTGATGTCTCCTTCGCCGAGGCGGCGGGGGGGAGGCTGCGCAGAGGTTTCTGCTGCTGAAGGTTGAATCGTGGGAGAGGGGCTTGGGGTATGGGGCTCTTGGGGGAGAAAGCGCTCTTGCCAGGTTGGTGCAGGAGGCGGGGTGCTTGGGGCTGTGGGGAGGGGGCGAACCAGATGCCGGCGTACGGAACTGCTGGCATCGGCAGTCCCTCCCGGGCTGGAGTTTCCAGTAAGCTGAAAGCCCCCGCTTTCAGCTCGCAGAGCCTTATTGATAGCATCCCGCACCAAGGCAAAGACTTCTCCCTGGCGGCGAAAGCGAATTTCCGCTTTTGTGGGGTGCACATTCACATCCACCAAACTGGGATCGGTGTCGATATATAGTACGACGACTCCGTGTAAGCGGGGTTCTAGGAAGCCAGCGTAGCCCTCGCGAATAGCCGCCACCAGCAAGCGATCATTAATGGGTCTGCCGTTGAGATAGACAAATTGTTTTTTGGCGCTGGGCTTGGCGTGGCGTGGATGGGCGGCAAAGCCATGAATTTGTGTGGCATCACTCATCCCCTCTACCGCCAGTAAGCTTTCGGCTACATCTCGCCCCAGGCATGCTGCGAGCCGCTCTTGTACCCGTTGTTCAGGCGCAAGATCGAGCGTTTGTCGCCCATCAAGATGGAGACGCACGCCTACCTGGGGGTGGCCGATTGCCAGGCGGGTGAGGGTGTCGGTAACTGCTGCGCCCTCGGCCCGAGCGCTTTTCATAAACTTTAGCCGCGCGGGAACATTATAAAAGAGATTGCGCGCACTTACCCGTGTGCCAGGGGCCACGGCGCAGGGCTGCGGTCCGTGCTGCATGCGTCCACCATTAATGGTCATTTCGCATCCATCGCCCTCGCTGGGGCAGCTGGCGAGGCGAAACTCACATACCGAGGCAATACTGGGCAGGGCTTCGCCGCGAAAGCCCAGGCTGCTAATGCGGAAGAGATCTTCGGAGCTGCGCAGCTTGGAGGTGGCATGTCGAGATACTGCTAGGAGAAGGTCGTCGCGGCGCATGCCATGACCGTTGTCCACCACTTCAATGAGCTGTCTGCCGCCGTCCTCTAAGCGCACCTCAATGCGTGTCGACTCGGCATCCAGGGCGTTTTCCACCAGCTCTTTTACCACCGCAGCTGGCCGCTCCACCACTTCACCGGCGGCAATTTGGTTGGCAATACGGTCATCGAGTTGCCGAATCATGGGAGGCTGGGTAGCGGGCATGGCCCTAGTGTATTCCTGTGGCCAACTCGCCAAGGCCGGGTATGCTCGTCGGCTTGCCGTGAACGCGGGCAAGACTGCGCTTGACGGCGGCACATTCAGGCAATACTCCGCGTCCCCATTCAGTAGCGGCAGGGTGTTCCTGTTCTGCGAGTGATCTCAATAACCCCGGTCGCGCGGGCATCTCAAGAAGATGACGCGGCCACAGCCCAAGCCCTGGTTCCGGGCAACGCGATCCCGTCGTACTTCTGTATCGGCGTGTGTGTCCGTCCCGGCCATCTGGTGTCCCCGCCACCAGTCCAGGCATACGAAAAGAGCAATCCATGCGTAATACCAATCCCGTCCGTCGCATCAATGTGGTGGACGATCAACTGATGGCCAGTGAGCTGGAAGCCGCCCAGGCCGACCAAAGCGACACCATGCTGATGGAAGGCTTGCGCGAAGACAACGATCTCTTTGCCGTGCGCTCCATTGTGACCGGTTTTGTAGTGGGCAATGATGGCACTGAAGTCTGTGTCGACATTGGCTACAAGAGTGAAGCCTATATCAATATTGATGAATTCGCTGGTGCTGAAGTCAATGTTGGCGACAAAGTTCAGGTTATGGTTGTGGACATTGAGTCCAATGGTGACCTGATTCTCTCCAAGCGCCAGGCCGACTTGGAATTGGGCTGGCAAAATGTGCTCGCCAACAAAAACGAAGGCGAACGTGTGGTTGGTACCGTGGTGCGCAAGATCAAAGGCGGTTTGCTGGTGGATATTGGTGTGCCAGTATTCCTGCCGGCCTCGCAAATCGACCTGCGCCGTGCCAACGATGTCGGCGAATACATCGGCGAAGAAATCGAAGCCGAAATCATCAAAATCGACATCGATCGCAAGAATATCGTAATCAGCCGTCGCCGTGTACTAGAAGAAGAACGTCGCGCCAACCGCGAAGCCCTGGTGTCGCAGTTGCAAGTGGGTGATCTGCGTGAAGGCGTTGTCAAGAACATCACGGATTTTGGTGCCTTTATCGACCTGGGCGGCCTCGACGGCCTACTCCACATCACCGATATGAGCTGGGGCCGAGTCAATCACCCCTCGGAAATCGTCAAAATCAACCAGTCCATCGAAGTGGTGGTGCTCGATTATGACGCCGAACGCGGTCGTATCTCCCTGGGTCTCAAGCAGAAGACCCGCAACCCCTGGGAAGACATCGAGCAGCGTTACCCGCCCAAGTCCATCCATCACGGCCATGTGGTGAATTTGATGAACTACGGTGCCTTCGTCAAACTCGAAGATGGTATCGAAGGGTTGGTGCACGTATCTGAGATGACCTGGGGCAAGCAGCCCACTCATCCCAACGAGTTGCTTAAAGCCGGCCAAGAAGTCAACGTCATGGTGCTGGAAATCAACCATGAGAAGCAAGAGATATCCTTGGGTATCAAGCAAGCAGAGAAGAACCCTTGGGAAGACATCACCAGCCGCTACTCCATCGGCACCAAGGTGAAGGGCCCAGTAACCAGTCTCACCAACTACGGTGCCTTCGTTGAGCTGGAAGAGGGCATTGAAGGCCTGCTTCATGTCAATGACATTAGTTGGACCAAAAAACTCACCCACCCCAGCCCAGAGCTGAAGAAGGATGACGTGGTGGAATGCATCGTCCTCGGTGTGGATGAAGAGCGTCAGCGCATTAGCCTGGGTAAAAAGCAGCTGGAAGCCGACCCCTGGGAAGAAGAAATTCCTGACAAGGTCAAGAAGGGCGACACCTTAGCTGGAAAAGTTGCTAAGATCACCAACTTTGGCGTCTTCGTAGAAATTCTCGACGGCATCGAAGGTCTGTTGCACGTCAGCGAGCTGCCCGACGAACTCGCGGATGACCCCGAAAACAAACTAGCTATCGGCCAAGAGATCGAAGTGAAGGTAATCAACATCGACTACCAAGAGCGCAAGATCGGCCTCTCCATGAAATAAGAGCCGGCACACCACGCCAGCTCAATCACAATAACCCGCCCCAACCCGGCGGGTTATTGTCCCACCAAAATAAATAGGGACAGGCTAATTCACCGTTGACTGCCCGATCATTGGGCACATACTCCCCACCATGCGCCAAGCTCGTTCGCATCAGTTTGATCCCTCGTCTCCGCCATGGCTGCAC
>REDP01000001.1 GCA_007693455.1 Planctomycetota bacterium | reverse complement strand
CCCACAGTCCTTTATACCCTGAATAAGTCGACGCCGATAAGGCGGACAGGGAGCGGCTTAGACTGCGAGCGGTTTTTCCTCGTCAGAAATTGGGGGTGCACGGCTTGTATAGACATGCACACCTACGAAATTACCTACCATTTCTGCAACACGAGCGGCCGACGGGCAGGAGCATTGCGCTATTGCACCATCAAGGCTGATTCGGAACTCTCGGCGCGCTTTGCATTTGAGGATCGCCATGGCAGCGGCAAACGCAGCGTGAGCATTGTCGAAGTGTGCCAACGCCAGGTAGCACAACCTCTCGGCCCAAGAGCAACACCGCGGCAAACCTCGCGCACCACTCTCAGCCATGCACCCTCCACCGTTCCCCTGCAGGAAGGGTTGGGAGTACTGCAACGACGAGCCTAAAACACCAATCCTGCCGCTTGGTCATCGCGCATGTGCCCCTTCCCCTCAACCCAACAGGATACCGTTTTCTATGACTACCAGTTCCCCAACTCGTCAGAAACGCAGCCCCAAAAAAAACACCGCAGTTGATCGCAGTCGTGATTGGGTGATGACTACGGATCCAGAGGCTCGTTTGCGAGTGTTTATTCAGGATGGCACGGTGTGTTCGCATCGAGATATCCTTATGATTACTGGCAGTCTTTTCTCTGGGCCTCTGGCTGAAGATCCCATTGAGGAGTTGTTTGGTAAAGACGAAACCAACGACCAGGAACACTCTCCTCAAGGGGTGGTGTTGCAGGTGTTTCAGGTCATACAACGCTGTCTCAACCAAGGCTTGGTGGATGATTGGTTTGCTGAGATCGTTGACGAATATGAGCTACAGTTGATGGATATTGCGGTCCTGTGCGTCCTCATGGCACAATCCTGCGGCATGGCTCCCGGATCCATGCGTTCTATCGGAAAACTGCAGGATTTACTGGGGGCTTCCCCCGAAGATCGGCTTTTGGTCTTGGAAAGCCTGGTCAACAGTGCTCCCCTTATCCAGCATCAGCTCGTCGTTAGCGATGGGGACGCACGAGTGACGAATCGCTATATGCAAGTCAGCCCACGAATTTTGAGCCATCTTACCGGTGATCCCGAGGAACTGTTCCAAGACTCTGGGACACAAAACAAACGAAAAGGGGCATCCAAGCAACCACGTTTCCCCCTACGCCCGCCATCCATGACCATGGATCAGTTAGTACTGCCGCCTTCCGTGCGGCAGCAGATCGATCTCGCGATCGGCCAGATTCACCACGGGCACCGTTTATTTGAAGAATGGGGTTTAGCCGGCGTCATGCCCTACGGCACTGGCACGACCATGCTGTTCTCTGGCCCACCTGGTACGGGGAAAACGGCCTGTGCCGAAGCGATTGCTGCCGCTCTCAAGCGCCCACTTATGGAGGTCAACCTGGTGCAGGTACAAAGCCGCTATGTCGGCGATTGTGAAAAAGCCCTGAGCCAAGCCTTTCGCGAAGCGCAAGAAAACGATGCCATACTCTTTTGGGATGAGGCAGATGGCATTGTGCATAATCGCACCCAGGTAGACGAAGGCCGCACCTGGCCCATTTCGCAGACCACCACCTTTCTCAAAGAGTTAGAGCGCTTTGATGGGGTATGTATTGTGGCGACCAATTTTCATGAGCACCTTGATCCGGCCATTGATCGTCGCTTAAGCCTTAAAATCGTTTTCCCAACACCAGACCACAGCCAACGAGAATCCTTATGGCAGACCTTGCTTCCCGCATCTCTGCCGCAGGCCAAGGACATAGATCTTGCCCGCCTTGCACAACATCCCCTGAGTGGCGGACAGATTAAAAATGTGGTCCTCAATGCCGCCCGCATCGCAGTCATGCGCGGAGCAGCTGCCGTGGTCGAACAGGCCGATCTACAACAGGCCCTCGACTGGGAACGGGCAGGAAGTCGCCACCACCATGCCGCAGATTCGCAGCCAAGTCCTGCCGTACAACAAGTGGCATTGCCTCCCCCCTCATCCCATGTGGAGGACATAAGCCTCCCCCATTGTCGAGTGAATACACGTCCACTCAGCCCTGATGCTCAGGTGGCTCTGGAGATGACAGGAGTGCGCGCCCCCCAGCGAGTAACCCGGTATTGGACCGGCAAACGCTTTATCACCCACAACGGCAGCTTGGTGCAACTAACCCAAATTGCCATTCCCCAGCGCCGCGGTGGCTCTTGTCTGGTAGTGGCGGTGCTGCATGGGGGCCACGGCAATCCGCGGTGGCCTGGCCATGCAGTCGGCTCGACATACATCGTCGATGGCGATGGCGCAATGGTGTTTGCCGACGACACCCCATCACCACCCGACATCGTCACCGGAATGACCGTGACTGCAGAGGTTATTGAGGACTAAAGGTCACCATATTTTGCTGCCAGTCGCCCAAGACATGTGCCTACAGCCTTCCCCGATGAGGCGGAGAGGTACGGTATGGCTGACTTTCAGGGCGGCTCAAAGCTCGCCCCCGGGATCGCCTATCTCCTAATCGGCCTGCAAAAACGACCTGAATAGGGCGGTTTTTGCGTTAAAAGCATGCACC
>REDP01000129.1 GCA_007693455.1 Planctomycetota bacterium | reverse complement strand
GTCTCCTTTTTGACGCAAACCGTTTGCCCCATCCTTTGGAGTTTTTTCATGGCCAAGAAAGCATCGCGCTCTGCTCCCACTCCCGCCAAGCCAAAAGTGGTTTTAGCATATTCAGGCGGATTGGATACTTCGATTATTGTCCGCTGGTTGGCGGATCGTGGTTTTGATGTGGTGTGCTTCTGCGCCAATGTCGGCCAGGAAGAGCGTTATAAGGACTTGGAAAAGAAGGCGCTCAATAGCGGCGGTAGCAAGTGCATTATTCGCGATCTCACTGAGGAGTTTGTAGAAGATTTTGTCTGGCCTGCGGTGGCGTGGAATGCTCGTTATGAAGGGCGTTATCTTCTTGGAACCAGTTTGGCGCGCCCGGTGATAGCCAAACATATGGTGGAAATAGCTAAAGCTGAAGGTGCGCAATACATTGCGCACGGTGCCACGGGTAAGGGTAACGACCAAATCCGCTTTGAATTGACTGCATATGCCTTGATGCCTGGGGTGAAAATCATCGCGCCCTGGCGTGATCCCGAATTTAATCAGGTGATTAAGGGCCGTGCTGAAGCGATTGCGTATGCCAAGGAGCATGGCATTCCGATTACGGCATCGAAAAAGGAGCCGTGGAGTTCGGATGAGAATCTTCTCCATATCTCTTATGAGGCTGGTGAATTGGAAGACCCCAATCGCAAGCCTCGCGAGAGTATGTATAAGTTGACTGCGCCAGTGAAGAAGGTACGCGCCGCCAGTGAAACCGTAACCATAGATTTTGCTGCGGGGATTCCGGTGGCGATCAACGGCAAGAAACGCTCACCAGCAGCCCTGCTCACCGAGGCCAATCGCTTAGGCTTTAAGCATGGCATCGGTCGCATTGATATTGTAGAAAGTCGCTTTGTCGGGATGAAGAGCCGCGGAGTGTACGAAACCCCTGGTGGCTCGCTCCTTATGGCTGCGCATGAGGACTTGGAAACGCTCTGTATTGGGCGTGATCTGCTGGCGACCAAGGCACAGTTGGCGGTGCGCTTTAGCCAGTTGGCGTATAACGGCTTCTGGTATTGTGAAGAGATGGAGGCCCTGCAGGCCTTCCTTGACAGTAGTCAGCGTCAGGTATCGGGCCGAGTGACCCTAGAACTGTATCGCGGCAATATCATTGTTGTGGGTCGCACTAGCCCCAACTCACTCTATGATGAAGATATTGCCAGTATGGACGATGACCACGGGGCTTATGACCAAAGTGATGCAACCGGCTTTATCCGTTTGCAGGCCTTGCCCTTACGGGTTGCCGCCCAACGCGCTGGCAAACAGCAACGTACCCCGACTAAGAGTGCGAAAAAGGCTCGCGTAACCAAGACCACGAAGAAGCAGTCCAAGAAGCGCTAATCTTTCGGCGCTGACATTCTCGGCTTATAAAGGGACTCCAATGAGTGCTGCCCATGATACCGAAGAGATGGCCCTGGGGCCAGTTACTCTTGCCCGTTTGGGTGACTTACGGCGTGTAGGCGCTTTGACCCAAGTCGATGCCAATGCTAGGGATTGTTCGCTCATTAGCACCAGCCATGGCGCTAGTCATGGTAAAGACCATATCGACCTGAGCGTCTTGGTTGCTGCTGATGGGCGCATTGCTGATGCCAAATACCGTTCCTTGGCGAGCGGTCTCGACCTTGTTGCCTTTGATATTATGGCTGAATTAGCCATAGGATGCGCGGCAGATGACCTTGCCGCGATTGATGGAGCGGCTTGTGTGCGGTGGTTGCAAGAGCAGGGTGAGAAAGCCGAGCATATACCCGAAGCGCTTGCTGGACAAAAGTTTCCTGTCTTGACCAAAGTGGCAGTGGCGATGCGTGGCGGCAATGCTGCCGACGACGCTGCTGCTGCCCAAACCGCAGACGCACCCATGTCCAAGGCATCAGAGTTGCCTTGGGAAGAGATTGGTCTTTTTGAGAAGGTGCGCCGAGTCGAACAGGTATTGGATGATCAGGTGCGCCCCATGTTGGCTACCGATGGCGGTGGTATTGAATTGGTTGATCTGCGTGACAGTGAATTGGTTGTGCAGTACAATGGTGCCTGCGGCAGTTGTTCCTCAAGCATTGGTGGCACCATGATGTTTATTGAGGATACCCTGCAAAACGCCCTGGGCGTCGAGATGCGTTTGGTGGTTCAGGGAATGGACGAGCCTGAGCCCTTTATGGATCTCTAGGCGCCGGCGCTTGCGATTCCCCCGACCTCGCACAATCTGCATCTGGGATCGCCAGTCTCCAGATCGGCCAACAAAAACGCCCTGAATAGGTCGTTTTTGTACTCAAATCCTGCCCCGCGAAGCGGTAATTCCTTACCCAAGGTGAGCTTTGAGTCGGCCTGAAAAGCAGATCAGGGCGGCGCAAAGCTCGCCCCCGGGACCGCAGGTTTCCTGATCAATGGCATGAAGCATTTGCGATACACAGGCGCGTGGCCTGATCGAGCCCCAACGGGGCTCCGTAGTCCAGCCCAGGGTTGCGCCACAGGCGCTACCCTGGGAACGAATGGAGAGGTGGGTCAACCCCAACGGGGTTGCGAAG
>REDP01000252.1 GCA_007693455.1 Planctomycetota bacterium | reverse complement strand
TCCCAGAAGGCGATGGGTTCGTCGACGTAGCGGCCGTAGGCGTAGCTGCGGGTGACCATGCCGTTATTATACTCGGCGACCACCTGCGCGCCAGCCATAACAAAGGTGGTGGTTTCAGGTGCAGTGGTGGGGCCCAGGGCGTCGTAAGCGTAATGGACCGGCGTGAAGTCGGACAGGGCGGCAACGTCACTGTGACTGAGACGGCGGGCGTAGATGCGGATATCATCCAAGTCACCCTCCCAGCGCGCAGCACCGCCGCCAGAGAAGGCCCCCAAGGTGAGGGTCTGGCTGCCAGCCACCGGGGGATCGGCATCGGTCTTTTCTTTGACCAGGGTGCCATTGACATAGATGCGCGCCGTCGTGCCAGAAATGTGGCGCTGATCGAGGACATCCGGTTATCAGCGCGCCAGGCGCGGGTTTCAGTGACACCGTTACCCAATTGCCGTCCGGTTTCCCGGCCACCATCATCATAGGTGATGGATTGGGCTAGGTAGTCGCTATCGCGCAGGAGGCTCTTCAACAGACTGCGGTCATCGTAGTTGCGCTTCACCGCCTCCCCTTCGGGGTAGGTGGTTTGGATGAGACGGCTGGCGGCCTCATACCTGAAAAGATCAGTCCCTGGGCACCTCTGCCGACGACTGCGGACGGCTTCCTCGCCCCGCCTTGCGCCGTAGGCGAAGTTCCTAGCATGGGCGTCTTGCACATAGACGCTGAAGCTTCTGTGTGTGCTTGGCCGCGTTACCCGAGGAGCTTGCTGCAATGCCAACTGCCATTCGCGCTCAATGCCGCGCCGTCGGCAGTTGTCTCCCGCAGCAGGTTCTCGACAACGCCATGCTTGAGCGCATGGTTGACACCAGCGATGAATGGATTCGTACGCGCACCGGCATTCGTGAGCGGCGCATGGTTGCCGATGGTGAGTATTTGAGCGACCTTGCCGTTGCCAGTTGCCGCCAATGCTTGCAGCGGGCTGGACTGGAGGCGGAAGCCGTGGATGGCATTATTGTCGCCACCTCTACGGGTGACTTTAGTATGCCTGCTGTCGCTAATGTGGTGCAGCATCGTCTGGCTGCGACACGAGCTTGGGGCTATGACTTGGTAAACGCCTGTAATGGCTTTGTCTCGGGTATTGCCACCGCCAGTGCTCTGATCGAAGCGGGCCGCTGCCAGCGCATTTTGCTGGTGGCGGGGGATGTGATGACCCCCTACATCGACTTCCAGGACCGTAATACCTGCATTCTCTTCGGTGATGGCTGCGGGGCGGTACTGTTAGAGGCAGGGCCAGGTGATGGCCCGGGGGTGATCGACTGGCTGATGGGTTCGGATGGGGCGGGGGCGGATCTCCTAAAGATTCCCTGCTCTGGGTCGGCCATTCGCCCCAGTCCTGCAGCTCTGGATCGTGGCGATCACTTTCTCAAACAAGAGGGTCGGCAGGTCTATAATTACGCCATTCGCCATATGACCGAGTCGTGTCAGCAACTCTTGCAGCGCAATGGCCTGGGCATCGGTGACGTGGATTTGCTCATCCCGCATCAGGCCAATCAGCGCATTATGACCAATGTCGCCGAGCGCCTGCAGTCACGCCCCGAACAACTGGTCTCCAACATTGATCGCTACGGCAATACCACGGCGGGAACGATTCCCTTGGCGATGGCTGATGCGCTTGATGATGGTCGCTTGGTGGCTGGGAGTCGCGTTTTGGTTACTGCCTTTGGTGCAGGTTTTTCATGGGGTTCGGTATATTTGACCTGGGGAGGAAGCAGCACATGAGTCAGGCCATAGACCAGGATCTGCGTATACAGCATTGCCAGGCTATGCTGCGTGCCAGGCGTCTTGAGGATCGTTTGCGATCCCTGTACTACCGTGGTGAAGTTGCAGGCGGGGTCTATTTGGGCAAAGGACAGGAAGCCTTCTCTGCGGCCCATGGACTCACGCTTCGCGATGGCGATCTGTTTGCTCCTGCCATTCGCGATATGGGTGGGCGCATGGCCAGAGGTGAGAGCATGCTTAACGCCCTGCGAGTGCATCTGGGCAGAGCCACGGGGAGCATGCGCGGACGCGATGGCAATGTCCATCGCAGCGACTTTGCCAAGGGCATCCTACCCATGATCTCCCATCTTGGTACCATGGTTGCCACGGTTGCTGGGGCACTGCTGGCCAGGCGCCTGCGCGGCGATCTTTCGGGCACGGATCTGCCCGTGGGGCTCTGTTCGTTGGGTGATGGTGCCATGGGCACTGGTGCGGCCCACGAAGGCATAAACCTGGTTGCGGTGGAACGCTTGCCCGTGGTGATCATGGTTGCCAATAATCAGTTGGCCTACTCCACCACCAACGACCGCAGCTTTGCCTGCCGCGACCTTGTCGATCGTGCCCTTGGTTACGGGATTGCGGGACATTCCTGCAACGGAGAAGATCCCGATGATTGCCTCGCCACCGCCCAGCGCGCCATAGCCGCAGCTCGCGCTGGTGAAGGGCCGCAAATGGTGGTCGCTCGGATGCTGCGTCTTACTGGCCACGGTGAACATGACGATGCCACCTACACCCCGCCCGAACTTATGGCGCAAGCCAAAGACTGTGTAGAGGTGGCCTGCACACGGCTGCAGGAAAGCGGGGTGGACATTGATGCGATGACTGCTGAAATTGATGCCGCCATTGATGCCGCAGTGGAACAGGCTCTGGGCGATCCCAGTCCTGATCCCGATCACGAAGATTGGTGCGCCTATTCCGAACGCTGGCTGGATCAGGGGTTACGACCATGACTGCCGAGACGCTACCCGATACCACAAGCTATGTTGCTGCCCTGCGCCAGGCCATGGGCGATGCCCTCGCCGATGACGAGAGTGTCTTTATCTATGGCGAGGATGTGGGCGGCACCTTTGGCGGCGCTTTTAAGGCGACCAAAGGCCTGGCCGAGCGCTTTCCCGAGCGTGTCCTTAATAGCCCCATTAGCGAAGATGCAATTACCGGGCTCGCCGTAGGTGCGGCCATGGAGGGGGCGCGGCCCGTTATCGAGTTCCAGTTTGCCGACTTTGCGTCGGTTGCGTTTAATCAGCTGGTAAACCACGCCGCAACCTTTTATTGGCGCAATGGTCGTCCCTGCCCGATTACCGCCCGCTTTCCCGTTGGCGGCACTCCTGGAGGTGGCCCATTCCACTCGCAAATGCCAGAGGCCTGGTTGACCAATCATCCTGGTTTGGTGGTGGTTGCGCCGGCAACCGTGGCCGATGCCTATGGGATGATGCGGGATGCCATTCGCTGCAATGATCCGGTTATGGTGTTAGAGCACAAATACCTCTACAACCACCTCAAAGAGCCATTCAATCCCGAAGAGGCGGTGGCTCCCCTGGGGGCTGCGGTGGTACGTCGTCCTGGCAGCGATTGCACCATTGTCAGCTATTCGGCCATGGTTCATGACGCTCTTTCAGCAGCGCAAAGCCTGCAGGATAATTTCGCCATTAGCGCTGAAGTCATTGATCTGCGTTCGCTGCGGCCCTTAGACTTGGATACCATCCTCTCGTCAGTCTCGCGTACCGGTCGCCTTGTGGTTGCCACCGAGGCTTGGCCTTTTGGATCGGTGGCGGCGGAGGTTGTGGCGGCGGTTTCACAAATGGGGTTCCATCTGCTTGATGCTCCACCCAAGCGCGTGTGTGCCATCGATACCCCGATTCCCTACCATCCGCGTCTGTGGTCGGCACATCGCCCTGATGCCCGTCGTATTATGTCAGCTGTTGAAGAAACGGTGAGGTTTTAATATGCCCAGTCTTCCTATCCGCATGCCACAACTTGGCGAGTCTGCTGCTGAAGCCACCGTGCGCGAATGGCTGGTGGAAATAGGCGATAGCGTCAGTGTTGATCAAGATCTGATTGAAGTGGAAACCGAGAAATCGGTTTTGACCGTGACCGCCCCCGCCAGTGGCACCTTGATTTCCTGCGATGTTCCCGCCGATACCCCCTGCGCCGTGGGCGGCGTCTTAGGACACCTGGAAGTGGATGCCGAAACCGCCATGCGCCATCCCTCGCAACCCGCTGAGAGCGACGCGCCGACTCCTGCTGCTCCGGCACAAAACTCCGAGGAAGATGAAGAGCGACGGCGCCAACGCCTCTCGGCAACCGATGAACACCTACCGGTGCCTGCCAAGGCGGCTGGCATGGGCTATTTTTCGCCGCGAGTGCGCGCCCGCATGTCGGAATACGGGATCAATAGCTCTGATATCGCTGGCGTCCGCGGCAGCGGTCGCGCGGGTAGAGTCTCGGTCTCCGATCTTGATCGATTTTTGCAGGAAGTCGATTCCAGCACTACCACCCGCGCCACATCTATGCGCATGGCCGTGGCCGATAGTATGCGCCGCTCCTGGCAGCGGCCCCTGGCCACCATTGCCATGGAAGCCCGCATGGATGCATTAATGGAGCATCGCCGCAGCATCCCTGGCCGCCCTAGCGCTACCGTCTACGGCGTACGCGCCCTCGCCAAGGCTTTACACGAAGATGATCAACCAGCCTGCCGCCTGGTGGGCGATCGCCTGGTGCATCCAGAACACATGCACATTGCTATCGCCATTGAAGTCGAAGGCGGTGTACTCAATCCTGTACTCGAAGATCCGTCGCAGCAATCCTTTGCCGATCTTACCGCCGCCTACGACCGTGCTTTTGCGGCGGGCCAAGAGCGGCGGACCTTAGGGGGCAGCGCCCAAGCTGTAGCCACCGTAAGTAATTACGGCACTTTCAATATTCTTTGGGCAACCCCCGTTCCGCTCCCTGATCAAAGTCTCATTCTGGGGATGGGTATGGTGCGCAATGTTCCCGACTGGGATCCGTCGATTAAAGGATGGGGGCGCAAGCGCGCTGCCGAGATAACCCTCACCTTCGATCACCGTATTGCTGATGGCGGCCACGCTGGCCGCCTCCTCAAACGCATTATTGATTACCTGGAGCATCCCCAGAAACTCGAATAATATCCATTGTTTCTGCCATATTGCTGTATAATTGAGGAATGAATACCATGCCCAATCACGGACCAATCCTCACCTTTGGCGAAGCCCTGTGGGACTGCCTCCCCGCTGGACTATTTATGGGCGGGGCTCCGCTCAATGTCGCCTATCACGCCAGCCAACTAGGCGCTGATGCGCGGGTGGTGTCGAGTGTGGGCAAGGATTTCCTCGGCGAAGAAATCATTCGTCGCCTGGATTCCCTGGGGGTCGACACGCGCCATTTGCATCAGGTCGATGCTCCTACGGGGACCGTTCAGGTGAGCCTGAGCAACGGCTCACCCAGTTATGATATCATCCTCAATGTGGCTTGGGATCAGATCGGCATTGATGATTCCCTACGCCAAGCCGCCAGCCAGGCCAGCGCTCTGATCTTTGGCAGCCTCGCCCAGCGTAGCGAAGCCAATCGGGCCAGTTTACAAGAGCTGCGTAGCCACTGCTCCGATGACTGCATTCAGGCCTTTGATGTCAATCTGCGCCCCCCCTTTGACGATGCCAAACTCATACGCGAACTCGCCCAGGGTTGTGACCTACTCAAACTCAATGATGAGGAATGCACCCTTCTGCTGCACGGCGAGCCGCCAAACCTTGAACACGGCGCCCGTGATCTGGCACAAACCTACGGTATCGCCAGCGTCGCGATTACGGCTGGGGCCCAAGGTGCCGGCCTCCTTCATCACGGACAGTGGCACTGGACCGATGGCCAGTCAATCACCGTTGCCGACACCGTCGGAGCAGGCGATAGTTTTATGGCTGCGCTTATTTGCGGCCTGGTCAACAAAAACGACCCGCACAGCATCATCACCGAAGCTGCCCGCCTTGCCGAGTTTGTCGCCTCCAGCACTGGCCCCACACCCCAGCATCAATAAAGCCCTTAGGATACGCTTGCCATGGCCACTCGTAACCCCCTCAAGCCAGTCAAAAAGAGCGTTGCTCGGCGCCTCGCCCACTTTTTCCACCGTAATGGCTATGTGCGTAACAAAAATGCCCAGCGGGCCGAACAGGAGGGCGCGCAACGCTATAAGAAAGGTGATGAAGTGCGCCTGAGTACGCGATCTCAGGAAGAACTTGAAGAGATGCAAGAGCTCCTGAAGCAGGCGGGATTTACCGCTGGGCGATCGTTTGTGAAGGGATATCAGTTCTGTCAGCCGGTGTATGGACGCAAAGCAGTTGCCCGATTTTTGGAAATGGTTGAACCCTTCAAGAAACCCTAAGGAGCACATCGGGGCTCGCCCCACCCTGGGCCTGGTGTTGCGTTCCTCGGCAGTAGGATGAGGGCCCTGGCTGATATGCTCTGCCTGCGTTCTTGGTTATGCAAAAGCTGCACTGGTGTCACCGAGTGCAAGAATATGGTGTGCATATTCATGCACTGGGAGGGGCTCGAATGCGCGGACACACAATATTCATGGGTGGGCTGTGGGTCGTGGCGGTGTGGGCTGCTGGCTGCACCGGATCTGAACCTCTAGACAGCGATGCGCGGCCAGTGCTGGTAGCCGAGGCAACTCTGGCCGAGGTGGAGAGCTCCCGCGTATTTCCTGGCCGTGTGCAGGCTATCGGCGAAGTACGTCTCGGCTTTGAAGTCCCTGGCCATATCGAAGACATCCTGGTAAAGCCTGGTGATCGCGTGGCGGCAGGGCAGGCACTAGCCCGGCTGGACGCGGAACGCTTTACCATAGCCATCACCCAAGCGGAAAGTGCCGTGGCGAGCGCCCAAGCCGCAGCGGTAGAGGCAGAAACGGCCTATTCCCGTGCGCAAACCCTTTTTGCACGGGACGCCATTGCCCCAGCAGCCTTGGATCACGCCCGCAGCGCCGCCGAAACAGCCCAAGCACAATTACGTGGCGCCCAAGCCAGTCTCGAACAGGCACGCAATAATCTTCGCGACACAACCCTCCTCGCACCCTACGATGGCCTTATTGCCGAGCGCCTGGTGGAAAACTTCACCCAAGTACAAGCCAAGCAGCCCATTTTGATCCTGCAAGCGTATGACCGCCTGCGTATTAGCATCCAGGTCCCAGAAGCCTATGTCCTCAGCCTTGGTGGGGATCGCGAACGCAGGCGGCAGTTGCGCCCGCGGGCCATGGTGCAGTTTGTGGGTCACCCGCAGCGGGTCTATGAAGCAACATTTGATGAGGTGGCCACTAGCCCCGATCCCAGCACCTTAACCTGGGCAGTGCGTTTTATTATGCCGGTGCCCGAAGATCTCACGGTGCTGCCTGGCATGTCATGCAGCGTCCGCTTACGTGGCGCCGATACCGCGCAGGACAGCACAGGCGTTATGATTCCCCTCTCGGCGGTGATTGAAGATAGTCAGGGCCAACCAGCGGTATGGCTGATCGATGCGCAGCAGCAACTGCAGCGCCACCCGGTGATCCTGGGCCCCATCGATGGCGGCCAGGTCCACATCGTAGAAGGCCTTGAGGCAGGCGCCCTGGTGGTACGAGCTGGACATAGCGCGATTTATGAGGGAATGCGGGTTCGCGCACAGGAGGCACGGCAGCCATGAGCATCGCCTCTGCGGCCATGCAACGCGCCACGGTTACCTGGTTATTCGCCTTGGTGATGGGACTGGGCGGAATTGCCGTATTTTCGTCCATGAGTAAACTTGAGGATCCTGAGTTTACCATCAAAACGGCGGTGGTGGTAACCCCCTATCCCGGCGCCACACCACTACAGGTGGAAGAAGAGGTGAGTGAGCGCCTGGAATCGGCCATCCAGCAGCTTGCCCAGGTGCGCGAAGTGCGCTCTCAATCCCTGCCTGGACAATCACGCATTACCGTTGATATCCGAAAGGATATTTCCAGTAAGCAGCTCCCACAAGTCTGGGACGAATTACGACGCAAAGTCTCCGATGCGCAAATCTCGCTACCACCAGGGGCCGGACCTTCACGGGTGAATGATGACTTTGGTGATGTTTATGGCGTGTTATATGCACTTACTGGTGATGGCATGACCCTGCGCGAGCTGGAAGAGGTTGCCCGCGATCTTCGTCGCGATCTGTTGACTATTGATGACGTTGCCAAGGTCAGCATTTCCGGCGCCAGGCAGGAAGTGATCGCCATTGATATCCCCCAGTCTCGGCGCGTAGCACTGGGCTTAAGCGGGGACCGTCTAGCAGGCCTCCTCTCGCAGCACAATACCGTGCGAGCCAGTGGCAGTATTGTTGAAGATGGGCAGCGCCTGCAAATCGTCAGTGATGGCGCCAGTGATTCAGTACAAGCGCTCGCTGATATGTTATTGCCTAGTAGCAGCGGTGCCCTGGTACGCTTGGGCGATATTGCCACCGTGCAGCGGGAGTTCGCCCAACCACCTCAACACCTCCTCTCCCACAATGGCCAACCAGCCATCCACATCGGCATTTCCACCGCCAGTGGGGGCAACGTGGTACACATGGGCGAGGCCGTCCAGGCCTACCTCGATACAGCCCATGCCAGCCTGCCGGTTGGCTGCACCTTGCATGTGGTCAGCCTGCAAAGTGCCGCCGTGCAGGAGGCCATTGGCGATTTTATGGTCAACTTGGTGGCCGCAGTATCCATCGTTATTGCCGTATTACTCCTGATTATGGGCTGGCGGGCGGGATGTATTATTGGCATCAATTTACTACTGACGGTACTGGGAACCGTATTGCTGATGCATCTCAGCGGCATCGCCCTACAGCGGGTATCGCTGGGTGCCCTGATCATTGCCATGGGTATGTTGGTGGACAACGCGATTGTCGTTGTTGACGGCGTCTTAGCACGCCGACGCCGCGGCATATCCAGCGCCGAAGCTGCCGAGGCCGTCGTGCAACAAACCCAATGGCCACTGCTCTTGGCTACGGTGATTGCCATACTGGCCTTTAGTGCCATTGGCTTATCACGCGACTCTACAGGGGAATTTACCCGTTCGCTCTTTTTGGTTGTCGGCTACTCCTTGTTCTTGAGCTGGGTGTTGGCGATTACCCTGACGCCATTGATGTGCGTCCAGTGGCTTGGGCCAAGCCCCCGCATGGATCAAGCCGCACCGGGACGTTTCAGCAAAAGCGTGAGCGCAACCATTCGCGCCTGTGTGCGCTGGCGTTCGGCAACGGTGGGCGTTGCCGTGCTCTGTTTTCTTCTGAGCTTAGGATCATTTTCTTGGGTCAAACAAAGCTTTTTCCCTGCCAGCGCCCGGCCCCAAGTTCAGCTCAACCTCTGGCTGGACGCGGCAAGCGACATCCACACCAGCCAAGCCAGCCTTGCCGCCATTGATGCCTTTGTCCGCGAGCAACCAGAAGTGCGGGCCACCCATGGCAGCGTTGGCCAAGGTATGCTGCGCTTTCTGCTTACCTACGATAGCCAACAACCCCATCCCGCCTTTGCTCAACTCATTATTGATGTCGATGACATCAATACCGCCCAACGCCAGCTCTTCCCCCGCATTCGCCAACACCTACGCGATGAGCATCCCGAGGTACTGCCGCACCTCATGCGCTTTCGCCTCGGCCCAGGATCGGCGGGAGCCGTGGGCATTCGTTTTGCGGGGCCTGATCGTGACGTCCTACGCCAGCTTGCCGATCACGCACGCACCATACTCCTTGCCGCCGATGATGCCGGCAACGTCAGCAGCGACTGGCACGAGCGCGTTCCCATCGTGCAGCCACGCTTTAATCAGCAACGCGCCCGCCGCGTCGGCATTAGCCGCGAGGATTTGGCACATACGCTTGCCGAAGGCAGTGTCGGCAGACCCATTGGCATCCACCGCGATGGCGAGGATCTTTTGCCCATCCTCAGTCGCCTCCCCGCCGAAGAGCGCCGTGGAGTTGCCGATATAGCCAACCTCCACGTCATCAGTGCCAGTGGAGCAGCTATCCCCATTGCTGATGTTTTGAGCGATATTGATACCGGCTTTGACGATGGACTTATTGGCCGCGTCAATCGCCAACGAGCCATTACCGTCTCTGCCGATCCCATCCAAGGCCTAGCCAGTAGCTTACGTAGTGCAGTACGACACGAGATTGAAGCAATCCCCCTCCCCCGCGGCTATAGCGCAGAATGGGTCGGCGAATACAAAAACTCCTCAGAGGCACAGCAAGCCTTGGTAACTCCCATGGCAGTGGCAATTCTTGCCATGTTTCTCCTGCTTATTGTGCTCTTTAATGCCTTGCGCCCGGCCCTGGTGATTTTTGCCTGCGTGCCTCTCTGCCTTATTGGGGTGGTCTTTGGCCTGCTCTTCACGGGTTCCAGCTTTGGTTTTATGCCCTTATTGGGCCTGCTTTCACTCGTTGGTATGCTGATTAAAAACGGGATTGTTCTGGTTGACGAAATACAAGTCCAGCGCCAAGAGCCCGGCACTCCAGATGCCACGGCCCTACTACAGGCTACGGTGAGTCGCGTTTCTCCAGTACTCCTGGCGGCAGGGACCACGATTTTGGGTATGCTGCCGCTGCTCGGTGATGTCTTTTTTGCCGATATGGCGGTGGCGATTATGGCTGGCTTAGGCGTGGCCTCACTGCTTACGCTTCTGGTTATTCCCGCCCTGTATAGCTTGGCCTACGGCATTCGCATGGGTAAAACCTAGCTGCGGAACCATCCACGCTGCAAGCGCCTTCGGCGATGAAAGAAGCATGGCGCTGGGGCACCATGAACTGACATGAATGGTATGTTCATGAACCCTGCGCCATGACGAGCCATGACGAGGGACCCTCATTTTCATAAGCACTGTCACTGGGATACACATAAACCACACAGCCATGTTCACCCCTCGCGCATATCACTGGTCAGCACTTGGCAAACAGTTGGCATAGTACATGCTCAACTCCAAAGGGCCCACTCCCATCCATAACCTGGGCACAGCTCTACGGGCTTGCTACGTCTGCATAGGTACACGCACGCCAGGTTCTCGCCACCGTGCCCTTAAACAGCTCTTGCGGTTGCTATCCTTCAAGGACAGCGATGACATACACACCACAAAGGAGATAAACCATGCCACTGATGTCCCACAAAGGCCCTGCCATGCCTAGGCTCCTGCTGGGTGCGAAAGTCGTTGTTGCGCCCTTACTCTGTTTGCTCTGGCTCAATACAGCAAGCAGCAGCGAAGCAACGATGACTGGCGTGGATGGCCGTGAATTGCCCGATCATACTGAGGTCCGCAGTCTCGCAGAGCAGGGAATGACATGGCTCCTGCAGCATCAGCAAGATGATGGATCCCTTTTTGATGGTCCTATGTTTCGCCTGGGCATCACCGCCTTTGGTACGCTGGCCCTTCTCGAAAACGGCATGGATGCCGATGACCCCACGATTCAAAAGTCGGTACAGTGGCTCCTTGATCATCAGCAGGATGACGGTGGCTTTTACGATCCCCAAGAAGGCCTCTCCAACTATGGCACCTCGGCTACGCTGATGGTATTGGCTCGTGTGGATGATGTTGACGAAGAAGTGATTACTCGGGCCCGTGACCACTTAATGGGCAATCAAAATGTCAATGACGACAGCAACCTCTACGGAGGATTCGCCTATGGCAGTGATGATGAGGGCCGCGAAGATCTCTCCAATACAGCCATGGCGATCCAAGGCTTGCGTGCGGCAGGTGTACCAGCCGACCATCCATCGATGCAGCGAGCACTCGCATTTGTGCAGCGAACCCAAGATCTTTCCAGTGTAAATGATCAAGAATGGGCGGGCAATAGTGGCGGCGCCACCTATTCCCCCAACCCCGAGCGCGCAGGTGGCTCGCATGCCGATGGGGTTACCACCGCCGAAGCTGAAGGCGATCATGCCGTACAACCCGTGGGCACCATGACCTACGCCCTGATTACCTCCTACATCAACCTGGATGTGCCCGCCGATGATCCTCGCGTGCAAACCGCCCTGCGGTGGGTTGGGGAGCATTACCGTTTTGATGCCAACCCTGGCATGGCCGCAGAACATGAGCGGGACGGTTTGTTCTATTACTATCTGATGATGGCCGCCACCTTTGATGTGGTGGGCACCACCCGCCTAGAAACACCAGAGGGCGAAGCCGATTGGCGCATTGATCTCTTTGATCACATTCGCCAGAGCGCGATCATCGATGAAGATCAGGGCAAGGCTTTTTGGGTCAATGAAAGCCGGCGCTGGGGCGAAGGAATCCCCCACTTAACCACCACCTACATGCTGCGCGCCCTAGCGCGCGTGCATGATTCCCTGCCACCACAGCCATAGCCTTTATCCCAATAAACCACAAAAAAAATCTGCTGCGGTACTCGTGCGCATTTAAGCCCCCAAAAATCATTCTCCCTGCCTTACCGAGAGGGCAGGGCGGCTCAAAGCTCACCTTGGGTAAGGAATTCCCGCTTCGCGGTGTATGCTTTTGGCGCAAAAAGCGCCCTATTCAGGGCGCTTTCGCAGGCCGATCAGGAGATCGGCGATCCCGGAGGCAAGCTTTGAGCCGCCTTGACCAAGAGGGCGCTCTTGAGGTTTTTTGTAATCCGTGGTAGGTTCTGCACTACAGTATCAGGATGGCCTCAGTGGCCTTCGCCTAACCCTGCAGCGGCACAATGCACAAGGGAATGGGCTGGGCCCACCCTCCTTGCTGGACTGTTCCCGGGCCCACACTCTCTGCCTGCCCTGGGTCGGCCGATGATGGTGGAGCCAGGGGACGAGGAGCGGTGCATGATGGGCAACACGGCAGAACAGCAGATCGCCAGCGAATTAGACCTGCGCCTACAACAGGTGACGGCCATTGCCGCGCTATTGGCCGAAGGGG
>REDP01000002.1 GCA_007693455.1 Planctomycetota bacterium | reverse complement strand
GCAGTAATAGGATCGGAAGATCAGCGGGTCGCACCATGATCTCTGGCGCATCTTCTACGTACAGCGGCCACCAGTCTGGTACCGTGGGAATACCCCCGCTATTTGCCATAGTAGGGTTCTGCGTCGATGGTGCAGGAAAGAAAAGTATGGGGAGCAAATGGAGGGGTATGGAACGGCATGCCCATCCAAGGCAGCCAGGAGCCACTTCTGACAGCGCCCGTCTTCTGCGATGCTGGCGAGTAAATGGCAGTGATCTTTTGATTGGTGACACCGATGCTGAAGCCATGAAACTCCGATTGCCTACCTCCTGAAGGTGCCTCAACGAGGGAATGGATCTGACCATTGCAACGTCCGCTGCACCACTTCCACCGCGGGTTGCAGGGAAAAATCTAGCCACACCCCGTGGCAGAGGCTGGCGAGGGGAAGCAGTTGGCGGCGCAGGTCTTTAAGGACGGTCCATTCCTGACGCCTGGCAAGATCGGCGCAGAGGGCGATCACTGGTTGGAGATCGCTTTCGCTGCGGCGGAATGGTGCCGCTGGCGCTAATGGTACTGATTGGGATGCCTGTACTCAGGTTGCGAGGTTTCTTGCGGCAGGGGAACGAGGGAGGGTAAACCCAGACAGAGGCTGTAATTTTATACTATCCCATGGTTTAATAACTCATAGGAGAGGTTGGGATCCCAGCATTAAAATGGATTTGACAACCAAAATTGAGACGCATGTGGTCATGTCGAGCACCCTGCTCACATCATCAACCCTCGTTGCACAGCAACGAATTACCCGTGCCCAAAAGAGGCAAAAAGGGGTTAACCATGCGCGAGCACATCGCACACACATTCACCAGCGTCAAGGCCTTCCTGAATCCCAGCGATCAGGAACTGCCTTGGCACGCAACCGATCAAGCGGAGTGGGAACTACTGATGTCTGGAACGCGTCATGCGCAGGTCTATGCGCATTCGCTGACCACCACGGCCTGGGCTTTTTTGGATATGGGCAGCAGTGAGTCCGTCATAGACGCTGCCTATGACCAGCGTCTCTTTGGCCTCCGAATCGTTACGCGGCGCAATTGTGGCCACGAAGCGTATCCTGTCGTGGTTGATGAGGCAACGATGGCGGCCATACGACGCATGATTGTTGATGGGTTCCGGATCAACGCCAAAACAGACAGCCATGGCATACGGTTCCGTCGTGGTTCGGAGTGCCTCTCGCTGTATGAGGTGGCTTTACGGGCCAAATATGGCAACACAGACATGCATGTGGCAACAAGTGCTCGTAATCGTTCGCGTACCCATTTGATGATGTCGTATACGGTGAATGACCCACGCCAGAGTAACGAGTATTGGACCATCCGTCCGAGTCACGGTGCTACTAGGTCGCTGCCGTTATTGGTTGGCCATTATACGGCTTTCCCACTGTGCAGTATACCAAATGGCAAGGGGGGATCGAACGGACAGTGGTTCATTGACGGCACAGGTCAGTATCGGTCGACCAATATGCTGGGGCGCTTGACGCACTATTTTCAAACGCCGGTAGGTCGCATGGCACGCTCTCGAGGGAATATGCGGAAGTGGTTTAAGGAGCACAACATTGAGATGAGTGCACCCATTGAGCAAGATATTGAAGTGCTGGCAGAAATGTCTTTGCGTGGTGCCTATTGTTCGGCCTCGGGATTACGCTTGTGGCGGGAAGGAAGGCGGGCATTCCAGCCGTCTATTGATCGCAAAAACAGTAAACGGGGATACAGCCTAGAGAACGCATGGATCGTATCGTTAGTTTATAATTACTTTTCCAATAACTCTTCGGTCGATATGGTCGATTGCGTGTGTCTGATGAGCTCACGCGTTCGTCAGGGCGACATAGATCTACTCGAATTGTTGATGGCGTCACCGGATGCGCAGGTAGTTGATGGCGGTAATCGAGGTAAACTATTGAGCGATCTTCACAATAATCTCTACAATCGCAAAGACACTTCCTGTCGCGATCTCGTTCCCAATCTTCCTGCTGCCCAAGACCGTGTCGAAGAATTATTAGAGGGGTATCGGAATCGGTCGTCAGTGATTATCTGTGAGGTTCTTAAGCTGCCGTTGATGGTCAATGATTTGCCTCGCCACCCTCTCCAACCGAGCACGGATCGTGTGCGCGATGATCTTCCCTATGTCCATCAGGACCAACGCCTCCGTATCATATCACTGGCTGCCAATTATGGTGTGCAGCCAGGAATCGGCGAATCGGATGTCAGGGAATTGGTGGATGCCATCGCTAGTCAGCCTCGTTTGGATGACTTGCGTGGCCTAAGCAATGAGAGCCTGCTCACACGGGCCGGCATTTCCTTGCCCATCCCCAGAGCAATGGTGGGGTGATCATCAACTAAGCTTCGCACCATGCAGCACGTAATTCCCCCGGTAGCCAAGGTACTGCCGGGGGGTTCATGGGGTTGGGTGGCGAAATCCCCGAGGGATTATGCTGCTTGAAAGCGTCTCAGCGGAGGCTCGATTCGTGCTTTTGCAGGGCCCGCTGGGCCTGCTCTCGCGTGAAGACCGGGTGGGTTCTATAGAAGGCA
>REDP01000162.1 GCA_007693455.1 Planctomycetota bacterium | reverse complement strand
CCAGGGAGGCTTCTCCTTTACCGTCCTGCGACGCATCGAGGGCGATCAACCGGCATTGGATGTGCAAGTCATCTTCGACCACGATCCCCTTGATGGCCGCACGATTGCACTCTGGATTCACGACAGTACTGGCCAACCATTGCCCCACGGAGAACCGATCCTTGACCCTGATCACGGCAGTGGCGAAGAAATGTCTGGCACCTGGCGTTTCCATGGTCTAGAGCAGCAGCAAAGCTATCATATCACCTTTCCCCTCCTCAGCAGCGACAGCTAATTCCTGACCCCCCGCAGTAAGTAGGCGATGAAGGGGCGGATAAGGCGGAGAAACCATCCTCCGCCACCTCGCCAGCCAGCTGGGCGAAGCCCTGCAGCAAGTCGACGGAACCTGGGTCATCGGTGAGGAACAACGTACTGCTGTGAACCCATGGATACCTGTAGGAGGGGAACGCTGCAAAAGGTGGCTCTCGCAGCAGCTGCGCCCAGGGTCAGGGTCACGCAGCAACAGGCCGCATACACACCGTTACCATCTCGTCCTCACCCCTCTTTTTCCTCGACCGGGGCGAGTCCCATAAGACCTCTCATACAGTTAATCAGATACCAGGCATCTGTTTCTCGCCCCACTTTTCCCGTGATGTGATACGTATGGCCATTGTAATCCATGAGCGTAATCCGGCGCAACAAATGGTCTTCCAGATCATAAATAAACGTTGGAATAATACGATCAATGTCTTCTTTGCGGAAATAATGACAACGGCGCGCCCGCAGGAAACCCGTCTGAAATGTGATTCCATGGCGATCCACCTCAACAATGCGCTCCCAAAAATATAATCGGGCACCATACGTCAGCAACCATACACCAACACCACCCAGCACAGCAACAACCAAGAAGCTGGCAATAAAACTATCGGCAATAAACACATAACTAATGATGCCACCAACGAGCAAAGCGATTAATCCCGCAACCATAGAAGTTATAGCGCCACCATGCATGCGCATAGCCGATGTCGTTACAGACAAGAACGCTTCATTACCGTGAATCAGGATGCCACCTGGCTTACAGAGTTGCTGCAAGCGCTTATCAATCACATCACTGCGTCCATGCCCTTTGATTTTCTCGCTCGTGAGGGCGTTACCAACCGCCTCACCCTGGACCACTGGCAAAGGAAACTTTCCAATGAAATCAATTCCCCTGCAGGGAATATGAACCTCCAAGCGCCAGGCAATACTCTTAATTGAATCCATTTCCGGTGCATCGACGGGCAATGGAAGGCGCATATCAAGCGTCGTGCCTGCCTCTCGCTGTTTGAGGTCTGTCGGCGGCTGCACCCAATGGTGCTCCCAAAGAACGTGCTCAACCAATTGCCGACTCCCTTGTCCATCTCTCTGCATAACTGATTTCCCACATATAATTCTGCAGTAAATCACCTCCTTTGCCGGCACAGTATTTCGCACTAGCATTCTAGACGCATAGCGTTTGCCGAGAATAAGCGGCATTCTGGCGAGTTGCAACTGCGGCCTGCCAAATTTGATCATCCGCATAAACACATA
Source organism: Planctomycetota bacterium (assembly GCA_007693455.1). GTDB lineage: Bacteria > Planctomycetota > UBA11346 > UBA11346 > UBA11346 > REDP01. The sequence continues at coordinate 1,013 of REDP01000162.1, read as the reverse complement.
TAAGATATACGCCAACATTCCCCACCCGATTAAAGGGAAAAGCCAAATAACGTATGCAATCGCCTCCACCTCATCGCCGAAAAGATGGTCCCAGTTAAAGTATATGGCGGCACAACCAAATAGATTCCATACAATGGCTACGCTGACCATAACCCATTGAGCATCTCGAGTGGCTGGAATCGGCCCATCTTCCCACGAACCATGGGCGCGCCAATCCAGCTTTGGCTGATCTTGCCGCACTCGTTTAACCTGCCGTCTGCGACGAAGGTCAAGAATGGCAACGACGGCAAAGAGGCCTCCTATGCCACCAAATCCTATAAACGCGATTACTTCTCCCTGAATCCTTCGCCAGGTAAAGGTTGGGTCCAGAATCGCCCGCTGGGGATGCGCAGGGTTCACATAGCATACCGTGACACCCTGTTCACGACTTTCTTGCAAGCGATTATATAACCTTTGATAGTGCGGACTCTTGCTGCTGCCACCGCCATAAATATCAATCGCCGTAGAGACATACCGCTGCCCGGCATGCTCATATTCATAGGAAGCGAACAATCGCTGCGAAGATGCGCTATCTTCATCATCCGAGCCAAACCGTAGGGTGGTTATGGTGGCTGGTGTCTCCTGCCAAGTACTCACTGTGCGACTATTGATAAGCACCACGGCAATATTGCGCAGCATGCCAAAGCCAATCAAGGCCAGCAATATGGCGATGACCAGCATAACATAGGCGGTGGTCGAAGTTGACGAGTATATGCGCATAACCAGATTCCCAGTGCTTAAGGAGACAGGGAACTCTCAAAACCAGATATCCTTTTGATATCAATCATGCAAAAACCACCACTGCAATGATTACCCTTCAGCATTCCGCACCTGAAGAATGAGCCGAGCAACACGGCAGGGCTTTCCCGATCTTCGCCCTCCAGCACTTGGCATCATACGCAGCCTCCTGATATCACGGAGACCTAATGCCGATCGCGACTCATCCTGCGTCAATCATCCTTGGCTCGCCCCTG
>REDP01000003.1 GCA_007693455.1 Planctomycetota bacterium | reverse complement strand
AAACACAAGGGACCACCTGCGGTAACGACCGAGATCCTCGGCGCAAAGCTTAGGACAACAATCCTTCCCTTGCCGCAATCCCACACACCATCTCTGCGACAACACCACTGAGCAGACAACGACAAGGAGCTGGGCATGGACGTCCTGATCACCGAATGTGGCGCTGTACCTGATGGAAAAACCCTCGCCACCAAAGCCATTGCCCAAGCCATAGCCGCCATTGCGCAGCATGGTGGCGGACGCGTAGTTATCCCCCCTGGCCGCTTTCTCACTGGCATGGTGCGCCTTTGTGATCACATGGAGCTACATTTTTGCCCGGGTTCTGAACTGATTGCCTCGCCCAATCCCGAAGATCATCTTCCGCTGCTGCACAGCCCCGGAGCCCATGGTGATCTCTGGCATACGGGCGAGGATTCCTACCACCTGATTGCTGCACTTGGCCTTCGCCACATACGCATCACAGGCAGCGGCATCATCAATGCCAATGGCACAGCCTTTTATCCCGATATGGGGGGGCAATTGGGCTGGCCACTGGCACACCATAAGGATTGGCGCCGACCTGGTGCAGCCCTATTGATCAGTAAATGCCAGGATGTGGTCATCGAAGACATCACCATTGGTAATGTTGCCAATTGGACCTGCCACCTCCACGAGAGCGACCGCATTCGCATACGCGGCCTGGTCATCGAAAACCCTGGAGAAGCCCCCAATGCTGATGGCATTGATATCACTGGCTGTCGAGGAGTGTCGATCAGTGACTGTAATATCGATACCTGCGATGACGCCATTTGCCTCAAAACCATGCCCAGTGGCCGCTCATGCGAAAATATTGCCATAAGTAATTGCGTGCTACGTACGAGTTGTGTCGCACTCAAGCTGGGCTGCACCGAATCGTTTCATGATATGCGCAATGTCACCATGAGTAACTGTACCGTGCGAGGCAGTCATCGGGCGGTAGGCCTCTATAGTGTGCAGGGTGCCGTTATTGAAAACATTGCGGTTGACAATGTGGTCTGCGATACGCGCACGGACTTGATGTTTACCCGCCCCATTCACATGGATCTCCGGCACGGGTCTCAGGATTCGCCATCAGGAGCTATCCGCAATGTACGCATTGCTGGACTGTTGGCCGAAACCAATGGCCGCTGCTTGCTGACGGCTGAGTCAGGGGCAGTGCTTGAGGATATCATCTTGCGTGACGTGGTTCTGCGCTACCCCTGTATTGACGACCCAGTTGTGCAAGGGCAGAGCCATGGTGGTAGCCAATTCTCCAATACCACGCCGTGGGCGCGGGTGGAACGCGCAGCCTTAGTGGCAGAAAACGTGCGCCGTTTAATGATTGACGGTCTCTTCATTCATTGGCCGACACAAGGCGCAGGCGCTCCAAATGGGTGGCAATGGCAAGAGAAGCTGGCCAACGGCAGCCACACGATTTTTCGCCCTGCCGATTGGACCCCAGGCCCTGACTGCCGTTTTGCCGCAGTGAGCGCGCGCAATGTCCAAGGTGGTCACCTTGATGCTCGTCATCTCCAGGCGCAATACCGTGATGATACCGCTGTGCGCCTGGATGATGCCTGCCAATGGCCCGTGTTTTCGGCGTAAAACAGCAACAGACTCGCCAAACGACGAGTCTGTTGCATTGCGCAGCCACTGAAGCAGCTTTTTCACTTACGAGAAAGCCTGCTACCAGGGGGTATTAACGAGCGTAGTATTCGATAACTTTCTGAATATCCACTTCCACTGGCAGTTGGTCTGCACCAGGAGTGCTCTCCACTTTCACTGCGAGCTTGTCGAGATCGCGCTCGAGGCCAGGAGGAGGATCAAGCACGGGGTTGTTGACGCTAATACGCAGATCTTCGCGATTGAGACATTTTTCTGCCAAGGTAAAGACATCGCCACTGCCCAGGAATTGGCCGGGGGACTTGGCACGCTTACCATTGAGAAAAACGTGACCGTGGGTGATCAACTGTCGCGCAGCGGGAATGGTGCGCGTCACACCAGCACGCCACACTAAGTTATCCAGACGACTTTCCAACAGGGCCAGCATATTACGGCCACTGTCACCTTGCATACGGCTAGCGCGCTCATACATGCGACGCATGGCACGTTCACTCAGGCCATAGTGGTAGCGCAGCTTTTGCTTTTCGCGCAAACGAGCGCCGTGCTCTGAGAGCTTCACAAAGCGCTTGTTCTGGGCAGCAGCGTGGCCAGGAGGGGTGGGACGACGGGCAGCGGTCTTGGTGGTAAGACCAGGCAATTCACTGCCAAGGCGGCGCAGGATGCGCACACGGGGGCCACGATATCGGGCCATAGGACACTCCTTTACGTGTGAGGCGTCCATAGCATTAGGGGACGCCGGTTACCGATTGGGCCGCGCAGTATGCAATAGACCCCAGGCGAGCAAGAGAGAAGTCCCTGGGGACCCAGGGCGACTCAAAGCTCACCTTGGGTAAGGAATTTCCGCTTCGCGGTGCATATTTTTAACGCAAAAAGCGCCCTATTCAGGTCGTTTTTGCAGGCCGATCAGGAGATCGGCGATCCCGGGGGCGAGCTTTGAGCCGCCCTG
>REDP01000103.1 GCA_007693455.1 Planctomycetota bacterium | reverse complement strand
GGAAATTCCTTACCCAAGGTGCGCTGTGAGTCGCCCTGGGTGCAGGGTGACCCACTGCTCGCCCTCGAGACCGCTGATCGCCCGGTCGGGCAGTAAAAATGTCCTGAATAGGGTATGTCTTGCTGAAAAGCATGCACCGCGAAGCGGCTCGTGCAAAGCCATCCCCGTTCTCGGACTGGCTTTGCGCCCTGCAATGACATCAGGAGTGGTGCATTGCTCCGGGCCAGCCGCGTACATAGTCTTATGCGCCCCAACTTCATGGTTGCATGATCGTAAACGGCCACACAATCACCAACTGTACAAAATTGATCAATTAAGTAAGGATTAGCTATGACGATTACCTGGAAAGACCATCTCGGCAGTCAAATCCCTGAGACGCTCGGCAATGAAATTGATGTGTTCGAGCGGCAGATGGACCTCCGTAAGGCTGGCAAGATGGACGAAAAGGTCTTTGCCGAAACCCGCCTGCGTCGTGGTGCTTATGGCCAACGCTATGACAACGGTCATCGCCACGATGGTAAGCAGCAACGCAACCTCGCCTTCCCCACCGAGCGCATGAAGGGTCCTGGTACCTATTGGGATGCGCCAGGAATGATCCGCATCAAAATTCCGTATGGTGGTGTTACCGCGCGGCAGATGGAAGTGATGGGTGAATTGGCGGAAGAATATGCAGATAGTATTCTGCATATTACGACTCGTCAGGATATCCAATTACACTTTTTGCACATTGAAGACACTCCAGATCTCATGCGTCGTTTGGCAGCCGTTGGCATCACCACCCGCGAAGCCTGCGGCAACTCGGTGCGCAATATTACCGGCTGCCCGCTGGCTGGAGTCTGCAATACTGAGGCCTTCGATACTACGCCCTATACCGAAGCCCTGTTCAAATTCCTCTTGGGACACAAAGATGCCCAAGACTTTGGCCGTAAGATGAAGGTAAGCTTTTCTGGTTGCGAAGATGAGGCATGTGCCTTGGCACGCATGCATGATATTGGCTTGGTTGCACGGGTGCAGGACGGCAAACGTGGCTTCCAATACTTTGTTGGCGGTGGCCTGGGCGCTGTGCCGCATCAGGCTCCCGTGCTCTACGAATTTTTACCCGAAGAAGAGCTTCTGCCTGTGAGTCAATGTGTATGCCGCATTTTTGGTCGTCTGGGAGAAAAGAAAAACCGCTCCAAGGCACGAATTAAATTCCTCATTGCCAAGCTCGGCATTGAAGAGTTTCGCCGTATGGTGGAAGAGGAGCGCAAGCTGCTTCCCCACGATGATCGCTGGACCAGTTATCTCAAAGAGCTGCATAAAGAACCCGAAACACCCTTGCTGGAAGGTGCCGATCTGGGAAGTGAATCGCGGCCAGAAGGCTTCGATTACTGGCTGAAAACCAATGTCGATAATCAGCGCCAAAAGGGCTATGCAGTGGTGAAAATTGCCTGCCCCTTGGGAGATCTTACAACGCGCCAATCCTTTGCCTTGGCAGATATTGCCCGTGAATTTGTTGGCGAAACCATGGGCATGCGCCTCACTGTTGATCAAAACATGGTCCTGCGCTGGGTGCCCAAGGCGCGGCTGATAGCTTTATATAAAAAGCTTCTCGCGGCTGACTTGGGGAATCCAGGTGCCGATACCATTGTCGATGTGACTTCCTGCCCAGGAACTGATACCTGCAAGCTCGGAATTTCTGCAAGTCGTGGTTTAGCTGGTGAATTGCGTGAACGTTTGGCAGCCAAGGCTTATGAGATGGATGAGGCAGTGCGCGGATTACGCATTAAAGTCAGTGGCTGCTTTAATAGTTGTGGTCAGCACCATGTCGCGGACATCGGTTTTTACGGCGTATCGCGTACCCGTCATGGCTTTGCGGTCCCTCACTTCCAGATGATCTTAGGGGGACAGTGGGAGAATAACGCGGGATCATATGGCCTGCCCCAAGTCGCCATTCCGGCCAAGCGCATCCCCGAAGCCATTGACCGGCTTACAGGGATGTATCTCGAGCGCAAAGAGGCGGATGAATCTTTTCAGGATTTCGTCAAGCGTGTGGGTAAAAAAGAGATTAAGGCGCTGGTGGTGGATCTCACCGAGGTGCCTCCCAATGAAGAAGCACCAGAGCTGTATGTCGACTGGGGCGATGCCCGCGAATACACTATTGGTGATATTGGCGTGGGCGAGTGTGCTGGCGAATTAGTAGAAACGGTGGATTTTGGTGTCGCCGAAGGAGAGCGCCTAGTCTTTGAAGCGCAGGTAGCATTGGATGAACAGCGTCTGAGCGATGCTGCAGAGTTGGCAGAAAAAGCCATGCTCTCGGCAGCCAAGGCTTTAGTCTATGTCAAGAATATTGATATTACCAACGATCCAGCCCAAATAACCACTGAATTCCAAGAGCGCCTAGTTGCCCCACGCATTTTCTGGGACGAGTTTGTTGGTGGCAAGTACGCCGATTACTTCCTCGATGCCATGGCGCAAGCAGTCAACGTGGAGGACCCACAGGCGGTGCACCGTCGAGTCGAGGAAGCGAGCCTCTTTATTGAAGCTTCCTATACCACTAAGACCAAGCTTACCACCCAGAAAGTTGAATCATAAAGTTTCGTTCCTTTATGTCTGCCGCCAGAGTCTGCATGCGTGTATTCTGGCGGTATTATTTTGCGAACCGTTAATAAGTACATCTCATTTGTAAGGTATCACCAACCATGAGCATCGAAAAAGTCGCAGTCAAATGCTACAGCAGTCACAATCAATCTTCTGTAACAGCACTCATACCTGTATTCCATCGCTGGATTCAAGAGGATGTGGTCGGTGGCATTCCCCTCGATGTTGCTGATTACCGTCATGTTCCCAATGGTCCTGGGGTGCTATTAATCGGCCATGATGCTGATTGGGGTGTTGATGAACATGAGGGTCCACATGGCCTCATTTATAACCACAAGCGCAATCTTCAAGGTGAAACCGATGCCGATCGCATTGCCTTTTGTGTGCAGCAGTTGCTGCATGCGGTCAAGGTCCTGCACAGTGAAGATTCCTTAGATATTCGCTTTTCCAGCGAACGCTTGCGCTTGGTATTCAATGACCGTTTGCAGCAACCCAACGATGACAGTACATTTGAAGCCTTACGTCCAGCCATCGAAACAGCTCTCTCCCAGGTGTTCGGTGAGCAAGTGGAAGCCATGATTGAACGCGACACCACCGATCCGCGTTGGCGATTGACCGTGCATGTGGCTTTGAGCCCCGCTCCGTCATTTGCCTGAGAGAGGCTCTTCGCGCGCCACTTCTTTTTTCCACGTTATATCGGCGGTAATCAGAGCGTGATCCGATGGCGCATCCTGGTCAATCTGGGGATTGCATATTTCCAATGCATCGCTGACGAGAATCCAATCCAGGCGTGCTCCCCAGCGAAATGTGGGGTCGGTGGTGGCGGGTAATGGCCAGGGCTTGAGATGGCGTAGGCTTGCTAACAAGCGCACCGCTTCATCAGGAGCGTTCCAATCACCATTGAAGTCCCCCGCCACAATGAGCGGTGTCTCCACATTGGCGAGCCACTGTTCGAGGCTATGTATCTGTTTGCGGCGATGCTGTTTGCTGGCGGGATCGAGGTGGAGACTGACGATGGTTACGGGGCGGTCATCCATGAGAACTTCAGCAGCAATGGCGCCCTTGGCAGGTGTTCCCCAAACCCCAGGCCAGGTGATGCCACGCGGCGAATGGATGGCCCCACGACTTATTAAAGCCGTGCCATAATCAAGGCCCCAGCCACGGATTTGTGACGCTCGTGGGCCTGTATGCCATCCCATGGCATCGCTCAGGGCAGCGACAAGATTTGCCCGATGATTCCACCAGCTACATCCATCGGCTTCTTGGAGGGCAACGATATCGACATTGGCAACGCGCAGGCGCTGGGCAATATCGGTGATATTCCCTGCTTGGGATGTGCGGCTGGTGAAAATTTGGTGCCCCCATTCACCACGCCCATGCGCGAGGTTGAGTGATGCCACACGCAGGGGGCTGCTAAGCGAGCCTTCACCGCCACTAGCGGGGAGAGATTGGCGAGCTGGTCCCGACCACATGGCAGTTACGTACTACTTTCGACGTTGGTCATTCTGGGCGTTCCGAGGACCTTTCGCCGCCATTATTTGCACGGCTGTGCTGGAGTCCAGAAGCATAGCCAAAGGCATGGGCTTCGGCATCGAGATCTTTGGCGGTGCGGACGGTTATGGGTTGTGGGTTGGCGATGGCGTCGCTGCGTAGTTCGAGTTCTTGTGGCCACAGGTCCGTAAAGAAATCAACGGGAAAACGCTGCCACCATGCCCGTCGGGTTTGTGGATTCACGTCAGCTCGCAGCAGCGCGCCTTCGCTATCGCGCAGCCATACGGTACTGGGTAATTCCACGGGAAAGGCTGAAACACGTTGGCTTGAACCGTTCCAGGGATCCTGCACCACGCTGGCCATGGCTGATACTGGTTCAAGTTGCAGCTGTTGGTTCGGGGTGTCGTGATGGAGCGTAACGGTGCCGCGGTGAACAATGCAACCGAAGAGCATGCAGCTACCAAATGCGAGAATGAGAAGCAGGCTTGGCTGCATGCTGCCCGCATCTTTTTTCTTGCCACCTTTGGCCGGAGTAGTTTTGGCGGCGGATTTCCCCCCACGTCCTGTGTTGTTGGGTGCCTGTTTTTTACCGCCCTTGGCTTGCGTCCCCTCGGGAGCCAGGGTAGCAACAGTAGGTGGATCGGCGTCATCATCGTTTGCGTTTGGGCCAAGTCCTGGGTGCTGGAGCCTGCGCACGGGGGGCGTGGTCAAGGCAATCGCAGCCGTAATGAGAATAATAGCAGATACCAATGTTTTCCATTTGAAGGCCGTCGTGCTATTGCGATGCAGGTAGTCAAAACGTTTTCGTAAGGCTTGGTAGTGGCTGTCCTCTGCTTGAATGGCTGGGGGGACATTGAGGCTGCGAATACGATCACGCATCGCAGTCCCTTCTTGCACTAAATAATTTGACCAGCCTTGCAGGGCAACCATACCGATTACCAGAACAGCGGTATACAGGATGAGATTATACTGGCCCCGCAGAATGCGGAGGGTGATCATACCAATAAGGCCTAAAGCAATAATGATCACCAATACCCAACTAAGCCATTGTGAGTAGCTGCTGAGGAGGTTGCCAAAGGCAAGGCCAGCGCGGTCACGATTGAGGTGCTCAAAAAGGGTGGGGGCGACAAGCCCTCCCAGGAGGAGGTTGCCAGTAAGAAGGGCGGCACTTGCCGCTAATACGGTTACCCAACAGAGGCGTTCCATGATACTGAGTATGTGAGTGCCGTAGCGCTGTCCACTCAGCCTTGCCCTCAGCGCTAGGGGGCGGCTTCTTAGTAGAGGGCCCGAGGCATAGCGTATCTAGAAGGCGCTATTCGCTGCGTTGGATATGTTCTGGATGCAAAGAAGACCCATCCGGAACATTTTTGTCGGCCGCTCAGGAGGTCAGCGCCTTCAGGGACAAACGTTACGGCGCCCTGGCTTACTTGGTGGTGACCTCAACAGGGGCCGATGGTCCGCGTCCATGGAGATGATTGCGCAGGATGCGAATAAACTTTTCACGGCGTTTTTCGGCCATGCGCTTGAAGAGATTGTGGACGAGGAGTTCAACGGTGGTGTCTACATGCTCGCCATTTAAGGGTATCTCGGCGCGGCCCATGGTGCGATGGCCTCCAGCAGAGCCAATTTTGCCAAAGGCACTGCGGGCCCGTGAGCCCACATCTTGACGGTGACCATCGCCACGAAAGACGACAATGAGACGGTCATCAACTTTTCCGGCGCACACGACCCAATTGATGCCACAGGTTAAAAGCATCGAGTCGGCAACTTGCACAAGAAGATCTGGCGTTTCGATCTCGCCAAAATGAATCAGCATCATATCACGGAAAACCACGCGATGGTTGATGCCCCAGCTAATCTGATCAAGCATATTCATCGGCACCACACTTTTGGCCAGGCGCGAGAGAAAATAATGATCGGCTTTGTGGTGCACCTGATCATAAGCCTTAATGTCGGCAGAGCTGGTATTGCGAGATAGTTCAGCGGTATCGGTCATCGTACCATAAAGCAGTGCCGTCGCGAGCTTGCGACGAATGGGCATCCCTGCTTCAATTAAGTACTCAATAAGAATCGTTGAGGTGGAGCCATAGTGATCACGAAGATCGCTATAAGCAGCCTTGCAGGGCTCACGCACGGGATGGTGATCAATAACAATGTGCGCGTTTGGGGGATTCTCTTTCCAAAAACCTGGTTGCGCATCAACCACCGCCACCACATCTGCGGCCTCAAGCTCATTGGTGCGCAGGCGCTCAATGGGCTCTTTGAGATAGTTTAACATCAGTTTGTTCTGATAGCGGCGTACTTCACCCGTATAGCGAATAAGCGGTTGGGCCCCTGTGCTGCGCATAATGGCAGCCAAGCCAAGGGCGGCACCAATGGCATCGGGATCAGGGTCGGAATACATTATGATGAGGGGGAACTCGGCATGGCGCACCATATCAGTGATTTTATCAACGCGCCGCAGTGTGCTGAGTCGTCGCAAGAGCTGCTTGCGATTATTGGTGGGACTTGTGGTAAGGGTTAAAAAGCCATTGGCGGCAGTACGGCCTTTGTGCTCGCTACTGGCATGGAAAATGGCGAAGGTATTAGGCAGCCAGCTACGAATCTGTTTCGCTAGCACATCTTGATTGACGCAGAGGATATAGGCCGAGTCAGGTAAATCTGGCGGTGGCTCTGCATACGAGCTATCAATGGGGAATACACTGACTCCGGTATAAGGGGCAAGCGCCTCCTCAATATGCGTGTCATCAGTATACACTACCACCGAGATATTACCGCCCACCAACAACCCCACCGTGGGAACCACTTGTGAGTTATTGCCAATGATCGTTAATAGTCGGGTCGAGCCAAATGTGGATGCGCGGCGTCGGGCCATGGACTGCGGATGCTATGATGGCATACTGTCATGCAATCCATGGATTGGGAGTATCATATGGCAGCAACATTGCCTATTGACCAGGACTTATTCGACATTCTGGTTTGCCCGCTTTCGAAAGCCCCGCTCAAGTGGGTGGAAGGCGCATTGGTGAGCACTGATGCGGCAACCCGACGGCGCTACACAGTGCAGAACGGCATACCGATCATGCTGCTGGAGGCATCGCAAACCCTGGACGAAGCCGAATGGCAACGTCTCATGGACGCCGATGGGCCAGTTGGCCAAGGTCATCCCGCCAGTCCGTAGGTGCGCTGCGTCCTGCCACCATTAGGCGGTGCAGACTTAGCTCGTCTTTCCGCCTTTGCCGTTGTTTCGCGGGCTATTCGCTGATCACTCGAGACAAGAGATCGGTGCAATGGCCTAACCAGGCACTGGGGTGGCAGGCGGCAAGCTCTTCTCGTGAACCGTAGCCATAGGCTGCGGCGAGAAAGGGGATGCCAGCATGCTGGGCGGCTTCACCGTCAAAGCAACGGTCCCCCACCATAGCCACTGGGCCGGGATGCTGGCTTTGCACTGCGCGGGCCACCAAGCCGTGCTTATTGGGTTCATCGGGCAAAGCGCCAAATACCGCGTCAACCACATCGCTGAGACCTATGCGGGCGACTGCATCGGGCAAACGCGCATGATCCTTGGCCGAGGCAATGCAGATACGGCAATCCTCTTGGCGCAATAACTCCAAGGTGGCACGCACCCCTGGATAGAGGGTGCAGCGATCGCGTTCACCAGCAAACCAGGCATCGCGATAGGCATCAAAGGCGCGTTGCAGGCGTTCGCCGCTGAGGCCCCAGCTGGCCAAGCTCTCCAGGAGAGGACGACCAATAAGTGCGCGCAGGGGGGCATCGTCCTCGCCCAGACCAACCTCGGCGACCGCGGCAGCTTGGCGCAGACAGGCGGTAATGGCGGGCGCACTGTCTACCAGAGTACCATCAAAATCACACAAGAGGGTACGGTAGGGGGGAGCCAGAGCTGGAGGGTGGATGCCGCACAATTCCTCCACAAGTTGCTCACGCAGCTGGAGGAGGGTGGCGTGCCGGCGTGCGCCTTCGGCTTGGGCGCTCTGGCAGTGAAAGTGTCCATGCAGGTGCAGCAGTTTGCATTGGAGGTGGTCCAGCATCATCCGGCGATCATCCAGGGGCCGCCCGTGCTGGGCCAGAGGATCGCTGGCATGATACAACTGGCCTGCGCTGCGCGGGGCCATGTCTTGGGCGCAGGTGGCAGTGCGCAGTAGGCCAACCACCCCCAAGGCATCCAAGCGATCCGCATCCTGGAGAATGCGCCCCAATACTCCCGTGGCCTCAAGCCCGCGCGACCAGGAACAAGTGCGCACCGCCTCCACAATGTGGGCACACTCCTTGGCACTATATCCAGCTTGCGGCAGGAGTCCCGCCGCCACCTCACTGGAAGCCTCACTGGCCAAGGGCCGCGAAGCGGAGTCCTTGGGAATATGCACGCAATCGTGTACCAATCCCGCCGCCCCAGCCAAATCGCCATCGGCGCCCTGCTCATAGGCCAAACGTATGCACCAGCGATACACCCGCATAATATGCAAATGATCGTGGGCTAATTCGGCTTGCGGGAGATCTTTGGCAATGGCCTGCGCCAAAACCTGATGACGGGCAAAGCGCGCATCGGTGGCAATAAGAGGAGTCTGATTGGGCATGCCGCAAACCATAGCACGGCATGGGTAATAACCAGAGCTTGCCCTGTTTAAGGGAACTCGTCGCTGCCTATTCTTGATCGCGTGACCGACATTTTAAGCGCGACATCGTCCCATCTTCCGAGCTATTATCCTTTGTGTGGTGAGCCTGCTTGCAAGGTGCGCAGTAATCGGCAACCCAGGGCAAGCACTCAGCCGCCCGAGTCATGGACGTGATATCTTGGTCGTCATTGCGCCCCACATGGGAAAGGTACCCTGGCGTATTCACGCAACGAAGGGCCTTGTATGAAGCTGTTGATTGTATCTGACCTGCACAGTAATCGTGAAAACCTTGAGGCCGTATTGGATGCTGAAGCCGATGCTGATAGGGTGTACTGCGCTGGCGATGTGGTGGATGTGGGCTTTGATCCCTGTGGGGTTATCGACATCTTGCGTGAACGATCCATCCCCTGCGTGATGGGCAATCACGATGAGAAAATCATACGCCTCTGGCAAGAGGGGGTTGATCGCCAACGCCCCCCCAAAAACTTCCCTGAGCACAACGCCCAGTTATTGGATGCCGAGCGCATTGCCTACTTACGTGCGCTACCCGATCGCCTCACCTTTAGCCACGATGGGGTGAGCTACCTCATGACCCATCTCTACGAAGGCTATGAAGTCCTGCGCAGCGATTATGACTTTGATGCCTTTTGGGCCGACGCTGCGGTTGACCCAGAGGCCAGTCACCGCTGCATTATCCTTGGCCATACCCATCATCAGGCGGTTACCTGGCTGGCAGCAGATCGCTGCTGGATTAACCCCGGCAGCATCGGCTACAATCGCCCCCAGGACCCTTTTCCTGGCACCCGCTACATGACCATCGTAGACGGAACCCCACATTTCCATCGCCTCGAACACCCAGCCTGGCGCTCCCGCCCAGCATTACGCGAGGAATTCGCCCAGCGCTATCCCCAGCCAGCAAAGTGACCCCACCCAGGAGTGGTTGAAGGGAAAGGCGCGTGCTTGTTATGCTGGGAGAGAGCATTGTGTGCATCACGTCTTTGCTGAAGTATGTGGAGACGCACAACCCTGGGCAAAGAATATCTGTTCACAAGCTAAGATATATTGCAGGCTGATCGGGAGATCAATGGCATGAAGCATTGGCGAACCCCATGCGTGCGGCCTGATTGAGAGCCCCAACGGGGCTCCGTAGCCCAGCCCAGGGTTGCGCTCCTTGAGCGCTACCCTGGGAACGGAAGGGAAAGTGGGTCAACCCCAACGGGGTTGCGAAGGCGTATATATTGTGGCGCCATCCTGCTCCGCTCCGAGAATGAGCCGCCAGTCATGGGTATCTTCTTTTTAAACAAGCACCGCGCATTGGGCCTGCACTGAACCTGCGCAACCCTTTCAGGGTTGATACACAGGGCATGCACACCCAGGGTAGCACGCGTTGCGTGCAACCCTGGGCTATCATGCGAAGCCCCGTTGGGGCTTCAAACCCTTATCGGCACTCTACTCAGTTGTGATCTGGCCATTCGTGCGCTGGCGTACATGAAGCCCGAATGAAAGTACAAACGCGAACTCAAGCCGCTTACTGCCATTGGTCAGGAGATCCATGGGCCCAGGGGTAACTTTGCACCGCCGTGGAGACGCACACCATAAGAGTATTGCATTTTGGGGGGTAGTAGCAGTATGCTGCATTACTTAGATAGTGCTTGATCAAGAAAACCGCAGGACATCTCTATCGATGGTGGGCTCTTTTCTATGGGGGTAGGTGTAATGACCAAGCTGTATATAGGTGTCTTGATGACATGTTTATTGGCAATATCGGCCTGCGGGGGATCCCAGGGTTCGGGCCCGCAGTCTCTGGATAATCGAGTGGCCTTCCCCCCGCCCCAGCAGCAAGATGAAGAGGGGCTCCAGTGGTCAGCTAAAATAGTTGCAACGATGCTACTCTCGGATGCCGAGACTACGTGGCGGGTCCGTGACGCCCATAGCGGAGAGATCTTAGAGTGGGTTCCCATCACGGCACAGGGTGATCATGGCGCATCCCTTTATATGTATCAGAATGGGTCCTATTTGGTGGAAGCGACAGTGCGTGAGGGGAGTCGTAGCGTTACCCGTCAGCGACCCATTGACGTGAATGGCGGAGCTGATGGTTTTGCAATTGGTTTTTCTGATATTCCTCCGACTAAAGTCCTGTTGCCCTCTACGGCCAAAGTGCAAGTCTCAGTATCACCGCCACAGGCACCACCGAGTTATCCTATCAATGGCAATATCAAACATCAGAATTTGCCTCCTGGAGCGATCTTGACGATGCTACAGCCGCCACGGCAACAACCCTGCCCATAAACGCTCAAACAGTTGATTACCGCTATCGTGTGCGAGTGTTCAATACTTGGGGTAGTACAACCAGTAATGATGTGGGTATTGAGGTGCGGCCTGCCCAGCCAACTGTTACCTGGCCTACCGCCTCGGTCCTTACCCTTGGTGAAAGTCTCAATGACGTCACCCTTCAGGGGGGATCTGCATCCATCGGCGAAGAATCCGTAAATGGAGTATTTGTTTTTGCCAGTACGCAAACGCCTCCCGCAGGTACTGCCGAATATGCCATATATTTTATTCCCGATGAGGATCAATACTTTCAAACGGTGCTCGGCTATGTTGAAGTTACCGTCAATGAAACCAACACCCCACCCACCATCAGTTCGATCCCCCATCAATACGTGGCCCTTGGCAGTGGTTCTGTGGGGCCCTTGTCCTTTGAGGTTGGAGATGCCGAAACACCTGTCGACAACTTACACGTAAGCGCCACAAGTACCAATGCGGATCTTCTTCCAGATGCTAATCTGGTACTCGGCGGCAGTGGCGCCAATCGCAGTATAACCCTCACTCCCCTGAGCGGCGTAATTGGTAGCGCAGAGATTACCCTAACCGTGCGTGATAGTTCTGGGGCAACCTCCGCTACCGTCTTTATGCTCACCGTTACTCCAGTCCGTGACGACGCTACTGAGACCTATCTTATGATCGATATCTCAGCCGGCCCAGACGCGGAATTCTACCCAGTGACCGAAACCGATCAGCCAGTGACTGCGGTGAACAGTGAAGCATTTAAAACCGACCGCATTATTCTCCGCCGCATTCCAGCGGGAACCTTTACCATAGGATCGCCCAGTGATGAACTGGGACGCGCTGATAACGAGGATCAGCGCCAAGTAACCCTCACTCAAGACTATTATATCGGCGTATTTCAGGTAACCCAAGGTCAATGGCAGCAGGTTATGGGCAATAACCCTAGCGCCTACACTGGCAGTACGCGTCCAGTAGAACAAGCCACTTGGAATGACGTACGTGGAGGAATCTGGGATGGCCCCAGTGGTGGCGTCGCAGATACGCAAAGTTTTATCGGTCGACTCGCGGCAAGAACGGGCATGGACTTTGACTTACCAACCGAGGCGCAATGGGAATACGCCGCCCGCGCCGAAACCACCACCGCCCTCAATAACGGTGAAAACCTTACCGACGCAATCGACTGCCCAGTGCTCAGCCAGCTTGGGCGCTATCAAGCCAATCGTGAGGGCAGTCAACACGCCCCCGTGGGAAGTTATCAAGCCAATGCCTGGGGTCTATACGACATGCATGGGAACGTTTGGGAGTGGTGTCGTGATTGGTATCAAGAAAATCTTGGAACGGACCCCGTAAGTGATCCTGTCGGTCCCACATCTGGAACCTGGCGCGTCTTACGCGGTGGTGATTGGAGTGGGAACGCGCGGTACAGTCGCTCTGCAAGTCGCATCAACCATGCTCCAGATGATGCTCAATTTGTTGATGGCTTTCGTCTCGCATCCTCAGGATCCGTACTCAATACTGCCCCCACGATTACCTCAATCGCCGATCAATTCAGTGTTGCCGATGGCTCCACAATCGGCCCCATCGCGTTCACTATAGGCGATGCCGAAACCCCGGCGGGTGATTTGACGGTCACGGGCAGTAGTTCCAATACCACCCTGGTGCCCAATGGCAACATTACCTTGGGCGGCAGTGATGCGGAGCGCACGGTGACGATCACCCCTGCCAGCGGTGAAACAGGCACGGCCACGATTACCCTGACGGTGGAAGATGCGGGTGGTTTGACGGCATCATCCTCATTTATAGTGACGGTGGGTGGCGAAAACACGCCCCCCACGATCAGTTCAATCGCCGATCAAACCACGCCTTCGGGCACGCCGA
>REDP01000198.1 GCA_007693455.1 Planctomycetota bacterium | reverse complement strand
CACGAAAAGCATGCTCGCGCGAAGCGGGCATTCCTTTTCCTGACAAGCTTTGCGCCGCCCTGGTGTCTTACGCGCCTTGTGCGTTGCCCTGACGGGCTCGGGGTATAGATTTGAGTACCAGCGGGCTACCAGATGGAGGTAAAATCGTGTATGGCAATTGAGCTCCTCTGCGGTGATGGCAAACATGATGACCGTCGTGTGTCCCTGCGTGAAGATAAAGCCATGCGGGTGCGTTGTCCTGACGCCCACGGGCAGGTGGTCATGTTGGTGCTGCGTTCTGCGGGTGATGCCTGTGCGGTGACGGTAGAGGGAGAGGGGGTGGCAGAATTGGACGGCATTGCCGTGCAAGAAGGTACCTTGGCGGCGGGGCAGGTGTTGCAGGTGGGCCGCCATCAATTTTGTGTTTTCGATGAGGCCATGTCGCGGCACCATGGCAAGCCATGTACCTCGTGTATGTCTATTTTTACCCTAGCTGATTGTCGCCAAGGCTGGATGGAGGGGCAGTTTCGCATCTGTCGAACCTGCTGCAGCAAGGGTATAACTCCGCAGCACTTACCCCAGTGGCGGCATAGTTTGGAGGTGGATGACGACGATGATGCCAATGGCACCCAAGAGGTCGCCTCCACCGATGCTTTTGCCACCACCGATTTTCAGCCGCAATCGCAGCCCACCTTGGGTACTGGGGCCATCACCCCAACCTACCCCGATATTGATGACGTAATCGATGATGCCGAAGATGCTGAGGATACCCAGCCGCTGGATGTTGCGACGACTCCCTCGCCGACCCCTCGCCGCCAGCGTTCCGACTCAGAAGGCCGCTCCCAGCGCCGTATTTCGGCTTCCAGCCCAGCGACCACCAGCGCCCCTCCGCCGAGTTCTGGAGGAGGGCTTATAGGCAAGGTAACGCGGGTGTTTCGTCGCCGTGGCGGTGGTGGCGATGGGGATCAGGATGAGCGGCGCCGCTTACAGGATTTGCAGGCTCGCCGCGATGAGCTACTGCTCGCCGCGGGTCGTAATGCTTTAACCCAGCAGGGCGGCTTGGGTCTTCCCGAGGGTTTTTTGGCTCAACTCAGCAGTCACGGCAAGGTGGCCCTCAGTCTTGACCAATGCGATCGATCGGCCCTAAAGGAGTGGCGCGAGTGGCAGCGTGAGTTGGCGCATCTGGATGCCGAGGTTATGGCCATACGGCAGGCGCTTGGCGAAGACGAAGAGGAGGCAACATCATCCTCATCGCGGCCCAAGGTAACCCTTCGCACCGAGGCTCAAGACATGGAGAATCGGGCATTTATGGCGTCTGACGCCTTGCTGACCGAGGATCTCGGAGATTATGGTCGTGACGCTGCTGCTGGGCAGGAGCCAGAAACCGAAGACTACCAGCGTGAGGCCCAGGCGGCATCCCCAGATAAGGGCGAAAAACGCGGATTGGGCCGCTCGAGTGGTAATCTGGCGGCGAAGCGGAATGCCCGCCGCCGTCGTCGCTAAGGCCTGGCTTGTGCCGGGGTCTGGTCCCGCCAACGCTAGTGGATGTAGTGCGTATTGTTGGAGCCTCACTACAGCCTTGTCAGATGTCACAATGCCCATTCCTCGTAATTATGCACCCCTGGCGACGTCATCTTCCATGGCCAATCCTGTGCTGGTGTAGGCCGGAGACCCGTTTAGGCTTTGCCCATGCTTGGCGTTAGGCCATGCCTGCGTATGTTCCCTCGCTATTCCTCCTGGATCAAGTAGATCGTGTATGTCACTGGATAAACAACCTCCCAAGCTGCCCCCACAAAAACCTCGCGGGCTCATGCCCTTTGTGCTGCTATTTATTGGCCTTTTGCTGCTGACGGTGTATCTGACCAATTCCGCCCGCCAGGCCCCGGAAGTGCCATGGTCGGTGTTTTTGGACAATGTACGCAATGGCGAAGTGGTTCATTTCAAGCGCCATAGCGGCTATGTCGAAGTTGAGGCGGTCAAAGGCAGTGAGCCTGCTACGTATCGCGTACTCTATCCCACCGGCAGCCCCCGCGATCCGGATTTAGCCGCCCTGGATGCGGCCAAGGATGCCTCTCCCATTGAGGTGATCGGTGAAGGGGCCAAGCCCGATAGTATTTGGGGTACCATTTTTATTCAGTTTGGCTTTATCGTATTGTTGCTCTTGGCCTTGTGGTTTTTCCTCTTCCGGCGCATGGGTCAAGGTGGTGGCATGATGTCCTTTGGTAAGAGCAAAGCGACCCTTATTGTCAAAGGGAAGACAGGTAAAACCTTTAAAGATGTTGCTGGTATTGATGAGGCTAAGGACGAGGTAGAAGAGCTGGTCGAATTCCTGAGAAACCCCAAGAAATTCCAGAAACTTGGCGGCCGTATACCTCGTGGCGTGCTCTTGGTGGGTCCTCCTGGAACGGGGAAAACCTTGTTGGCAAAGGCCATTGCTGGTGAAGCTGATGCGCCCTTTTATTCCATTTCGGGTTCTGACTTTGTGGAAATGTTTGTCGGCGTTGGTGCCAGTCGCGTTCGCGACCTTTTTGCCCAAGCCAAGGAAAACAGTCCCTGCATTATTTTCATCGACGAAATTGACGCGGTGGCCCGCAAGCGTGGTTCTGGAGCAAGCTCTGGTGGCCATGACGAGCGTGAGCAAACCCTCAACGCTATTCTGGTGGAAATGGATGGCTTTGCCTCTAATGACAAGGTCATCGTGATTGCCGCTACCAATCGTCTGGATGTGCTGGACCCCGCTCTGACCCGTCCGGGCCGTTTTGATCGTCACATTAATGTTAATCTTCCTGATATTGCTGGCCGCGAGCAAATCCTCAAAGTGCATGCTGATCGCGTGCGCTTGGCGGCCGATGTTAATCTTACCATTATTGCCCGTGGCACCCCTGGTTTCTCGGGTGCGGATTTGGAAAATATGGTGAACGAAGCGGCCCTGCAGGCGGCACGAAAAAACAAAGACGCGGTCTACCATCAGGACTTGGAATATGCCCGTGATCGCGTGGCTTTTGGACGGGAACGCAAAGTTGGCTCCCACGCCATGCCTCCAGAAGAGCGCCGCATTACCGCCTATCACGAAGCTGGGCATACCATTATTATGGCCCTCATGCCCGACTGCGATGACCTCCACAAGGTCTCCATTATACCCCGTGGTCGCGCCCTTGGCGCTACCATGCTTTTACCCAAGGATCGCCATACCCATTCCCGCACCAAGCTCTACGCCGACATTGCGCAGCTTTATGGCGGGCGCATTGCCGAAGAACGTTTCTGTGGGGACATTACCACGGGGGCGAGCAACGATATTGAACGGGCCACCGCCATTGCTCGAGGTATGGTGTATGAGTGGGGCTTGGATGACACCATGGGCCCCATGAAGTATACCGAACAAAGCGAAGGCTTAGGCGGCCCGCAAAACTACGTGGCGGTATCGGAGCAAACGCGCCGCGAATTGGATGAGCGGGTGCGTCATATTCTTGATCAACAATACCGTGTTGCCGAAGCCTTGATTGACGAGCACCGTGACAAACTTGAGCGCATTGCCGAAGCCCTCCTTGAGCACGAGACCCTTTCTGCTGATCAGGTGTTCCAGCTGATTGAAGGCAAGGAATTGGCGCCACGGGTGCCCGCCATCGCATCTGGGGGGCAGGGCAGCGAGCCAGCCGATGCCGCGGGGGATGACGCGTCAAGCCAAGAATCTGCTCCCGATGAAGATACTCCCCCCAGTCTTGAGCCGCGTTTCGCCTAGGCTCGGTGGCGTGATTGCAGCCACGCCCAGAGGGTTTCAATGTCGGCGGGTGTAATGCCTGGTAGGCTATGGGCGGCGCCGAGACTGCGCGGCTGCGCTGTGCGCAGACGCCCGCGGCCTTCGTTGGAAAGCCCGGGCACCGCCTGCCAATCCATATCTGCGGGAAGCGGCACATCGCGCATACTGCGGAGGCGGGCAATGCGCTGGGCTTCGCGTTCAAGGTAGGCGGCGTAGCGTAGTTCAATCCACGCCCCTTGGCCAATCTCGGCAGTGACAGTCGCCAGTTGCGGCGCGACCGAGCAGGCAGTGGCAAAATCCATCCCTTCACCAGCAATGCGCTTGCGGGTGGCCACATCCACGGCGGCGCAGAGCTGCTCAATGGCGCTCTCTTTGTCGGCCACCGCTTGGGCGCGCTGGGCATCGACCAGGCCACAACGGGCCGCCAAAGGAGTCAGGCGGCGATCGGCGTTATCACTGCGCAGGCTTAAACGGTGTTCGGCGCGGCTGGTAAAGAGGCGATAGGGCTCATCCAGACCACCAGCAACCAAGTCGTCCACCATGACTCCGCCATAGGCATCGGCACGACTGAGAATGAGGGGGTCTTGCTGGGCCAATTCCAGGGCGGCATTGGCCCCAGCCAGCAAGCCCTGCATGGCCGCCTCTTCGTAGCCACTGGTTCCATTGATTTGCCCCGCCAGGAAAAGTCCAGGTACTTGGCGCACCGCCAGGCGGTGATCAAGCTGCGATGGATCCACGACATCGTACTCCACCGCATAGCCATAGCGCATCACATGCGCCTGCGAGAGGGCTGGAATAGCGCTCAGAATCGCATCTTGGACATCAATCGGTAGGGATGTTGAGAGGCCGTTGACATAGACTTCTTTGGTGTGCCTGCCTTCTGGCTCAAGGAAGAGTTGATGGCGTTCACGATCGGCAAAACGGACCACTTTATCTTCAATACTGGGGCAGTAACGTGGGCCAACGCTATCAATTTGTCCATTATACATGGGCGCACGGTCGAGATTATTGCGAATGTGTTCATGGGCCTGAGCGGTGGTATGGCAGATCCAGCAGTGAATCTGATTGCTGACGCTGTCCGGGGAGTTACGGAAGGAGAAGGGCTGTGGTTGGTCATCGCCCGCCTGGGCTTCGCAGGCCTCCCAGTCCACCGAATCGCCATGAATACGCATGGGAGTCCCGGTTTTCATTCGCCCCAGGCGTAGCCCCAGGCGGGTAAAGGTTTCTGAGAGCCCTAGGCCTGGTCCATCGCCCATGCGCCCGCCAGCTACTTGGGTGGTGCCCTGATGCATGAGGCCCCGTAGGAAGGTGCCAGTGGTGATCACCGTGGCCCCCGCGCGCAGCTGCCGCCCATCGCGCAATTGCACCCCCTCTACCCGTCCCTGATCGCTCACTATCACATCCACGGCATCCCCTTGTAGGGGGCAGATATTGGCCTGGGACTCAATATAATCTTTCACCCAGAGGCTATAGGCCGGCTTATCGCACTGGGCCCGCGGACTCCACATGGCTGGGCCCTTGCCCCGTCCAAGCATCCGCCAATGGATACCAGCAGCGTCACTGGCCAGGGCCATCACCCCGCCCAAGGCATCAATTTCACGCACCACCTGACCTTTGGCAATCCCGCCAATGGCGGGATTGCAGCTCATCTTGGCTATGGTGTCCAGATTGCCGCTGATCAGGGCTACGCGACAGCCCAGTCGTGCTGCTGCTGCTGCTGCCTCTACGCCAGCATGTCCAGCGCCCACCACACAGATATCAAAGCGATTGCGCTGGATCATGCGGGGTCGCGCTGCTTGGCGGCTTCGCCGCCAAGTTTATTGACGAAGGCTTGGAAGCCGCTGGCCTGGTGATCGATGCGCTGGCGCAGTTCATCATCCCCAAAGTCACCATCGCTTAATTGCCCATAGCTATTGGCGATGAGTACGCGCTCGGGATATTGATAGGCATTGCGGTAGCCGGCAACCTGCTGGAAGTGTTCCACCGCCCGCAGGCTGGCAAAGCGGCCAGCAGCAAGGCCAATAAAGGCGCAGGGGCGACGGTTGAAGCCAGCTGGATAGGGCAGCATATCCACAAAGAGTTTCAGCGCGCCTGGATAGCTTCCGTTGTACTCGGCAACGACAAATACCACGCCATCGGCTGCTAGGAAACGATCTACCGCCCCACTTATCGCATCAGTGGGCTGCTTATAGGCAGTAGGGGCAATGAAATCCGCATTCAAGACTTCGCCGAGATCAAGGAGATCAACGCTGGCGCCTAGATCACGATGTTTATTGGCCACGATGTCGCTGAGCTTCCGCGACAATGCGCCAGCACGATTGGTTCCAGATACCACAAGAATATGCATAAGTACGCTCCTAAGGCGAGGGTGCTACGATCCCGCTAATGAAAAAGGGATGTGTGCCGAGTCCGTGGCTGAGGGCTTGGGGACTGGCGCGGTGTGAGATGTGTTTTCCCCTGCTGCATGCTGGATCGCTTGCCCGCCAGCGCAAGCTGCAGGGTGATGCCAGTAAGCGGTCAAGGGGTATCTCCATTACTCTGTACGGCAGGATGGTGTTTGCGGCCATGCCATACAGCCCAGCAGCGCCCGCGCCCCTGTGACTTGTATTGGCGCAAAGAAGGGGATTATGACCAGCTATGCCAGTAGACGCTTCATGCTCCTCGAACCGTATCTCGCTGCCTGCGCGGCTGTATGCGCTGATGTGTATATGTGGCGCCATGTTTTTCTTGGCGGGCTGTGAGGTCAGTCCAGGGGAAGAGGAGAACGGCACGTTTGCCATCTATGGCAATGGTCACCGTATCGACAGCTCGCATCATAACCCCAATACCACTGATGGGACCGATTTCGGAGAGGCCCTCGCAGGCGACGATGGAGATAGTGTTGTGCGCACCTTTGTTGCTCGCAATACCACCCCATATGACATTGCCTTTGCCGCCGCATCTCCGCGGGTGCGCTTAGCGGGGGGAGACGAAGATGACTTTGCCATTGTGCAAGATCTCCCCGATATACTTCCCGCCAATTCGGAAGCAAGTTTTCGCGTGGTTTTTGCCCCGATTTTGGTTGAGGAGCGCACCACAGTCATCAGTATCCCCTATCTCCTCAATCAGGTAGAGGAAGAGTTTACCGCGCAGATCCTGGGTACCGGCATTAGCCGCGGCCGCTTGCAAGTGGCGGGCGAAGATGGCGCCACCATATCCCATAACTCAACGATCTTCTCCCAAGAGAGGGGAACCGATTTTGGTGCGGTAGTCAACGATGGCAGTGAGATGAGTGTCTCTACCTTTGCCTTGCACAATACTGCCGAAAGTGGGGTTTTGGAAATTACCGATGTGCGCATAACCGGGGAGAACGCCGCCGACTTCAAAGTTTTCTTGCAGCCGGATTCCCCCATTGCGCATGGGGATCACAAGCCTTTGAGTCTACAGTTCTCTCCTGAAGAAGGTGTAACCGGACAGCGCTTTGCGCGCGTCGAAGTACGCAGTAGCTATGCCCTCATCTCACCGTATATGTGGTTTATTCGCGGTACTGCAATAGCCCCCGAAGACGAAGAAGCGCCTGCGGCAGACTTTTAGTCGGCCCGATTTTGGCCGTGCGGCTTTTGCGCCAAGCGCATGCTCCGCCAAGCGGCATTCCCTTTCCTGATAAGCTGTACGTGGTCCTGCTTAACGCGCGCCCGCCTCTTGCCTGAAGCTATTGCCACTCACACTAGATTCCCTCACGAGAACGACTGGCGCTACGGCCTATTGTTGGCCGATGCGGGGTATACCGCAGGGGAGTTCTTGAGGCATTGAGTTCTGTCGCGCGCCTGGGCAACGCAGGAGGTGATGTGCATCGCCTGCGGTCACCGTCGAGACCTGAAAGGGAACCGTCATGCCCGACACCGTCAGCAACCATACCCAACCCCGTCCGCTCTCCGCAACCGATCCTGAACTGGCAGCCATTGTCCAGGCAGAGTTTGATCGTCAGCAGCACACCATCGAGCTCATTGCCTCGGAAAACATAGTGTCGACCCCAGTCATGGAAATTCAGGGCTCCGTGCTGACCAATAAGTACGCCGAAGGCTATCCGGGTCGTCGTTATTATGGCGGCTGTGAAGAGGTAGATAAGGCAGAAGAGTTGGCTAAGAAGCGGGCACAGCAGCTTTTCCAGACCGAATATTATGTCAATGTTCAGGCTCACTCCGGCTCGCAGGCCAATATGGCCGTGTTCTTGGCGGCTGGACTTCAGCAAGGTGATCGCATTCTGGGTATGAGCTTGGACCATGGAGGTCACCTTACCCATGGCTTCCGTCTTAATTTTTCCGGCCTGACCTACGAAGTAGCCTCCTACGGCGTGCGTGAGTCCGACCAAACCATTGATTACGATGCCCTGGCGGCACAAGCGGCGGAGTTCAAACCGAAGCTTATTATTGCAGGAGCATCCAATTATTCGCGCACGATTGATTTCTCGCGCTTTGCCCAGATTGCCGCCGACTGCGGTGCATTATTGTTGGTGGATATGGCGCATATTGCCGGCTTGGTTGCTGCTGAACTGCATCCATCGCCTTTTGGCTACGCCGATTTTGTAACTACTACAACCCATAAAACCCTCCGTGGTCCTCGCGGTGGCATGATCTTTACCCGCGCCCTTGAGCACCACAAAAAAGTCAATTCGCGTGTATTTCCAGGCATCCAGGGTGGCCCATTGATGCATGTTATTGCTGCCAAAGCGGCAGCCTTTGGCGAAGGCCTCAAGCCAGAGTATCGCCACTACATGGCTCGGGTGCAGGCCAGTGCCCGCGCCATGGCCGAAACCTTTATTGATCTGGGGTGGAGTGTTGTCTCCGGCGGCACCGACAACCACCTCTTATCCCTAAATGTGTGGAGCCAAGGAGTCACGGGTAAAGAGGCCGAAGACCTTTTGGGCGAAGTGGGTATTACCGTAAATAAAAACCTTATCCCCTTCGATACCCAGGCTGCGCAAGTGGGCTCTGGTATTCGTATTGGCACCCCTGCCATATGCTCGCGCGGTTTTGGGGTTGATGAGGCCAGGGAAGTTGCGCGTCTGATCGACCGTGCCCTCAAGGGCCGTGAAGATGCCAATGCGCTTGCCCAGGTGCGGGCTGACGCTCGGGCCTTATGTGATCGCTTTCCCATCTATCGCTCAGACAGCTGAGTCCGCCCTGCCATGGCTCGCACTGGCAAGTCCCCGATAGCGCTCCTTTGCATCGGAGGATTGTCAGTGCAAGCCCAAAGCACCTGTCGATGATGCATCGGGGAAGCCAGTTACAGCAGGGCGACCTACAGCCAACCCCCGCAATGGGCATTTCTTTTTCTGGTCAGTGTTGCGTCGCCCTGTCAGTTGGAGGCGCTCGCCATTTGCCCCTGGGTATATGTGCCTAGAATGAGTTGAGCGTCTTTCGCCACTGTGTGTGGCGGAAGCATTGTACTGGGCCACGTTTGAGGAGATGGGATCATGCCCCGAGCTATTGCATCGTATTCAATGGCCGTGCAGTTGCGGCTGGCGGTGGTTCCTGTGCTGCTTGGCTGTGTTCTGCTTGCAGGCTGTGGCCGTAGTGTTTCTGAAGAGGCGGTGCGTATGCAGCATCGTGATCCTACGGCTGTGGTAGTGGCTCGCAATTATAGCTGGGAGGCGCGCAGTATGCGGCCGCAGCCGCGTTGGAATCCACGGGTCAACCTGGTGGTAGTGCGCAGTGATGAAGGATTGGGTATTTTGCAGGAGGGGGCTGGCGGAGAATATTACGTGCCCTTACGTGGTGGTCAGGAAGCATGGGATCCCCAGTGGTGGGGCTCGTCGCAGGTGATCTTTGGGCCGCGCTGGATCCCGCGTTCGGGGGAGCGGGTGCGTCGCTTTGAGATGCCCATGGGCGGCTTAGTGGTTGCTGATGTGGGTGGGGATGGGTCGATTACCGGATTACACGATGTATTGGATCGCGGATATGCTCCGCGCCCTGGAATTGAGGGCGGTATGTTTGCCCAGTATGGAGAAGATATCATCCTCCTTGATCAGCTCGGTGAATACGATTATTGGTCGAAGGGTTTCTTTCCTACAGCCCGCGGGCCTACAGTGTCGAGCGTAGCCTACCAAACCACTCCCGAACCCTATCCCGATTATTGGACTGGTCGCGATGATGGGGGTGAGCTGGTTATTCGTTGGAGTCCGGGAGTCGTGGATCTTCTGCCGCGCGGCCGCAATGCTACTTGGGCAGCCAATGGGTCCCTGGTGGCGACACAGTACAGCGATGATGATGGCCCACGAGTAGTGGTGGTAGATGAGCCGGAATCCAGTCCTCGTGTATTGGCCGAGGAGGCGCAACATCCGGCGGCAAACCCTCGATTTGACATTGTGGCGGTAGAGGATGTGGATGGCGGCATTCGCCTCCTCTCCTTGGATGGAAGTCGTGAATATAGGCTCGCTCGGCGTGGCCAGCGGCCGCAGTGGAATCATGATGGAACCCGATTGCTGGTGCAGGAACCACGCACTGGCCAGCCTCCACGGTTGCGGGTTTTGGTCTTGGTGTGGCGTGGACAAGGAGGAGGGCCTACGCATGGCAGTAATTGATCCAGACACCCTTGAGCGCGTTGCCAACTACCGCCTGCTGATTGGCGCTGTAGTACCACGTCCCATTGCCTGGATTACCACGGTGGATGCCCACGGCACAGTCAACTTGGCGCCGTTTAGTTTTTTTAACGGGGTAACCGCTTCCCCGCCAACCCTCATGGTCTCCATTGGCCATCGTCCGCAACCCAAGGATACCCTTGCCAATCTGCGGGCCAATGGACAGGCCGTAGTGCACCTGGTGCCTGATGCGCTTGTGGCTGAATGTCATCAGTCGGGAGGTGAATACGCCCCCGAGGTGAGCGAGACTGATGTCCTCGGGCTTGCCCTAGAGCCCTCCTTGGTGGTCCGGCCGCCGCGTTTGCAGGCTGCCGACGTGGCCTTCGAGTGCACCCTTGATCAAGAGGTGGCAGTGGGTGATCCCCCAGCCAGCGTAGTATTTTTGCGAATCGTACGGGCGCATATCCGTGATGATCTCCTGCAGGCTGATGGCTTACCCGATCCTGAACGGGTGCGCGCCCTTTCCCGCCTAGGCGATCGTGCCTATTTACGCGGCTCTGCCTGGGAGGTGGTGCATCAAGAAAAGCAGCACGTGCCCGAAGCTCAGCGCCGTCGCTAATGGAAGCCGAGTACGCTGCCGAGGATGCGGTATTACTGGCGGCCTGTGAGATTCATCGCGGTATGAGTTCTGGCCCAGGAGGGCAGCACGCCAATCGCACCCACTCTGCAGTGCGGCTCCTGCATTGTGCGAGTGGTGTGCAGGCCCAGTGTCAGGATCATCGGCAGCAGCAGCGCAATCAACAGGAAGCCCTGCGGCGACTACGTCTACGCCTGGCCCTGCGGCAGCGTGGAGTTAGTCGGGAGGCATGGTTGCAGCCTTTTCGTCAGGGTCGGCGCTTGCAGGTGGCGCCGGGTAATGCGCGCTATCATCTGGTCGTAGCAGTGCTTTTTGACGCTCTCGATCAGGCCCAGGGCCACTTGGCGACTGCTGCACAGGCATTGCAGTGCTCCAGTTCGCAGCTGGTCAAAGTATTGTCCTGCGATAAAGAAGTTATGCATGCTGCGCAGGAGCTGGTTGCTCGGCATGGCGCGCATCCATTGCGCACGCGCTAATAGATGCTTGGGGGAGATGGATTGTGGAATATGTGATTGCAGTGGGATCGAATCGCGGTGATCGTGCTGCGATGATAGCTACTGCGGCTGCCATGCTTCCTCCCCAGATACGCCGCGTGCGTTCTGCCCCCTTGGTGGAAACCGAGGCGGTGGGGGGGCCATCCCATAGCGGTCCTTTTTTAAATGGCGCATGGGTCGTGGAAACGCGCTTTGGCCCCCATCATCTGCTGTGGCACCTATTGGCCCTCGAGCAGCGTTTGGGGCGTTCTCGCGGAGAGCCCGATGCACCACGAGGCATAGACCTTGATCTTATTTGCGCCAAATCCTTCTGGCAGGTGGAAAGCCCGTTTTTAACCTTGCCGCACCCGCGTTGCCATTTACGTCCCTTTGTGCTCCAGCCAATAGCGTGTATTGCGGGGGACTGGCAGCATCCCATACTCGGTGTAAGCTTTGCCGCACTCTGGCATCAGATTCAGGAGCCATAATGAACAGTCAGGCTATTACCCGTTTTGCAGTGGAGGGTATTATTGCTGCGGGAAAAACCTCCTTGGCGCAAGCCCTGGCGCATGGTTTGCAGGCCCAGGTATTGAGCGAGGACGACTTGTATAACCCATTCCTGGAAAAGTTTTACGCTGACCGTCAGCGCTGGGCCTTGGCGTGCCAGTTACAATTTCTTGATCAGCGCCTGCGCCAATTTTCCCAAGGAGAAGACGCGCCTGAGATAATCGTTGCAGACCACACCATCGATAAGGAAATGCTCTACGCGCAGGTGAATCTTGATGAACAAGAGTTCGATCTCTATCAGCGTATGTATCAGCAGTTGGCGGTGCGCTGTGCCTTCAATCCGCAGTTGATTATCTATTTAGCAAGTGATGTCGAGGTCATTCTAGAGCGCATTCACTCACGTGGGCGCCACTCAGAAAACTTTATCGATGAAGCCTATCTGTATCGCCTGCGAGATATCTATCATGCCTGGTTTACTGGCCCTGGTGGTAAGGGTCGCCGGGTGGTGGTGGTGGATTCCGACGCCACCTTTATCAGTCGTGATCCCCAGGCGATGAGTATCCTGGTGGACGCCTGCCGAGCTGCGCCGATGGGGGTAAGTTACTGCAACCCTGTTGCCTAAGGTTGTTACAGAAACCTCAAAAACGTGCCGCTATTCCCGTCTGTTCGGATTCAAAAAACCACCGAGGACACAGAGAGCACAGGGGCAGAATGGCAGAGCCGGACCCCTTAACGCGAGCAGTGACCGACTGTGCCATAGAAGTTCATCGGACTCTTGGTCCTGGATTGCTCGAATCTGCTTATCAACAGTGCCTGGCGTATGATCTTCGCCTAGCACATCTGCCCTTCCGACCAGGGCGGCTCAAAGCTCGCCCCCGGGATCGCCGATCTCCTGATCAATGGCATTAAGCGTTTTGGGTTCGTGTATTCATTTACACCACCGCACGAATGGCGAGATCAAAAAAACGAGGTAGGGTGTCGGTAAGCGTTTAAAGCCCCAAGGGGGCTTCGCAT
>REDP01000004.1 GCA_007693455.1 Planctomycetota bacterium | reverse complement strand
TCCGTTACAGCCCGCCTTGGGTGAGCGAGCGTGAGGGCGTTGTTCATGGCTTCCAAGGAAACGTTGGCAGGTACCGGCTTGCACCGGTCTGCGGGTTTTCATCCTAGATCTCCATGAGCACAGCACCTGTAGTTTTGGTAACTGGCGGTGCCGGTTACATTGGATCCCATACCTTGATCGCCTTGCATGAAGCTGGTTATGCGCCGGTGGTGGTGGACAATCTTGATAACGCATCCCTGCGCGCCATTGAGCGGGTGCGCGCCCTTACTCAGGCGCAAATCCCCTTTCACCAAGTCGATTTGCGTGATGGCCCTGCGCTGAGCCAGGTAGTGGCCCAGCATCAACCGCAGGCCTGCATTCATTTTGCGGGACTTAAGGCGGTGGGCGAGAGCGTGGCGCAGCCCTTGCGCTATTATCACAATAATCTTTTGGGGACCATGGAGTTATTGCGGGTACTTGAGGAGGCGGAGTGTTTTCACATGGTATTCTCGTCTTCGGCAACGGTATACGGCGATGCCCAGGAGATGCCCCTTACCGAAGACGTGCCCTTAAGTGCGACCAATCCGTATGGACGCACCAAGCTCTTTATTGAGCACATGTTGTTTGACGTGGCAGCGGCGCAAAAGCGCTGGCGCTGCATGAATTTGCGCTACTTCAATCCTGTAGGTGCCCATCCTTCGGGGCAGATTGGCGAGGATCCCAGTGGTATTCCCAATAATCTCATGCCCTTTATTACGCAGGTAGCCGTAGGGCGCCGACCACATTTGCAGATTTTTGGTGATGATTATTCCACGCCCGATGGAACGGGGGTGCGCGACTACATTCACGTGGTGGATTTAGCCAAGGCGCATGTGGCAGCCTTGGCTGCCCTGCCAAAGATTACCGGCTGCGAGGCGGTGAATGTTGGCACTGGCCGTGGCTCTTCGGTGCTGGAGGTTTTGCGGGCCATGGAGGCGGCTTCTGGGCGAGCCATTCCGTACCAGGTGGCACCGCGCCGCGCCGGTGATGTGGCGGTAAGTTATGCCGATCCCAGCAAGGCGCAGCGTCTATTGGGCTGGCAGGCGGAACATGATCTGACTGCCATGTGCCAGGACGCCTGGCGCTGGCAAGAGCAAAACCCCCAGGGATATGCTGGCTAATGCTACCATGGCCGCATCTTGGATGTGGCGTTAGAGTGCAGTGAACGAAGCGTTGGGTGTTGCTGGCGGGGATAGGACCGCTCGCGTTGGGGTTTAACGAGTCCACACTTGGCCAGCGTCTACCACCAGTACCTGCCCAGTCATCCGCCGTGCGGCATCTGAGCAGAGGAAAACGGCGGCGTTGGCGATATCCTGAGGCTTAATTTCGGCATTCATCGCGGTGAGGCTGTTGTAGTGGGGTATGACCTCGTCTGGCTGAATGCCTTTCTTTGCCGCAGCCTTGGCGATGTACTCGGGGTTCCAGATTTTCGAGCCTTCAAACACATTGCCTGGGGCGATGCAGTTGACCCGAATGCCATCACGCCCCAGTTCCAAGGCCCAGCCACGGGCCAGATGGAGTTCGCCTGCTTTGGTGGCGTTATAGGCGCTATTGGCCTTGGAGGGTTCTAGCCCTGATTTACTTGAGAGTAGCACCATGCTCCCGCCATGGCTTTGGGCTCGCATGATGCGTGCCGCTTCGCGGCCCACCAAGAAGTACCCCGTGAGATTGATGTCCAGGGCCAAGCGCCATTTATCCAGAGGAAAATCTACCAGTTCATAGGGTGGGGCAATGCCAGCGCAGCAGGCTATGGCATCCACCCGCCCCCAGGTGGCAAGAAGATGATCAAAGCCAGCGGCAACACTGTCTTCATCGGTGACATTGACTGTGGCAGTGGTGATCCGCGAGGGGTCGGCAAAGGTTTTGGCGCTGTCCTGTAGGCCCTCGGCGTCAATGTCGGTGAGGCACACGTGGGCTCCTGCTGCATAGAGGCCGCGGGCCACGCCCAAGCCAAGGCCCGATGCAGCACCAGTCACCAAAGCGGTTTGGCCGCTGAGGGATCCACTGGCCTCATCCTTTTTGAGTTCCTGCACGGTCATGGTAATCCCTTGCCACTGTAGTGCCGCAGGAAGCTCGGGGCTATTGAGGGCCAAGCGAATATCATCCTCATCCTTGCAGACAACTGCTTGCGGGTGCTCTGCTACCTGGGAAGCAAAGATGTGGCCGTTGATGTGCTGGATGCAGGCGCTGAGTTGGCGAAGGGGGCTGCTCATGGGGTGTTCTCCTTAATCATTTGGCGGGCACCCTATGAACGGGATATTTTTGCCAAGCGCGCCCTGCTGGGAGATGCTACATCTGAGCTTGCGAGCCACCTATGCACCGCTCTGCAGGGCAGCTCAAAGCTTGTCAGGAAAAGGAATGCCCGCTTCGCGGGGCATGCTTTGAGTGCAGAAAGCGCCCATTCAGGGCGTTGTCTGCCGGCCGCTCGGGAGATCAGCGGCATTAAGCATCTTTAACGCCCTTCCGACTGCTTTTCTTTATGGCGATACGTCGTTGGTCTGGATGCTTCGCGTGTGCTGATTGGGGTTTCCTGCTATGCGATCTTCCTTGCCCATCACGTTCATATAAAAAAGACTCATCATCACCG
>REDP01000005.1 GCA_007693455.1 Planctomycetota bacterium | reverse complement strand
TTGGTGAATGGTGTCCTGGTTCGTATCGCGATTGATCTTCGGAGGCCGGAGTGACAGTGAGTTTGAGCCCCGTGGATCACCGTTGGATGCGCTTGGCCCTGCGCCAGGCAGCGGTCTCCTTGGGCGCCACAGCCCCCAATCCCGGCGTGGGCTGTGTTCTGGTACGTAATGGACAGGTGCTGGGCAGTGGGCGCCACCGTCGCTGTGGCGGGCCCCATGCCGAACCAGAGGCGCTCAATGATTGTCAGCAACGCGGCCATGATCCACGTGGTGCAACGGTGTATGTCACCCTTGCGCCCTGTACCCGCCATGGCCGCACCCCCCCCTGTACCCAGGCCTTAATTCAGGCAGGTGTGGCGCGGGTAGTGGCGGCGCTTGCAGACCCATTACAGGACGACCCTCAGGCGCTGTTTTCCCAGGCCGGAATTGCCTATGAAGTGGGCTGTGAAGCGCCTATTGCCCAGCATATTCATGGCGGCTGGCTCAAACGAGTCACCCAGGGCCGGCCACGGGTGACGGGGAAATGGGCGGCGTCTCTGGATGGCTTTCTCGGTCCAGCCGCAGCACGGCAGCAGTGGCTGAGTAGTCCCTCCAGTCAAGCCATATCGCGCCGTCGTCGCAGTGCCTTTGACGCGATTGTGGTGGGGGCAGAGACGGTGGCGGTGGATGATTGTCGTTTGCTGGCTACGGGGAGTCGCCATCCACGACGGGTGGTGATCAGTGCTCGTGGGCGGCTGCCGGTACGCAGTGCCCTTGTTACAAGCATGAATCAGGCGCCTGTGTGGCTGATTCACGATGACCGCGCCGCAGCAGATCATCTCTGCGCCCTGCGTGATCTGGGTGTAGGCTTAATGCCAGTGGCAGACGCGCATGATGTGGACCAAGTCCTGCAGGCCTTAGCCGCAGCAGGTTGCAATGACATTCTCGTTGAAGGGGGGGCGCAGGTGCACGGAGCCATGCTTGCAGCCCAAGCCTATGATCGTTTAGAGCTCTATCAGTCGAGCCTCAGTCTTGGCCATGGCCGTGCGATTAGCAACGGTCCCCAGCGGCAGCAGTCGTTTGTCCCGGAAATCCCTCCCCGCCTCTCTGGCAACACGGTGGTCAGCCACTGGCTGCGGGTGGACGGAGGTGGCCCATGTTAGCATGGCCGCCCCAGCCCATGGACCCCGTGCAGCTTGAGCCCATTGATGAGGCAGTGGTCAGCTTTATCGGTGATGTGCACGGTTGGTGGTCGCGACTGGAGGATCTCCTGCCCCAATGTCAGGGCCATCTGGTATTTGTAGGCGACTTGATTGATCGCGGTTCACAAAGCCGTGAAGTGGTGCAGGCGGTGCGCGCCTTGGTTGAAGAAGGACGAGCCAGTGTGATTATGGGTAATCACGAATACGCATTAGTGCGCGGGTTAGGCTGCCCTGACATTGGCATTCCTGGTAACGACGAATTATATGAAGCCTGGTGGAGTCGCTATGGCGGCGCAACTACCGCCCATAGTTATGGCGCGGATCCCCAGGACCCTCAGGCCCTGCGTCGGGCCCTCGGCGATGATTTGGCGTTTTTAGCAGAGCTGCCGTGGTATCTCTGGGGCCGTGCTGGCGATCAGCCTTGGTTGGCAGTCCATGCCGGCTTGGAGGAGCGTCCCTACGCCCAGCAATTACACGAGTGTAGTCGGCAATATCGCTGGCTGCGCACTGAACTTCCGCGTTTTCTCTATGCCAAGGATCGGGTACACACCCGCCCCAGTGATTTGCCCACGGAATGCGCCCTAGTAAGCGGCCACACGCCCCAGCCAGAAGCCAGTATTACAGCTGGCCGCATACTCACGGATACCAGTGGCGGCCGCTTTCAGCGTCGGCTTTCGGCGGTGATATGGCCTAGTGGGGAAGTGGTGCAAAGCCAGGACGATGGTTCACGCAGGATTGAACGGCTTTGGTAATGGAATTCGCGTGAGGCCTTAGGCCGGGCGCTTGGCAATAATATCGTTGCGAATGCGCTCGGCCCAACTTTCGGCTTCGTCTTTATTGGCGCAGCGCATGAGGGTGCTGTGGCCAAATTCTTTGCGCTCGACAATCACTCCCCAGGGTTTGTGCCAGACGTAGCCAATAACTCCGCCCAGCACACCCAGGCCAGCGGTCACAACAAATAAGACGGGGCCAAACCACATTCCCAGAGATTGGCTTCCTCCCGTGAGAGTGGCGATGGTCATGGCAGCAATAGGGCCAACCAGTGCCACCAGGAGAATAGCGGTCAAGCGCGTCCAATCCTCGATCTGACTGGCCTCAGCGTGGATAACCGTATCCAGCGGGATGTGATTGCCGTGCACGACCAAGGATTGTTCAGCAAGGCTTATATCGGGGCTATTCATGACCGTATCTCCGTATTCTCTGCAGTATGGGGGTGGTCCTGCGGTGGCAAGTCTGAGGGCCTATGCAGGCCCAGGGCAACGCAAAGCTAACCTTGGATAAGGAATGCCCGCTTCGCGGGCATACTTTTCGTGCAGAAAGCGCCCATTGAGGTCGTTTTTGCAGGCCGATCAGGAGATCAATGGCATGAAGCGTTTTGGGTTCGTGTATTCATTTACACCACCGCACGAATGGTGAGATCAAAAAA
>REDP01000269.1 GCA_007693455.1 Planctomycetota bacterium | reverse complement strand
TAACCGTAAGCGGCAGTCGTCCCCAACATAACCAAAGCATTCATGTCTGGCGCCCCATGCCATAAGCTGGGTAAGCCGCGACGATAAAATTGCCAGCCAGGACCAAACTGAACGATGCTGGCCAAGACCATAAACAACACATGCAGCCACCACCCCCCGATCAGGTGATGCACCACAGGTAGCATATGCCCACTCATATCGAGGACAAAAATTGGCGCCGTACACAGCCCTGCGACCCACAACATGCGCCGTTGTTGCTGGCTGCGCTGAGCATCCTGCGAGGGATGACCCTGCGGGGGAGTATCGGTCGTCCAGGCGGCCGAAAATCCGGCACTATTCACCGCCTCCAGAATCGCCTGGGGATCAGCTTCTGGGGCAAGGGTGAGCTGCGCCCGTTCGGTCATAAGGTTGACGCTGGCGGCGCGCACTCCCGGCACCGCCTGCACGACCCGCTCAACCCGCGAAACGCAGGAAGCGCAGGTCATACCGCCAATGTCCAGATTCACATGCGTTGACGCCGCGTTGGTTGTTGGGGACTGCTGCTTGGGTGCCGCCATTTAGGTCCCACAAAAGGTCTGATAGACGGCAGCCAGCGATGCAGGAGTTGGCTCCCGCAAATGATCTGGCACCGTACTGGGTTGGTAGGGTTGGCGCAGTGCCGTCAACAGCGTCTGCCATGGCTCCCAATTGCCGGCTTCGGCCTGTTCGAGGGCTTCTTCCACACGATGGTTGCGGGGGATTATCTGCGGATTATGCCGCGCCATGCGCTCAAGGGCAGCAGCACTCCCCCCCTCTTGACGGGCAATGCGTTGACGCCAACCCCGATACCACGGATCCTCATCAACACGCTCATCACCCGAGGTTTGCAGCGCAGCAGCCAATCCGAGGAAACTGTTGGTAAAGTCTTCGTGATTGCCGTGCAGAAGCTCTAAGTAGGCATCGCACATGGCTTGATCGGCGGCATCATCTTCAGCCACCAGGCCAAGTTTCCCGCGCATCCCATCCAACCAGGCACGGCGATAGGCAGGGCCAAAGGTTTGCAAGGCAGCATTGGCGCAATCCAAGGCAGCCTCCTGATCAGCGGCGAGGACGGGCAACAATGTTTCTGCAAAACGCGCAAGGTTCCACTGGGCAATCGCTGGCTGATTGCCATAGGCATAGCGACCATGATGGTCTATGGATGAGAATACTGTCTGCGGATCATAGTGGTCCATGAATGCACAGGGGCCGTAATCAATCGTCTCACCAGATATGGTCATATTATCGGTATTCATGACTCCATGGATAAAGCCCACCAGCATCCACTGGGCCAGGAGCTGCGCCTGCCGCGCGATTACGGTTTCAAGAAGAGCTGCATAGGGCTCGGTATGGTCGCGCAGCTCTGGGTAATGACGATTGATGACATAATCGGCGAGAGCTCGCAGCAGCTGCGGATCGCCCTTCGCCGCGGCGTACTGGAAGGTTCCCACCCGCACATGACTCGCGGCAACCCGCAGCAGCAATGCTCCGGGCTGGGGGCCTGTTTGCCGCAGCACTTCCTCGCCTGTCGCCACCACCGCCAACACCCGCGTGGTGGGAATACCCAGGCCATGCATGGCCTCGCCCATGAGATATTCCCGCAGCATCGGCCCCAGAGCAGCGCGGCCATCGCCACCGCGCGAGTATGGCGTGCGCCCAGAGCCTTTATATTGCAGATCCCAAAGCTGGTCCTGCGGGTCGTGGTGCTCGCCGAGGAGGATCGCGCGACCATCACCAAGCATAGTAAAGTGGCCAAATTGGTGGCCCGTATAGGCCTGTGCCAAGGGATACGCACTCTTGGGCATGCGATTACCTGCTAGCACTGCTAAACCCTGAGGGCTATGGAGCCACTCCACATCGAGCCCAAGCGCCGCTGCAAGATCATCGTTGGCCACCAGCAATTGTGGCGCGGGAACTGGCTGCGGCGGCAACGCTGACCAAAAATCCTCAGGCAATTGCGCGTAACTGGCTTCAAGACGCAAGCCGCCTTCATCCGCTGTCCCAAGCATAATCATCTCCCCTCTCTCACTGGCTACGCTAAGCGGCCAATCGTGCTGGCCCCTGTCTTACTACCGATGTTGCATGGGGCAAAGGCTGTGATGGTCAATACTCGCAGCTGGCAGAGCCTTAGCGCTTGGCTGATCCATCAATGGCGCAACACTGGGGGGAGTGATTACCATCGTTACCCCCATTGTGCCCCACGATCGTGTGGCGCTTACTCGCCTCACCACCAGTGCCCGCGCCCAAGGCGCTGATGCGGTTGAACTGCGCCTGGACCTTTGTGCCCAGTCTGGCGCAGTCTGCCAGGATCTCTTGGCTGGCCTGCAGGACCTGGTTCTCCCAGTCATTGCCACCTGTCGTCACCGCGATGAAGGCGGTGCCTGGGAGGGCAGCGAAAGCGAGCGCATCGATCTCTTAATGGCCGCCGATCAGGCTGGGGCTGCCTTCATTGATATTGAGCTTGCCGCCATAGGTCATCTTCCCCATAAGCCACAAGCAGGACTGATCATCAGCTATCATGATTTTACGGGAATGGGCACCGACGTGGATGCGCGCATTGCCCAGATGCGCAGTGCCGGCGCAGCGGTTGCCAAGATTGCACTCACCCCAGGCGATAGCGATGATTTGGCCACCCTCCAGCAGCTTGCTCAACGCCATGCTGGCCAGGGGCAACTCATGGTTATTGGCATGGGTGAAGTGGGACTTCCCAGTCGCCTGCTAGCAGCCGCCTGGGGCTGCTCCCATACTTTTGCTCGCCTTGATGAGGATGATCAGGGTTCGGCCCCAGGACAACCCAGTATACACGATCTTATTCACACCTATGGCATCCGTACACACAATGCCGACACCCTGATCTTTGGGGTTATGGGCAACCCCATCAATCACTCCCTGTCACCAGCTATTCACAACGCCGCTTTTATCCACGAAGGCATCAATGCCGTGTATGTGCCCTTCCTGGTCCACGATGCGCAAACCTTCTGGCAGTCCTGCGGGGCATGGATTGATGGCCTATCCATCACTATCCCCCATAAACACAGTCTTTTCCATGACACCGATTACAATGAGGATTTGGCCCAGGCCATTGGCGCCATTAACACCCTCTACCGTGATCAAGAAGGCAGGCTGATCGGGGCCAATACCGATGCCCATGCCGCCCTAGAATGCGTGCGTTCCTTGCGCGGTGACCTTGCCCATGCCCACTGCCTTATCCTTGGCGCGGGTGGTGTGGCGCGCGCCATTGCCTTTGCCCTTTGCGATAGCGATGCCAGGGTCAGCATTGCCAACCGCAATCCGCAGCGAGCCCAGGAATTGGCCGAAGAACTCGGTTGTCAGTGGTGCAGTCTCGCAGAGGCGGCTAACGACCACTACGATGTGATCATTAATGGCACCAGTGTAGGTATGCGCGAAGATTCTAGTCCCTGGCCAGCTGAAGCACACCGCGATGATCAAGCCATCTTTGATACCGTCTACACACCCCTGGAAACACGTTTTCTGCGTGAGGCTGCCTTAGCAGGAGCGCGCTGTCAAAACGGATTGCGAATGTTTATCCGCCAGGCCGCAGGCCAATTTGAGCGCTGGCTTCAGCGGCCCGCACCAGAACCCATTATGCAGCGCGCCGCTTTACAGGGCTTGGGTGCTGCAGCGCTCGATACTCAGCCAGAGGACTGATCGGCGGGATCCAAAAATGGCCAAGCCTGATCATCAATAGGCTGCCAAAACTGAAAGTGCTGGAGGTATTCCTGCAGCGCTGGGCGCTGGACAGCAGCAGCCTCGATCCAGGCATGGGCGGCATTCACGCGTTCACGTTCATCGTCGATGGAAAGAAAGCCCTGAAGCACACGCAAGCGCAGAAAAACGAAGTAGGTATCCAAGGCATCACACATGCAATAATCATCAATGCGCTGATGCTCACCTGCCTCCCACAGGTCTTGTACCATTTGTCCTTGAGTTCCCATCTTGCCCGGTTTACCCAGAAGCGTTGCACAGAGATTGAGTCCGCCATTGAGTCGTGCGGCACCAAAATTGGTTAACTGCTCTTGCACATCGATATGCGCGGAACTGTTAAAGCGATTGCGGGGATCATCCCAGCTTTTGGCGCCAAAGCGCATCCATCCTGGGATCGGTATGCCGTAGCGGAATGCAGCCATCTCCAGCACTGGCACATCAAAACCGCGGCCATTAAATGTCACCAAAGCGGGTTGCCCGTAGGCTTCCCAACCACTCCAGAATTGGCGGGTAATGACCTGTGGACGAAAGTTGGGAGCGTCCAAGGTAACCACATCCTGCAGGTAATGGTCTGCGCCCACTTTGGCGATGGCCACCGACACGGGAAGCTGAAAGGTATGGGGAATAAAATCTGATCCGGTTTTTTCCAATAACTCTTGCCGCTGACGGGCTACGGCCTGCGCTGGCTCCATGGCTGATTCATCAGCATAACGCACTTTTTGCAGGAGACGGCCGTCTACCACGGTTTCGATATCAAAGACCAGGAATGCAGGTTTTGTTTTAGCCATAGCAAAGAGGCTACGCCTGGGGATATGCGCGCCAGTGCCAATACCCATGCCGCCTCTGGGTGTCTCAAAGCTTATCAGGAATGGGAATGCCCGTTTGGCGGAGCATGCTATATGTAGAACAAGCGCGCCATTCGGGGTATTCGTGCTCACCGACAAGACGGCGGCAACTCCCTGCTAAGGCTTGCTCCGAGCCGCGCATACTGATGATTGTGGTGATGTCCGATCACGGAGACTTTTTTTCTGACTATGGGGACGAGAGCAGCGAAGAGCGCCTCAGCCAAGAAGCTGAAGAGCTCATGCGCCAGGGCCGCTTTCTTGATGCTGCTGCACGGTACCAAGAACTACGCCGTCTCTCACCCACGGATCTGTGGGCGAGCCTCGGCCACGCATCGGCACTCGAGTGTGCGGGGCGGGTATCAGATGCTGCTCATATCTTGGATGAAGTAGTGCAGCACCATCGACGCTCCTGTCATATGCAGCGCTTTCGACGCATGTTTTTTGAGCGTCGCGAGGATCCAGCCGAAGTCATTCGGGCCCGCAATGATCTCTCCCAGTCAAGCACCATTCCCGATGAACCCGTGGATCAATTAGCTGATCTGTATTTCAATCAAGGCCGTTATCATGAAGCCCTAGGGGAATTACAACGCCTGCTCCAAGAAGAATCCATTGATGATGATGATCTTCTTACCGCGAGCATTCACGCCCGCATGGGCGCATGTCTGCGACAAAGCCAGCGTCTCGATGAAGCGCGGCAGGCCCTGCGTCAGGCCCTCTCCGTTGATCCCGAAAATCACTGGACCCTCTCCGAGCTTGCTGAGTGCGAACGCGCCGCGGGTAATCCAAGCGCTGCTCGCGAATTCTATCAACGTGCCCTTGGCATCAATCCCGATGACCATTGGTGCCGTGGGCATTTAGCACAATTAGAATTCGAAGAGGGTAATCGCGAACAGGCCGAAGGCCTGTACCACACTATTCTTGAAGACCTTCCCAATGCTACTTGGGCCATGGTGGAACTGGCGCAGGTAACGGCTGAAAGCAACCCGCAAGGCTCATGGGAATTGGCTCAGCAAGCCCTCAGCATCGATCCGTCCTATCCCTGGGCCTATGCCCACATTGGACATCTCTGCCGAGCACAAGGCAAGCTCGATGAAGCCCGCGAAGCCTTTGCCCAGGCTCTTTCCGCCTCGCCTGGCGCGACCTGGATCCTTTTGGAATTAGCCGATACCTGTCGACACATGGGTCGCCTCGACGAAGCCTTCACCCATCTTGAGCATGCGCGCAATGCCGATCCTTTTGACCCCACTACCTATGCCTTTTTGGGCGATATTTTGCGCCATCGAGGACGTCTCAAGGAGGCGCGGGCACATTTTGCTAAGGCGGTGGAATTAGATCCCGCCTATACCTGGGCCTGGCGTGAACGAGCTGAAATTGCCGCCCTTATGGATTTCCACGAGGAAGCCCAGGAAGCCTTCGTTCAGGTCTGTCGCCTGGAGCCTGATGAAGCAATTAATGAGGGATTGCACGCTTTCTTATTGCGCTGCCGCGGCGAAGGCGATCAGGCTGAACCATCCCTGCGCCGCGCCATTAGCGCCATGCCATCGTATGCCTGGGCACATCGTGAACTCTGCGAGCATCTCCTTCTACGGCAACGCAACCTTGAGGCCGAAGAGGCTGCGCGTCATGGCCTGCGCGAAGTGCCCGACTTTGGCCCCTTGCGCCTCCTCCTCGCCGAAAGCCTCCGCCGTCAGCAGCGCAACGATGAAGCGCTCACCATACTCGAGCAAGCCCTGGCGGCAGAACCTGATATTCCGCAATTATGGGCCATGCGGGCCGAGATTACCTGCGAACACGATCCCCAGCGCGCTCTGACCTTTGCCCGCAAGGCGGTAGGCCTCGACCGCAGTAGTGATTATCGATTACTCCTGGCACAGGTGCTTGCCGCCTGTGGCGATGATCACGGCTGCCATGCCCAAGCACGGGCCGTTTCCCGCCAGCATCCCAGCCAGGCGGTTGCCTGGATACTCTTGGCCGATGTGAACGAACGACGCCCCGATATACGTGCCGCACTTGCGGCCTGCCGTCTTGGCCTCCACCATTGTCCGCATGACTGGCGCCTGCGCACCCGCACGGCTCGTTTAGAATGGCTGCGTGGGCAAGGGCCTGGGCTTGAACGCCTGGATGAGGTCTTTACCGCCGCGGCTGATGACGATATTCCTTGGCGTGATGTGGCCTTACTCTTCGCCCACGGTGGGCGTAGAGCCGAGTGCCATCGAGCCTTGGCGGAACTCACCCGCAAGAGCAGCGATCATCCCAGTATTCAGGCTGAATGCTGGCGGGTCTGGAGCGAATGTGCCGTACATCTTGGCAATCATCATGAAGCCTTGGATGCCATTGACAAAGCCGTGACCCTTGCCCCACAAGCATTACCCGTGCGCATGCTCGCCGCGGCCCTGCTTTCCCAGCAAGATCAGGGCGCGGCTGCCATTCCCCATCTGACCTACCTTCATCAGCACCTTCCTGCCGAAAATCAGGCCCAGCGGCAATTGGTGTTACACCAACTTGCCACCACCACCGGGCGACGTGGCACACGCCAACAGGCACAGCAGTACTGGGATGAATTACTGCTTCTGCAGCCCTGGGATACCGGCATGGCGGCCGACTATGTGCAATTCCTTAATGAAGCAGGAGCTTGGGAGCGCGCCAGCACCTACAGTCACAGTGACCTGAGTCAACGCAGTGACGACCAGCTTCGCAGCGATGATGGGCAGCGCCTACTTTCGGTCAGCGCCCTTGCCATCCATCATCAGCACGGTGCCGCCGCCGCAGCGACCCACCTCCAGCACTATGACCGAGCCCTGGGTCCAGCCACGCGCGAACTACTCGCCCAAGTTCTCATGTCCCAAGGCGCCATTGCTGATGCCCAGGCCCTCCTGCACAGCATCCTGCAGCAGATTCCAGAAAGCGCCCTCACCAGTAAACAGCGCTTACGCTGGCACTGCATGCACATCCGCTGCCTGATCTCGGGCGGCGCCCATGAACAAGCGTGGCAGGATGCTCACAGCCTCGCCCAGGAGCACCCCCACAGCGAAGGCCCACACTGCCTCCTTGCGGAGATGCTGTCCTATCGTGGCGCGTACCGCCAGGCACTCCAGCAACTCCACTGCATTACCCTCTCACGCGCCCCCAGCATCGAGCACCTCCTTTTACGTGCCGTTATCCTGCTTGAGCTTTATGGTCCCCAGGACTGCCAACAATGGCTACAAAGCTGGCCCCAGGATCATGACGATGCGCCACCCCTGCTCCGCGTGCTCACCACAGCCTGGCCAGCAATGGGCAATCCACAGCGGCCCCAGCAGCCCTGCAGCCAGGACGACCTTGAGGCTTTCCCCCCCTTTATACAGGCGACACAGCATTGCGCCCAGGCCCTCGAGCAGCAGCAGCACCGCGACCTTGCTGGGCATCTCCTCACCATTGTTGCAGAGGCCACCGACCAGCGCGCCACAGCATCACGACTCTGGCGGCAACGCGCTTTTCTCGCCTGCCGCAGTGCCGGCCAACGCCGAGTGGCCTTCATCGCTGCATGGCGCGGACGCTCCCTTCTGGCCTTGCTACGCTGCCTCATTCCATGAGTATACCGCATAATGGTTAGTCTTGCTGTAGCTCGTCTGAGCATCGCCAATAGTATCCGCGAACCGATGACCTGGTTGGTCATCGCGATTGGCGTGGTATTAGTCGGGCTAAGCTACCTTTTTGGCATGTTCTCCTTTGAAGATAGCAGTCGCATGCGACTGCTTATTACCGCCGGCGTGGCCACAAGCATGCTCTGTGGCATGTTTATCGGGGTGGTTGGCGTGGGCCAATCGGTGCACGATGAACTCACCACCCGCACTGCCGTAACCCTCTTTGCCAAACCCATTGCCCGCCACAGCTTCCTCATCGGCAAGATCATTGGTGCCCTCAGCATCGTCGCCTTGGTATCTGGGGTCATTATTGTCGCCCATCTTGCCATCATGGCCCTGGCACAACACAGTGGCTTCGACCACGGTCACCACCACCACGGCCATCACGACCCTAGTCAGGTTGGCTTTGTTCCCTGGGGACGCACCCTAGCCGCCCACGCCCTGGCCTTCGCCAGTACCAGCATCTTGGTCTGCATTGCCGCAGTCCTTGCCCTACGCCTCCCCCTGGCACTGACCACCATGGCTACTTTGGCCGTATTTATTGTTGCCAATCTCTTGGCAGCCTTGGGTGTTGGAACATCGGTCCTACTTCCAGGCTTGCACATCTTTCATGTAGACGACAGTTTGCATTTCTATGATGTGTCTATCACTACGCCCTATTTCCTGCTTTGCCTCTTGCACGCAGTGCTCTATGGTGGGGCTTGCGTCATAATCGGTAGCGCCATGCTACGGAATCAGGATATCCCCTAACCGGCCGCAATGTAAGCCCCCTTGGCTTGCAATGAACCATCCCTGGCCGCCCGCCAATACGACAGAGGTTTATCGAGTGCGCTACGCTATTTTTGGTGACATCCATGGTAACACAGACGCCCTGCGCGTGGTCCTGGATCACATGAAAGAACAACAGATAGATAAAACTATCTGCCTGGGTGATGTTGTCGGCTATGGCGCAGAGCCCGTAAAATGCCTTGAAATGGTCCGTGAATTGGGCTGCGATGTGATTGCTGGCAATCATGATTGGGCTGCCATCGAACGCATTTCCATCGACTTTTTTAACGCCTACGCCAAGGCTGCGGCGATCTGGACGCGTGATCAACTTACCGCCGATGACAAAGAATGGCTCGCACAATTACCCCTCACCCTTACCTATGAGCATTGTTCCGTAGCCCACGGCACCTTCCATCAGCCCGAAGCATTCAACTATATTCAAACCGTATTTGATGCCCAACTATCCTTTGAAGCCCTTCAGCAACTTGGCTCGCGCCTGGGCTTTTTAGGCCATAGCCATGTTCCCGTAGGATTTTTCGACTCTGACCCCATTACCTACACGCTTGACCCTGAAATCCCCATTGACCCCTCACAAACGATTATCGTCAATGCCGGTTCTGTAGGCCAGCCTCGTGATGAGAACAATCAGGCCAGCTATGCCATATATGATTCAGAGCAACAAATCTGCTGGATCCACCGTCTGGACTATGACATTGATGCCGCCGCCGCCAAAATTCGCGAAGCGGGATTGCCGGAAATTCTCGCCGCCCGCCTATATCACGGCAAATAGTCACCGCCCAAGGCGCATACGGTTTTCGCTGTGTACGACTGGGGCCAAATGCTAACTCCCCCCAGCTGCACCCTCTTCCCCCTGCTCTGGGGCTGGATCAGGGCTTTCGCTGCCAAAAAACTCCCCCTCTACCACCACGCCCGCCAACAAGGCCCATACTGCGATGGACACCACCGCCAGGAGTGCAATCGCCACCAATACCCGCTCGCGACCATAACTATGAACGATAACCTGGTCATTATGGGTACTAGAGGTTCTGTCAAAAAATCGCACCATGTTGGCAAATTCTCCCATGGTACTGGTAGTGCGATGAATCCCATCTCCATGGGTGCTTGCCTGACTTGAGTCCAGGCTCGAACGGCCGCGCCGGGCCATCCGCTTGGTTACCGCAGGCGCATGGCGCGTCGTCTCCTGACCGCGAACCT
Source organism: Planctomycetota bacterium (assembly GCA_007693455.1). Lineage (GTDB taxonomy): Bacteria > Planctomycetota > UBA11346 > UBA11346 > UBA11346 > REDP01. The sequence continues at coordinate 2,839 of REDP01000269.1, read as the reverse complement.
GTGCTTGATTCAATGCCGCGCGCAAGCGTTTCGCCAGCATGGCACAGTCCGCTGGACGACGCTCTGGATGCACCGCCATCATATCTCGAATCAGGCTCACCGTAGTATCACTAAAACGATGACTCAGGTCGAAACGGGCCTGGCCACCAATATGGCCATGCAGAATTTCCTGAACCGACCCGCGGTAGGGAAGTACCCCGAAAGTCATCTCGTAGGCAACCACGCCCAAACTGTATATATCGCTACGGTGATCCACACGCATACGTGGATTCGCCGACTCTGGTGCCATATACGCTGGCGATCCAAGAACGACATTGTCCTTGGTCATCCCTGGCGCATCATCAACCTTGGCCAGACCAAGATCGGCTATTTTGAGATTACCGCGCTTGGTCAATAAGAGGTTACTGGGTTTGAGATCTCTATGAATAATGCCCGCTTTATGCGCGCTCGATAAAGCCACTGCAGCCGAGAGAAGTAAGCGTAAACAGGACTGTTCGGGAATTCCCTGGGTTCCACGCCGCCGCAAAAAAGACTCCAGAGTAAAACCTTCGATATATTCCATCACCAAGTAGGCCAGCCCCCGCGACTGCCCAAAATCAAGTACCCGCACGATACCTGGATGATCCAGTCGAGCAGCAATGCGCGCCTCTTCCTGGAAACGTTCACGGTATGTCGATGCTCCGTCAGCATTCACATTAAGCTTCATTACCTTTACGGCCACGGGAATACCCAGGGTCATGTGCTGACCCTTGTAAACCACGCCCATAGAACCTTCCCCAAGCACCTCTCCCAGTAAGACGCGCCCCAGAGTACGACCAGACAAGGATTCACCCTGCACCGCGTGACCAGCCCCATCACGGCCTTCTTGTCTGCGCACGCTGTATACATCCTTCGTGGCATTCATGTGGAAGCTCCTTGCTGCAATCCCCTACGCGAACGCTCAGCCAGCGAATGCAAACGCTCTACCACCTTTGCCAAGGGCTGGTTACGATTATCGGGAAGACATTGCTGGCACTCTTGCAGTTGATCGTCTAGGCGCTGAAGGAGATCGATAAGAACGGGGATCGCCGAACTTTCCTGACGGTGATCCGAGAGATAGTGCTGAATGCGTTGAATAAAATCGCTTAAATCCGTCATCCGCGATGTAATCACTGCCATTTCACCACTACTCACCCCGCTCTCTTCAATCTCGCGAGCCAAGTAAGCCAGGCGATCAGCAAGATCTAAGCGAAAGAGGCGGGAGTGCTCGTGATCATGGAGCGCCTTTGCCACAGCCATACCAAAGGATGCTGCTTCGCCATCTTCCAGTTCACGTAAACGATCGCTCACCGGCTCACCGCGGGCTGATGCGGCCATAAGCTGACTCAATTCAGCAAAGGAGTCACGCACACGATGCTCAGAGAAATTTAACCCCACCTGCTCTTCGCCAGGTCCTGTACGCAGCGGGGTGATCCAGCCAATGATCAACCACAAGAGCCACCCCATCCCCCAGCCCCACGCCACACAGACCGCGGTGCCAAGTAACTGCACAAGAAAAAACCCAGAACGACCAAGATCCTCAGGAACCTCGGCCACGGGGCAGAAAAGAGCCACCGCTAAAACACCAACGATACCACCGCCTAAATGCACGGGCACCGCACCCACCACGTCATCAAGCCGCAAACGCTGCAGGCTCACTGTGGCCAGCACCACAACCCCACCCCCAAGCATGCCTATAACCATGGAGGAGACAGGCTGCATAACATCAGCCCCAGCAGTAATCGCAACCAAACCGCCCAAGACACCATTGAGAATCATCTCCACCGAAGCCAAGCCCGCAAACGACCAGGTCACCAACAATGCAACCAGTCCGCCAAAACAGGCTGCAATCAAGGTGTTCGCCACAATGGTAGGAGTCTGCACCCCCAATTCGGCAGAACCGCCATTAAATCCCATCCAACCAACGGTCAGTATAACGACCCCCAACGCCACCATGGGCATAGAGGAGGCTGTCATCGGACGGGCAGTGCCGTGATCATCAAAGCGCCCATGACGAGGGCCCAGCACTTGGATACCAGCCAAAGCCACAGCCCCACCAATACCATGCACCACTGCCGACCCTGCAAAATCATGGAAACCCAATCGTTCCAGCCACCCTCCTCCCCATACCCAATGCCCATAAACGGGATAGATAAACACTGCAATACCTAGTGCCATCAACAAATAGGGGAAAAAGCGACATCGTTCAGCGATGGCTCCACTGACAATAGTGGCGGCAGTGGCACAGAAGGTTGCCTGAAAAAGAAAGTCCAGCATCTCTCGTCTGCCAACACCTTCCAGCAACAGCGCTGGAGTCCCGATAATGCCAATGGACTCTGCACTCAAACCAAACATGAGTGCGTAACCGATCATAAAATAGCCAGCGATCGAACAGCACATATCCATGATGTTTTTAATCGCGACATTAATCGAGTTTTTACTGCGAACCGTACCAGCTTCGAGGGCACAAAATCCTGCCTGCATAAACAGCACCAAAGCGGCAGCGATAATCGTCCAGAGAATTTGCAGGAGCTCTGCGAGCTCATCAACTGACAGCGTATGTTCCATACATGGCATTATGCCGGCAGGCATATACGACGAACACGGCAGAAATGCATCACATGTAAGCAGCTACACCGAAACTGCATCACTTCTACGCAAAGTAAGTGCTCGACAAAGCAAAGGCTGCCTTTTTTTCTCTCCGTACCGTTGTGACGGCAGGGAAATCAACGACACGCGAGCTCAGGGCAGCGCAAAGCTCGCCCCCGATAGGGGTAGGGATGGCCCCTCTCGGGGCCACCCCTCCCTCCGAACCGTACGT
>REDP01000174.1 GCA_007693455.1 Planctomycetota bacterium | reverse complement strand
GCCAAGTTATTATCGACGCCTGTGCCCAGAGCCGATATCTCCACGTACTTGCGCCACAAGGCGCCATGTATGCTTTTGTTGGCATCAATACCGACATTTTCCCCGACTTTAGCGACGAGCAATTTGCCATGGATCTGCTTGAACAAAAGCACGTCCTGCTTGCCCCAGGAACAAGCTTCAATGTCCCCTATCATAATTACTTCCGCATGACCTTGCTTCCCGAAGAAAAGCAAATGCGAGAGGTTTTTCTGCGTATCAATGAACTCCTGCACGACTATGAGCTGCAGTTACGTCGTTCGAGCAACCACTAAGATACGAGTCGCACTATGACCACCACCGCCACACGTTCTGCCGCCTTGATTAGCCTGGGTTGCGCAAAAAACCTCAGCGATTCCGAGGACCTGGTTACTGCCCTCAAATCCACAGGGGTCGGCCTCACCGATGACATTAGCAGCGCCAGTGTGGTATTGGTCAATACCTGCGGCTTTATTGAGAGTGCTAAACAAGAGAGCATTGATCATATCCTCTCAGCCGCTGAGGACCGCGCCCCAGGCTCGCTTTTGGTGGTAGCGGGATGTTTGACCGAGCGTTATCTCGATGAACTCAAAGCCGATATCCCCGAAGTCGATTGCTGGCTCCCCTTCAACGATTATGAGCGTTTGCCAGCATTAATCCGATCAGCTTTCCCTGATCTTCCTGAGCATCGCCTAACCCATGATCAACGCTCGCAGCTGACACCACCGCATTTCTCCTTCCTTAAAATTGCCGAAGGCTGCGATAACACCTGTAATTTTTGCGCTATTCCCCTCTTTCGCGGCAAACATATTTCACGCCCCGAAGAGGAACTCGTCGAACAAGCGCGAGTGCTTGCGGCCCGCGGAGTCAAGGAAATCAATCTCATTAGCCAGCATCTCGATTATTACGGCAAGGATCGCTACGGTGAATACCGCCTGCCGCAGCTGCTTCGGCAACTAAGCACCGCGGCTCCTGAGAGTTGGCTGCGCCTACACTACTGCTATCCCAATGATTTTTCCGACGATCTTATTGCCACCATGGCCGAATTACCACAAGTGCTGCCCTATGTGGACATGCCCATTCAACACGCCAGCGATCGCATGCTTGCAACCATGGGCCGCCGCACCACACGGGCCCATATTGAAGCGCGCCTAGACGCCATTCGTCGTGCCATGCCGGAAGTAGTCATTCGCTCCACCTTCATTGTTGGCTTTCCCGGTGAACGTGATGAAGACCACCAACAACTCCTTGATTTTTTACAGTGTCAGCGTCTGGATCACGCCGGTTGCTTTACCTACTCCGATGAAGATGGCACCACCGCCGCAAAAATGCCCAAGAAAGTAGACTCGTCCCTCATCCAGCAGCGGCACGACAGCTTTATGCGCACCCAAGCTGACATTGTCCGCGAAGACCTCCCACGGCGTTGGATGGACCAAGAGCTGGATCTTCTCGTTGATGAGCAAGTAGACTTTGACACCTTTCACTGCCGCCACTACGGCCAAGCCAGCGAGGTCGATAATGTCACCATCGTTCGCGATGATGGCCTACAAGTGGGCAGCCTGATCCGCCGACACATCACTGGCATCCAGGGCTACGATCTCTTGGCTTCATAGGAACACCGAATATGGCACTGCTCATATACCTTTTCTCCTGGATTCTGATCAGCAAACTGTGCATTGATGCCAGTAAGGAGAATGTCCGCTGGGCGGCTATTGGCCTAGGCATTCTAGCCGTAGCGCTCCACTATTTTATCACCTATCCTGGCCTAGGGATGGTACAAGCGGCGCTATTCTTTATTCCCCCTGCAGTCATTCAAAGCGGCCTAGCGTATCTCTTCCTATGGTCCATGAATCGGGTCAGCGACTCCATTATTATGGCGCTGTTCTTATTCATCATTGGCACAGTGGTGCAATTCATCACCTTCGGCGCGGCTTGGATATGGTGGATTGAGCTGATACGCTGACTCTACGTTTGCCCAATAACGCGTTCAGGGGAAGCCGAATCGTCGACTTCCCCTGAAGGCTCTTTTTCCGCTGAAGGCTCTTTTTCCGCTGAAGGCTCTTTTTCCGCTGAAGGCTCTTTTTCTGCTGAAGGCTCTTTTTCTGCTGAAGGCTCTTTTTCCGCTGAAGGCTCTTTTTCCGCTGAAGGCTCTTTTAGGCCTTACGGCTCTCCAGCACCCTGTAAGCGATCCTGCTCGAAGGATAAGCGGTTCACCGCATCGAGATAGGCTATCGCCGAGGCTTCAATAATATCAGTCGACAAGCCTTTGCCGCCAATGGCGCTTCGGGCACCGGTGAACTGCACCCGCAAAGAGACCTCGCCCAAGGCATCGCGACCGTGGCTCACCGCGCGCAGACGATAATCTTCAACCTTGCCCTCTACCCCGCAAATACGATCAATACAATTAATCACCGCATCCACTGGGCCATGACCAGTCGCCGCATCGGTATGCACCTCTCCGTCCTTCTCCAAACGCACGGTAGCGGTGGCGACGGCAGATGTTCCCGCCGCAGAATGGAGGTAGGACATCGTCCACTGACTAATAGTGCGACCGCGGACCACTGCCTCATACAAGGCAATAAGATCACCATCATAGATTTCTTTTTTGCGGTCCGCCAGCTCCTTAAACGCATGCATAATGCGCTCGGTATGCTCCTCGCTCATCTCAAAGCCAAGCGTGGTTAAATGCCCCACCAATGCAGCCTTACCCGAATGTTTCCCCAAAACCATATTATTGGTGGGCACGCCAACCGATTGTGGGGTCATAATCTCATAGGTTTCGGGATTTTTGATTACTCCGTGCTGATGAATACCGGACTCATGGGCAAAAGCATTATCGCCGACAATGGCCTTATTACGCTGCAAGGGCAAGCCCGTAACCGACTGCACCAAACGACTGGTGCGGTACAAGTGCTCAGAAATCACCCCTGTCTGTAAATGTCCAAATTGATCCTTGCGCACGCGCATGGCCATAACCACTTCTTCCAGGGCACAATTGCCCGCGCGCTCACCCAAGCCATTGATAGTACATTCAATTTGCCGCGCTCCCGCGCGCACCGCAGCCAAGGAATTGGCTACCGCCAAACCGAGGTCGTTATGGCAGTGCACGCTTATCACAGCGTCGTTAATATTGGGAACGTGGGCATTGAGATACTCTATGAGCTTGGCGAAATCATCAGGATAAGCATAGCCCACGGTATCAGGAATATTCACCGTACCCGCGCCAGCCTCAATCACCGCCTGTACCACTTCAGCCAGGAATTCTGGCTCGGTCCGTGATGCATCTTCAGGACTAAACTCCACATCGGCACACAAACTATGGGCATAGGCAACCGCTTCACGAGCTTGCTTCACAATCTCGTCTTTGGCCTTATTGAGCTTGAATTGGCGATGGATGGCACTGGTTGCCAAGAAGACATGGATACGGCCACGATCTCCGGCTGGAGCAACCGCCTTGGCCGCGGCATCAATATCTTTAGGCAGCGAGCGAGCCAAACCGCAGATGCGGGCGCGCTTACTGGCCTTGGCCACTGCCTCCACCGCCGCAAAGTCACCAGGACTCGCAATCGGAAAGCCTGCCTCAATCACGTCGACACCAAGTTGCTCCAGGGCACGAGCTATCTCAAGCTTTTCGTCTAAATTCATACTCGCGCCAGGGCTTTGCTCGCCGTCACGCAAGGTCGTGTCAAAAATGATTACACGTTCAGTATCGGGATTCGGATTCATGGTACTCGTCTCGTAGAATGCTAGGGAAATGCTCAAGGCAACAGATCCACAAGCGGATGTTGTGTATAGCCTCTGTATGCTCGCAGCATGTCCAGTTATTGCCGTAGGTGGGCCCATATACCCTGGGCCAGGGGCGGACTCTCAACACACTGCCATTACAATGGCCTAGGTGGAGAGTCCCCCAATAAGTCGACGCAGTAGCCCTAGGAAGCCCTGGACCCGCAGCACATTCAACCGTAACAATGGCGCGTGCGTCATCATAACAGAAACGCTAGCATGGATCAGGGTCCTGTAAAGGGGAGAGCACAAACTTCACTCAAGGCGATGCAAAGCGCACCATAGGTGAAGGAATGCCACCTTTGCGGGGCATACTTTCCAGGTAAAAAAACAATCGACGGCGTTTTTTGCTGGCCGATCTGGAGACCGGCGACTCCTGGGGCAAGCCGTGCGTCGCCCTGTAACTTCACTCAGGAGGATATACATCCTGACGAGTTTTATGTCCCTACCGAGGCAGGACTTGCCCGCAGCGGCTCTTAGAACAGGCGTGAACGCGCCTGCATACCTCACATCAACATGGGCGAAGAGGGCACCATATAAAAAAACCGTGTAAGTGGTATGCTTACACGGCTGTGTTTGGTACCCCCGCTAGGACTCGAACCTAGGACCCATGGATTAAGAATCCACTGCTCTACCAACTGAGCTACGGAGGCGGGTGAAAAGCATCGCCATGGCAGCGATAAGGCGGGGATAATGAGCGTTGCAGGCGTCAAGTCAAGGTGGGGTCTGTGAGCCGCTACCGGGCGGCTCACAGCTCACCTTGGAGAAGAAATACCCTCTTCGCGGTGGATGCTCTGAGTGCAAAAAGTGCCCCATTCAGGTCGTTTTTGCCGGCCGATCAGGAGATCAGTGGGCCCGGGGCACGTTTTGCGTCGTCCTATGACTGCTGCAGCCCTTGGCTGAGGAGATGGATGAGGCGCTCTCCGTCTCCGGGCTGGCGGCCCATGGCGAGTGCGGCGCGGATTTCGTAGCCGCCTTGGGCAAAGGCATCGGCGTCGGGCCAATACCCAGTCCAGCCGTTACAGTTGGTGGCTACCATTAGCGGGCTCGTGGAGTGCTGCTGGCGAAGCTGTGCGGCCAGAGAGGCGAAAAGCTCGGTGGGACTGGCAGCGATCGCTACGTCAGCGATGCGCCAATAGGAGAGATCTATACTACGCCCACCAAGCTCTTGTTCCTGCATACTGCAGTGCAGGGCTGGAGTAGGATGAGGGTTACCACCACTGCGACTGAGCAGATGCAGAACCGCCCCAGCGCTACGTCCTACGATCTCCACACCATCATCATCCCCTGCGGTACTGATCCACGGGTGCACATCGCCGCAGGCACCTAAGAGAAAGTGGCCCTCAATGCCCTGGTCCTGGAGATAGGCATTGGCAACACCTGGCCAATCAGCACTCACCCGCGTACTGGTTTTACCCAGTACCACAGGATGGGCGCCATGACACCACAGCATCCAGCATCGGTGACCATTGCGTTGGCGAAAGATGACCGCAGTGAGGGCTGGGTCGGCCTGGGGATCTGGCTGGAGATGGGGATATTCTTCGGGATTCCAGCATTGGGCCACTGCAGTCTGATCAGGGAGTGCTACGCGACGGCAGTAGCCTAAGCCTAATGGAGTCTCGCGCGACGAGACCTCAACAGGGTACATAAGGCCCACTGCCCGTGCCACTGCCTGCAAAAGGTGATCATCCAATTGAGTCGTATAGCGGCGGCGTTGCTCATTGGGCTTGCTATCGTCAGTGTGGGGAAGCACCGCGGCCACATCATCGGCTACCCCTCGTTCATCCAACCAGGGCCCAGAGTGCGTATGACTGCAACTGATTATAATACGGGCTGGGTCTAGCTGCCAACGCTGGGCGACCATCTGCCGCCAGTGTCGGGCATGCTCTACCGAGATAATACATAGATCACAGGTAATAATAAGCGCCAGGCCAGCGCCGTCTTCAGCATCAAGCGCCAAAACCCGCAGCCATAATCTATCACGCACGCCACTATTCCCCGGAAGAGCGTGTTCTTGACGAAAATCGTAACCCAGAAGTGGTATTGCTTCTGTGGGGGTGATGTCCTGTCGTCCTGATCCTAGGCGCATGTGGCGTCGTCTCCCCTGATAGTGCCTATAAAGTGGGCTTAATCCTGATCAAGGAAGTGAATTTCGGTGCGTTCGTCGGCACGTGGGCATTGCACCTGCTCGTACTGACAGTCAAACCACTTGGGGTTGTCATCTTTAATATAATTGAGTCGCTGGAGGCAGTCGGGAATGGGCTTGGCGCCACCGACCAAGTTGGCAAAGTCAACCAGACGATTGCGGTAACTGCGGATCAGCATCTTCACCGGTTGATCTGGAGCCTGGGCTTGTGGCGGTAGTTGCGCGCGCAAAAGGATAAACCACATGTCCCGTTCTTTGGCATAATGCGACCAGTGTCGGTATTGCGAGCTATTCTGACTGGGCACACGACGGGCGATAGTTATCACCTTCATGCCTGCGGACCTGGATTGCGCGGCATAATAAAACGCGGTTGCGTCCATATATTATGGACGCCATTGCTGAGGTGGAGACGCACGGTTCCTTCATCACCACGATCCTTCCAGGATCCCTGCGGGCCTTCTATACAGGCCACCTCAAAACCATCTCGTATGAGGACACGAGCCTGAAGATTACAGCCATCTTCACTGGCCCAGGAGATACCTTGGCGATCCTCGGTAATACGCACGCCAGGCCATCCATCATGGCAGAAATAAAGACCAAAGGCCAGGGCCGAAAGTGCCGCTTGGGGGTTTGGTCGCGTGCAATCAAGACGCAGCATATCGCGAATGCCATAACAAGGGAGCCCTTTGCCCAGGGCCGCATCCCAGCATAATTCGCGCTGCGCTGTATCTATGGCAAGCACACCGCAGCCTTGGGCGTGGGCCATGTGTTCTGGCCCCAAGGCAGTATCAGGATTATTGCACAGTACCAGGGCCTCAGGGTAGCGGTAGCTACGACTGATCCGCGCAATGAGGGCTTCCACCCCTTCACCTGCCTGTGCCTGTAATGGCGGTATCTCGGCAAGGCTTATAACGGTCAATTGGAGTGGGCGGTCATTGGACGCAGGTAGCGACACCCGCGACAGGTGCCAAGTCCCACCAGCTACCGAAATACTGGTCAGAGATTCCTGACACAGGGCACTGCTATCGATTTCAATGGTCGCTGTCATGGCGCTCCTCTCAATCGCAAGACTGCCAGAAGAGTCCGACTATCCATCACGATGCACGCGCAATATTCCATCAGGTTCACACATGCTCAAAGAAAACATGTCGCAGTTATACGACGTGTTTCGGATGCAAGTGACTCCAGGCCACCGGATCACCGGTGGCCTGGAGTATGCACATCATTGGGGCTGAAATAATGCCCTTAAACCGAATAGGTACTGGCGGCAGTATCACCGCCACGACCAGTCCAGTTGGTGTGGAAAAACTCTCCACGCGGGGCATCAATGCGCTCATAGGTATGGGCGCCAAAGTAGTCACGCTGAGCCTGCAGAAGGTTGGCTGGCAAACGTTCGCAGCGATATCCATCATAGAATGCCAAAGCAGTGGAGAAGGCTGGGGTAGGAATGCCGTTTTTCACCGCCTTAGCCACAACTTCACGCCAGCCTTTTTGTGCCTGGCGCAGTGCCGTCTTAAAGAAGGGGTCTAGCATGAGATTTGCCAAACGCGGCTTCTTGGTGTAAGCGTCGCGGATATTGCCCAGGAAACGCGAGCGGATAATGCAACCACCGCGCCACATAAGGGCGATTTCTCCAAAATTGAGCTTCCACTGGTATTCGGCCGCAGCAGCCTTGAGCAGCATATACCCTTGGGCGTAGCTCACGATCTTGGAGGCGTAGAGAGCATCCTTTACCATGGCGACAAACTTTGCCTTATCCCCACGGAATTTAGGCTTGGGGCCGCGCAGGGGCTTGCTGGCCTTTACTCGCTCATCCTTGAGTGCGGATAAGCAACGGCCAAACACGGCTTCACCGATTAAGGTTACTGGCTGGCCCAGATCCAATGCTGAAATACTGGTCCACTTACCCGTGCCTTTTTGCCCAGCAGTATCAAGGATTTTATCCACGAGATGCTCGCCCTGCTCATCTTTGTAGCCAAAGATATCGCGGGTAATCTCAATCAAATAGCTATCTAAATCACCTTGGTTCCATTCGGCGAAGGTCTGATGCAGCTCTTCGTTGGTCAAGCCAACATAGTCCTTCAGCAACTGATAGGCTTCGCAGATCAACTGCATATCACCGTATTCGATGCCGTTGTGTACCATTTTGACGTAGTGACCGGCGCCATCATTGCCAACCCACTGACAGCACGGTTCGCCATCTACCTTGGCGCTGATGGCTTGAAAAATATCTTTGACAAAGGGCCATGCCTCAGGATCGCCACCAGGCATAATGGAGGGGCCATGGCGGGCACCTTCTTCACCACCAGACACCCCTGTGCCAACAAAGCGAATGCCTTGTTTTTTGAGCTCCTTGGTGCGGCGGATGGTGTCAGGGAAGTTTGAGTTACCGCCGTCGATAATAATATCACCAGCTTCTAAATGGGGCAGGACTTGTTCAATAAATGCGTCCACTGCTGGACCTGCTTTTACCAGCATCATTACCCGCCGTGGGCGCTTGAGCTTGGATACCATTTCTTCGATGGAATGGGCGCCGACAACGTGACTGCCTTTGGCTGGGCCAGCCAAGAACTCATCAACTTTACTCACCGTGCGGTTATACGCACAGACGGTATAGCCATGATCATTCATGTTCATGATCAAATTTTGGCCCATAACGGCCAGGCCGATGAGGGCAATATCTGCGACAGGTTCGGACATAGGATCTTCCTTACAGGGGGTGGAAACGAGAAAAAGGCGTTACGGGAGGTTCTCAGCGGCCTTGATATTAACGGGGCTCATTGGGCATTCTTACAGAGGGGCATCTCCGTAACAGTCCGCAACAGTCCGCAATACCGTAGCACCGTAATAACTGGGAGCTAAATAGTCTGGGCGAGGAATCCTCCATCGACACAGATATCCGTTCCGGTAACAAAACTGGAGGCCCCAGGAGCCGCCAAGAACACGGCTGCACCGATTAATTCTTCGGCACTGCCAAAACGATTCATGGGGGTATGGCCAAGGATCTGACTGGCTCGTTCGGTGGGGGATCCATCGTCATTAAACAGCAGTCGGCGGTTTTGTTCGGCTGGGAAAAAACCTGGCGTGAGGGTATTGACGCGCACGCCTGCAGACGCCCACTCATGAGCCAAGAATTTGGTGAGGTTGAGTACCGCTGCCTTGGCCGCAGAATAGGCAACCACCCGCGAGAGTGGTAGATGTGCCGACACCGAGGCGATATTGATAATAGACCCCTTGCCACGTTGCACCATGCCAGGACCGAAGACTTGGCAGGGGAGGACTGCACCGCCTACGAGATTAAGGTCGAATGAAGCTGCCCAGTCGTCCAAGGCAATGTCTTCAAATTTATGGTCTCCCACCACCGTGACCTTGGGATTGTTACCACCAGCAGCATTAATCAGTACGGTGGGAGCGCCCAAGCTTTCTTGGATCTGCGCTTCAGCCGCACGCACGCTCTGCAAGTCACTGGCATCACAGGCAACAAAGACCGCTTTGCCACCAGCTTGGGTAATGGCTTCGACACGCTGGGCGCCACGTTCGGCACTGCGGCCGCAGACCGCAACGGCAGCCCCCTGCGCCGCCAGGCCTTCAGCTAAAGCACCACCGAGTACGCCAGTAGCGCCAATAACCACGGCGACTTCCTGGGAACAATCAAAGAGTGACGTTGACATAGTTTCCTTTCTACTTTCCGCACATCTGGGCTCTGGCCACTCGGATATGCCCTGGTCAAAGGCCGCAAACATAGCGTCAGCCCGGTGGGGGGCAATACCAGGACGGCTCCAGCTTAGACCAAAAGGCATGCATCTGGACCCATATCCGCCGTTAGTAGGCCCCTTTATTCTTGGGGGTCGTCGTTCTGGGCCAGGGACAGCATGGTATTGCGCTCGGTCCAGGCTGGAGTTGCCATCGCCGCCTGACGTAAGAGCTGGGCGCGAAAGGCTTTGGCCCCAATAACCCCACAGCGACAGGCTGCATCGGCAAGACGCATGGCCCAGGCAGGGGCTTCTTGCGCTTGCTGGGCTGCCTCCAGGAGGCGCTGCGGATTGCCCACCAGGTCAGCAAGGCATTGGGCTTCCTGATCGGGATGTAAGGGAAAGAGATCTCGGGGTTCACCACTCCAAAAGCCCATCTCGCCAAGCGCAAAGGCGCGCACTGCATGATCAGCAGTACCGTAGATCTGGCGCAGCATGGGATGCTGCGCCAGATGCGCGGGCAACTGCACCTGACGTATGATATCAGGTATCGTGCTCCCCGCTGCGGCAAGGGCCTGAGCTTGATCGTAGAGACTGCGGATAGCCTCATGATTCAGCGCAAAGCGCTCTGCGACGTCCTGTCGTCCACTTATGGGCAGCCCATGACAGGGCAGCGCATGCTGCGGAGGATGCTCGCGCAGGGCTGCCACCGCCTGAAGCCAGGGCAAAGGGTCGCGATAGCGTCCTCCAGCCAGCGAACCAAAATTGGGGAACTGTCCGGTAATGAGATTGTGGGCCACTGCATCGACATGGGGAAAACGATAGGCCAGTCCGTCATCACTGTCAAAGCAGCCTTCGAGCACCTCCACTTCCAGGCCGGCCAACTGCACCGTATCGCCAGGCAAGACAGTGTGGGTGGGCGGCAGGTACGTTGATGGATCACGCCAGCGCGGAGCCCGCGCTATCACCGCATGGGGACCACTTTCAGGCAGGCGCGCACCCGTCTCCAAAGCATTACGCAGGCCAGTAAAGGATTGCTGGGCACGCATGACATTGGCGTGGAGCCGCGGGTGGGCGATGATTGCTGCTGCGTCGCCGTCAAGCAGGCTGGCAATACCCCGCACATAATGCCAGTGGGTCAAAAGCACGGCACGGATGGGAGCATGACTGACTTGGCGTATATGCCGCCGCAGTTCAGCCCCCTCTGCACCGCTATGTCCAGCATCGACAACGATCAATCCATCCTTGCCCGCTATAACGTGGGCATTGGCCAAGGACAATCCAAACACCGTCCACACGCCCGGACATACGGTAATCACTGTGGGCTGCAGGCGCAGGCGGTGTTCAACAAGATGGGGATGACCAAGTTGTCCGTGTTCAGCAACAGCTGGCGATGTGCTCATGGTGGTGTTCCTCATGCACATGTGCATCTTGCGGCCAAACCTGGCCTGGTCCCAATACAGCGCTTAGGGCTGCTGTGGCTGGGGATCGTAGCGAAGTTCTTGAACCCGCACGCCCCCATTGTCGATGGCAAATTCAATAGCCGAAATGGCAGACACATCATCTACGGTGAGCGTATCGTCATCACCTTCAGCCACCCCTATGCTCAGGATTCCCCCGTCCCAACTGCACCACACGGTCCATGGCTGAGCAGTACCGTCTCCAGGAACGGTTAACGGCCCATGCACATTCCCCTCGCTATCACGGATAGTTACTAAGGCCATAGTTCCAAGATGCTGCACGCGCATGCGCACCTGCATGGCCTCATGACCTATTTGCCAATAAAAATCATCAAAACTCTCACCTGCTAAGTCAGGCCGCGGACTGAAGGTAAGGACCAATAACCCACGTGTGGCTGGACGCCACTGCCGCCGTAAGATAATGGGATCATCACCGACGGCAAAACCATCTATGGCGAAAGGAAAACGAGCATCATCAATCTCTTCAGCCGCACCCCAGCCACCCTGTGGCTGCTGCCAATCGGCCAGGCGCTGGATAAAATCATCACGCCACAGGAGGCCCGTGGACCAATCGGGATGGGAGTCTTGCCCAGCCTCAGCTTCGGTTGCACGGGTCCTGGAGGATACAAGTTCTTCGTGAGACGGTGGAGGTGGGGTAGACTCGTCTACAGAATGAGCAGACGAATCCGATGGCAGTGCACTGGCATCACGTAGCGACCACTGCAACGCCAATAGTGCCACTAGCAGGAGAGCCGCACTCACCCCACTGATGGTCATCAGTCGCCGCCGAAGGCTCGCACGGCCAGTGCTGCGAGGAGAGGCATCACGACAGGCCTCCAGAGCTTGGCGCAGGAGTGTGTAGTCTGCTGGGCGATGCTGTGGATCGGGCTGCAGGCAGGCTTGAATCAATTGGAACAATGCTGGGGAGGTACTGCGCTCCTGCCACTGCTCAAGACTCGGCAGGGACGCCTTTGCCACCATAAGCTGACTCAGACCACGCTGGGGAAAGGCACGACTACCACTTACGGCCTGGAAGAGCACACAACCTAAGGCATACATGTCGGCACGATGGTCGATAGCATCAGGACTATCGAATTGCTCTGGAGCCATGGTACTCGGCGTGCCCACAATCATGCCGCTTATGGTGAGATCCATGCCGTCGCTACTCGGACTATTGGCTGTCGGTTTGGCAAGACCAACATCAGCAAGTTTCGGTGTGAACGGCAGAATCGATGAGGATGGCGTCTGTTCACAGAGGATATTTTCACACTTTACATCGCGATGTATCACCCCCTTTGCCCAAATATGCTCAAGGGCCAAACTCATCGCTATGCCCAGCTCAATCACTGCAGATGGTGCCAGGGGCCCATGATCACTGAGGTAACTACGCAGATCAGACCCATGAATACGTTCCATTACCAAATAGCAGTGACCGTCATCGTTCACCCCCGCCGCATAACAGGACACCAGATTGGGGTGATTGAAGTCAGCTAGAATTTTAGCCTCACGCTGAAAACGGCGACGAAAGGCGTCATCTAAACCGTGTTCCGCCGTCAGCACTTTGACTGCCACTGGACGATCAATGTATTCTTGGCGACCATGCCAGACCACCCCCATGCCACCGCGTCCCAATTCCCCCTCAATATGCACTTGTGGGATACGCGGCATGGTATTGCCCATGGTCGCGCCAGCAGCCGTGTCCAGATTACCTGTCGTGCTGCTTATACGGGTGGGATCGCTGCATAAATCGCTGCGACCGTCGCCAGCCATTACGGCTCCTCCGCCATACGCTCTAAGGCATCAAGGATATCTGGGACTGTTGGTCGATCCATCAGATCCTGGCCAATGTAGGCATAACGAATCGTCCCCTCGGCATCAACAATAAGACTGGTGGGCTTAGCCAATTCGGCGCCAATCTCTAATGCCTGAACCAGTTGCAAATCAACATCTAAGGCAACGGTAAATGGCGGCAGGGCCTGCTCATCGAGACGTTGCACTGCACGGAGGAAATCTGGCAGCGAGCGACTCGATCCGGGATAGACAAAGGTGAGATCGGCGCCGCGTTCGGCAATGGCTTCTTGATGCTGCAGCAATGCCTTGGATTGCCCGCCACAGTAGGGACAAATATTACCTGCAAACCCACGTAAAATAACAATGAGTTGGGTGCTATCGCGCCGCGAAAGATCAAGCACGCTGCCATCTGCTTGAATAAAGCGACGCTGCGGCAACGACTGACCGACAAGCCTCTGGTCGCGGTTTTGCTGGGATTGTTGCGATGACGCAGGGCCATAACTGCGGCGACCTGGCATGGTGCTAGGCTTTGCCGCATAGGTAAATTGTCCCTCGCCACTATAGACTTGGTACGCTGTGTGCAGGCGCTGCTCCTCTAATAGGCTCAATCCGCCGAGGCCAACACTGGGCGCCGGCGAGAGATTCGCATCCATGTCAGGCCACACTACCAGAGGCGCTAAAGGCATCTCCGCTAACTGGGGCTGTGGCCGCTGCAGGTCTTCTCGCAAGAGAGCAGCGCGTTCCTGCAGAGCCTCCGCCTCAACCAGATCGAGGCCATCAGGGGGCGCACTTCGATACAAGCGGCCATCAGCTAGATGCCAAAACTCCTGAATGTTTCCTTGCTCATCACTGCGCACAACCGTCACCCGATGTGGATTGCTTACATATTGCAACCACCGTTCATTGTGGATTTGAGCAAGCACCATGCCATCCCCATTACCAGCAATCCAAGCCTCGGCATCGCCATGGTGCCAATAGCCACGGGCATCAGGTTCTGGTTCTATGTGGGTCCCCTGAAACAGAATGACCGCATCGCTGGGGCTGCCCTGAGTGGTAAATCGCTGCCAAGAAAGCATGCGCGATCCTTTCGCAAATACCCCCACTCCAGCCGGCTGGCCATCCGTGTGGCGGTACAGCCACAAGCCATGTTGCCGATCATCAACCATCAGTCCCTCGGAAGCCACCCGCTCCTCTGAACCTTCATGGTAATGCCGCCACCAGCCTTGACGCAATCCCTGCTCATAGCGTCCGGTGGCCTCCTGCGTACCATCGGGATACCAGTACTGCCATACACCATGGCGCTGATCACGCCGCCAAGGACCCTCCGCCTGCAGGGCCCCGTCCGCATAGGTATACTGCCAAGTGCCGCTTTTTTGGTCCCCACGCATATCACCACTGGCGTGCATTGAATCACTGGTTACCGAGACATGGCGGGCGGCGCATCCCGCGCTCAACATTACTACCAAGCCCAAACTCCATAGAAAGAGGCCGTAATAGCGCATTTCGATAATCCTTTACTGTCCTGTGCAAAGCCTCTTGGCTCAAGCATGCCTATGAACAATGGCATCCTATGAGCAGTCGGCATACTGCTCAAGCGACAGTCAAGCCAGGAAAACGACTTCGGTCGCTTTCGCCTTGGGCGAGTAATGCACACTGCTGCGGTGAGCAGGTATGGCGCCAGGCATCCCAGGATTGCGGATAGTGCTCCTGCGCCCAGGCTGACAATTCGGCAAGTAGCACCCGCGCCCGCCGCGCTCGACCATCATAGGCCCCAAAATGCTGGTCCAACCCTTCAGCTGCAACCAACACTGTTGCCAATGCTTGGTCTGGTAGCTGGTCGGAGGCATATTGTCGCGCCTGCACTAATTCGGCGAGAAAATGAAGCCATAAACGATCTTCGCTGACATGATCCTGAGCTATATCCTTAAATATACGCTCAAGGGTTGCTGCTGCTGCAGTGTATTGTTGGGCTATTTGCTGCAAACGAGCCACACGGCAGAGGGGTTCCAGGCATTTGAGCGGCGTGCTGTCCGGACGCGCACGCAGGAGTGCATAGGCTTCACGAGCTTGATCAAGCGCCGCAGGCTCGCCCAGCAGCCCGTGTACGTACGCGCGCATGATGGCGATATGTAAGCTTGGCGTTGCCTCAGCGCCAAAACGCTGGCATCGCCAATGGTATACCTCGGTGATATGCTCAGATGCCTCCAACCAGCGCCCCTGATCCAA
This sequence comes from Planctomycetota bacterium, assembly GCA_007693455.1. Classification (GTDB taxonomy): domain Bacteria; phylum Planctomycetota; class UBA11346; order UBA11346; family UBA11346; genus REDP01. Next base: position 29,946 of record REDP01000174.1, on the reverse strand, counting down.
ATACAAGAAAATCATGTTCATCAACAAAGTGTGGCGATCGTCAGAGAGTGGAACAACTGCTTCCTCAAGAAGCGTTTTACCCAGTGTTTCCGCCTGATCCAATTCACCACAGCGCAGCATGCACCCAAAAATATTAACGCGGCAGCTGCGGCGGTATTCTGGTGATAAATGCTCTGAAGAACGCTCCACCATCTGCAGATACTCGGTAAGCATAGCTGCACTTGCCCGACTGTCACCGCTATTGAGCAGACAGGTAACCAACATGTCGTAGGCGATAGTTAAGGTGGCGATGTCATCACTGCCACCTTCATTAACTATATAATTCCAAAACTCTTCCGCCAAGGGCAGGGCCGCGCTATAGCGCCCTTGATCAATCAAAACCCCAGCCCGCGCATGGATTAACTCGCAGTATCGGTCTTTGGCCAGGACTTCCTGATCAATCCGTTGAAGATCTTGATCTATATCATTGATGAGCACTTGCCGGATATCCACTAAATGCGGCTCATTAATTGATTGTAATACCGCCAAGCGTACATCGATGCGATCCTCTGGCCGCGAATGATGACGATCTCGCAAGTTATCGCTACAATGGCGCAGGGCCTGCATCAAGGTCACATCAGGTCCTTGCTGATTGTATCCCGCCTGCGTCAACACGTCCAAGAGGAACGACTGCATCCATAACGTGCGCTGGTGAATGCGTTGCGTCTCTTGCTGCGCCCGCGCGCGTTCTTCTTGGGCAGTACGAATGCGTTGGCTTAAATCGGGGGAAAGCCCTGCCCCCTCTTGCAGGATGCTGGCAGCCAAGTCTAAGTCACCATGCTTCAAGGCACACGCGGCATAGGTCTCACGAACATTCTCCAGCGCGACATCAATAGCGCGGTTATTGGGCCAAAGCTGTAGCGCTTCTTGATAGCGAAAAATGGCACGTTGATAGTCGCGGTAGGATTGTGGCGATTGCTGTGCTGCTGCTGTATCGGCTTCCGCTTCCAAAATGAGACGGCGGGCTTCCTCGTGAGAAATAGCTTCCGCCAAAGCCTCGCAAAAAGCATCTGCGCTAGCATAACGCTGATCTGGGTCAGTGGCAAGCGCACGCAACGCCACCTGCAAAAGATCATCAGACTGAGGATCAGGGTGATCTGCGATATACCCCGCACGCGCATGGGCCATTGCTTCGGCAACATCTTCAAATGGGTGGGGAGCAATGCCGCACAAGGCCTTAAAGAGCATCGCCCCCAATCCATAAATATCTAACGATGGACTGGGGCGCAATTCACGCGCCGCTTCGGGAGCCATATACTGCGGCGTTCCACTCACCCCTCCAGGCCAGGGCTGCGAGGAATCAGCGTAGTCACTGCGATGCAAGGCCATGCCCCAGTCAATGACGATCACTTCCCCATAGGCACCGAGGAGCACATTGGCAGGTTTTAAATCGCGATGGATAATTCCCTGGGCATGGGCATAGCGAATGACCTGCGCCACCTGCATAAGGATGGATGCATGTTCTTGTCGCGACAAATCCTTACTGCGCTGAGCCCATGTATCGCCGTGAATACGACGCATGATCAGCATCGGCGTATCTTGGTCTAACCATTGTAGATCATGCATCGGCAAAACGCCGGGATGGTCTAATTGTGCGGCAATACGGGCTTCGGCACAGAGTGCTGAACCGGCCGCTTGATGGGCCAGCAGACGATCTCCGCGGGCAATTTTAATCGCTACTTCGCGCTCAAGACTGCGCTGCCAGCCACGATGCACCAAGGACAAGCCGCCTTGCCCAATAATCTCATGCACTAAGTAGGGTGAGCCATCACCTTGGTCCAATTCAGAATGACGATGGTGAGCGTTGTCGCCTACGACAATGGTCGGCTCATCAATACTTGATGGGGTACGGCGCATACGGCGCGCTGACGGCTGAGAGGCATCGTCTGACATGATACAAACAAGTATGTAAATGAATACCTATGACGCAATGGCGGCTTACCGAGGACAACGCTACCAGGGGAAAAAGTACCATACCAAAGCCAGAACATAACTGGTCAAACCACACACCAGTAACACTAATTGTACGGCAAAGGATCGCGCCTTGCGATCTCGCCAAGCCAGGGCCCGGGCAACACTGGCCTCGGGGTCATCATCGATGAGCTGGGTTATCCAGCGAATACGCAGGCTCCCCAGCAACAATAAAATCAGCGCCGAGAGCACTAGCAACAAGCCGCAGCTTAAGCCCACGGCGGAAAATACGCTGCTGGCGGCAATCGTTGGCCCAGAAAACCCGGTAATCGTCAGCGCCAAGGTACCAATGGTGAGGAGGAATTGGGATCGCGCCTGAACAACCCCTAAATGCGCCTCAACATGGGCAATGGCAGGAGCCAATTGGCCATCATGAATGGCCAATAGCCGCCGTGCTTCGGCGTGCTCACGATCGCCGTAAGGATTCATGCCTGGGCCTTTCGCGATCCCTTCTTGGCTTGAGCAGTGCCCGCCTTTGCCTTTTGTGGGCGCCGTTGCTGCCACGCACCATCGACATAATGCGCACTCCAGCCAGTAGCCTTACCGTCCACATCGGTGGCCACGTACTGAGTTTTCTCCTTACGGCTCCAACGGATAACCGCAGGATTACCATCAGGATCTTCGCTAGGAGCATCAGCCAGGTAGCGATGTTTGGGATCTAACTCCTCGCGATGGGGTTGCAGTTCTTTAACCAAAGGATTACGAGTTTCCCGACTCTTGGGGTACTTACTTGAAGCCAAAAAGATGCCTGCCGCACCATCGCGCAGGACAAAATGGCCGTCACTTTTCTCACAGGGGAGCTCTGGCATGGGAACTGGATCGGCTTTGGGAGGGGCTGGCTGACCGTTACGCAGAAGTTTGCGGGTGTTCTTGCAGGCACTGTTCGTACAATCAAAATATTTACCAAAACGACCATTTTTAAGATGCATATCCGAGCCACATTTATCACATTCCAAACTGGGGCCATCGTAGCCTTTAATGCGGAAATGACCACTTTCCACCTCAAACCCTGGGCAGTCAGGGTTATTACCGCACACATGCAGTTTACGATGTTCATCCACTAAATAACTATCCATGGCGGTGCCGCACAGGGGACAGCGGCGCTTGGCGCGTAATGCCGCAACTTCGCCCTGAGCCGAAGCTTCTTCATCATGGGCATCGGCGTCGACAGCCTCTTCCCCAGGACTGAGATTCATGGTCGTTACACAGCGTTCCTTGGGGGGTAAATCGTAGCCCGAGCAGCCCAAAAACACGCCCGTCTGACCCGTACGCACCATCATTTTACGACCACAGGTGGGGCAGTCGACATCGGTCATGGTCGGGGTATTGGGACGCATACCTTCTTCGGCTTGGGCCAAAGTCTTACTAAAATGAGCGTAAAAACGATTGAGAACAGCCTTCCATTGTTCTTCTCCCATGGCGATACGGTCGAGATCCTCCTCCATGTGGGCGGTAAAGCCATAGTCCATGAGATCAGAAAAACTTTCATTGAGGCGACTGGTAACGATTTCACCAGTTTTTTCCGCATACAGGCGACGCCCTTCAGAACGCACATAGCCGCGATCTTGAATGGTACTGATCACTGCCCCGTAGGTACTCGGCCGACCTATCCCAAGGCGCTCCATCTCTTTAACTAAAGATGCTTCATTATATCGCGCAGGAGGCTTGGTGAAATGCTGACTGGGATGAACCTGCTGCAGGCGGATGGCATCCCCCTCTGCCACTTCTGGCAGTTCTCGATCATTTTCTTCAGCACTCTTGCGGCCAGTAGGCGGTAAGACGGCCATCCAGCCAGGAAAGCGCATGACTCGCCCCCGGGCACGTAACTCATAGTCACCAGCACTGATCCGCAGGGCTGTGGTGTCAAAGCGTGCAGGCAGCATCTGACAGGCCACAAATTGACGATGAATGAGGTCGTAGAGACGGCGATGATCAGCATCGAGTTTGGCCACATCTTCTACTTGCACCCGCACATCAGTGGGACGAATGGCTTCGTGCGCTTCCTGCGCTCCAGACTTGGATTTATAGATATTGGGTTGCTCGGGTAAATAATCGCTGCCGTAATGATCACTAATATAGCCACGGCAGGCCTGCAGGGCATCGGGACTCACATTCAGCGAGTCAGTACGCATATAGGTAATCAAGCCAGCCTCATAGAGATGCTGAGCAATGGTCATGGTCTTGCGCACGGCAAAGCCCAGGCGCACCGATGCTGCCTGCTGCAGGGTCGAGGTAATCAGGGGTGGATAGGGCTTCTGCTGCACTGGCTTGCGTTCGATGTCCTGCACCGTGTAGGGCGTAGCTGCCTGAAGGGCCGCTACGGTGCGATTGGCTGCCTCAGCATTATCCCAGGAGACTTTCTCTCCCTGGTATTTCACCACCTCTGCAGCAAAGCCGATATCATCAGGACTGAGGAGGTCGGCATGGATCTGCCAGTACTCTTCGGGGACAAAAGCGTGGATTTCGCGTTCACGCTCTACCACCAGGCGGGTTGCCACCGACTGCACGCGACCAGCGGAAAGCCCTCGTGCCACTTTTTTCCAAAGCAACGGTGAGACCTGAAAGCCCACAACACGATCAAGGAAGCGCCGCGCCTGCTGCGCATTGACCCGATCCATGTTAATCTCGCCTGGTTCCTGAAAAGCTTCCTGAATGGCTTTCTTGGTAATCTCGGCAAAGGTGACGCGGAGAAAACGCTGGGGATCTCCACCAATGCTTTCACGCAGATGCCAGGCGATGGCCTCCCCCTCGCGATCCAAGTCGGTTGCCAGAACGATATGGTCAACCTTTTCCGCGGCTTGACGGAGCTCTTTGAGGACCTTTACCTTATCGGGAAGGACTTCGTAGTGGGCCTGCCAATCATTGTCCGGATCCACACCCATACGACGTACCAGGGCACGCTTGGCTTGGGCCGCCTTTTCAGCAGCAGTCTTTTTGACCTTCTTGCCCCCAGGTGGCGGTGGCACAGCCTTGCCACCACCTTTGGGAAGGTCACGGATATGGCCCACCGAGGACTTCACAATGTAGTCGCGCCCCAAGTATTTGTTAATCGTCTTCGCCTTCGCCGGCGATTCCACAATCACTAAGGTCTTGGCCATAATCCCCTACCTCCTAGTGGTTCAGTCTATGTTCATGTGACTGACCATTCTGGTTGCACTGCACCACAAGAGCGCACCGTGAGCGGCGCAAGCTATGGGCAGATCAGCGCCCAGGTCAAGAGGCAGCGCCCACCCAGGATGGCGTAAGGTTACCTTCAGAGCTGCGTAACCAGTTCATCAACAGATGCTTGGAGCAATGTTACACAATGTTAGCACGCCACCCTCTCTACGATCGTCCGATTGCTGTGATGGCAATTTTAGTGGCGGTCATGGTCTTGGGGGGACTTCTCCTGCCGCGTTTGCCAGTGGATATTTGGCCTAGCTTCCAATCTCAGGCAGTCTTTATTCGTGCATCGGTGGACCGCGGAACCGCCGAGGAAACCCTTGAACAGGTCACCCGCCCCATGGAGGGCTTACTGCGTGGAGTTGCCGGCGTAGAGACGATTACCTCGCTCACTCGCCCCCATTGGACGCGTTTAGTGGTAAGTCCGACTGCTGATGCGGACACGCGACAGGTACTCTCGTCAATTAATGATACCCTCGCTGCGCAACGCCATCTCTTTCCCGATGAGATGCAACTGCGGGTGGGAACCTGGAGTAATGAGGATACACCTCCCATCGCCTTTGCCATTGGCAGCGGCAATCATCACCCCCATGCCTTTCATATTCTTTTAGAAGAAGTGATTATCCCTGAACTGGCAAGCATTGAGGGCGTAGCCGCGGCGACCTACGGTGATGAGGATCCTGCCAGACTTGATGTCATACTTGACCGCCATCGCCTTCAGGCTGCCGATCTCAGTCCCCACCAAGTGGCCCAGCAACTGTCGACCCTGCAGCCCACCAGTCTCGCCATGCAGCTGCGCAATGAAACTGGCGTGCGCGAGCAGATGGTCCATATGCGACTGAATCAGGGCGGTGCAGATTCCTTGCGCAACTTGCGTGTGGATCGGCGGCATCAGCTTGACGATGTTGCCCAGATTGTGGCACAGTCGGCAGGGGCTGATCGCGTGGTCCTGGTGAATGGTATTCCTGGGGCCCTGGTGAGTGTGTTTCGCAGTCCTGAAGCCAATGGATATCGGGTTTCAGCTGAGGCCGAACGGCGCATGCAGCACTTGGCCGCCATCCATGACTTCGACTTGGTAATTCCCACTGCCACGCATCGCACCATTAATGCCGCTGGTGGCGAATTACTCAGCTCAGGCTTATGGGGCGGTGCCTTTGCGGCGCTTTTTGTGATGCTCTTTTTACGCCGCTTTCGCCTCACCATGCTGGTGTGTCTGGCTATTCCCGCATCTTTCGCTTTGGCCGTCATCGGCCTCGCCAGCATTCAAGCGCCTATCAATATTTTTACTATGGTGGGCTTTCTCCTGGCCTTGGGTATGCTGGTGGACAATAGCGTGGTGGTGGGGGAGTCTCTGTCTCGAGCACCCGGTGCGGCCGATCCACGGGAACGTGTACGCCTGCAACGACGCGCGGTTCAACAGGTAGCCATGGCAATTGTCTTGAGCACGCTGACCACGATTGCGATCATTGCACCATTCCAATTCCTTGATGCGGGTCCGTTATCACGGCCCATTAATGCCATCGGTGTACCCATTGTTTGGAGCCTGCTGGGAAGCCTCTGCGTTGCTTTGATCTTAACCCCCATCTGCTATGCTTGGCTCCATCGCAGGCATAGCCATACACCACAGCAGCGTCCGCGCTGGCTGCGCGCTCTTGAATGCAGCTACGCTCGCATACTGCACTTTTTGTTGCGCCAGCCAGCTATCGCTGTGCTGGTCCTTGCCCTACTGGTGTTGATTCCCATTGCCCTGGTGCGCCAGCATCCTGCGGGACTGAATATGGACGCCTCCCTGGACACTGATGAGCGCCGTGCGGTTTTACCCATTGTGCAACGGGGATGGGTACCCCAGGAGCGCCTATCTGAGGTTGCCCAAGAGTGGTATGCGCAATTGCAACCGCATTTGCAAGACCTTGGGGCTACGGGGGTGGTTGCTGAAATTGGCGGGCGACGCTCGGAGATGCATATCTATCTGCAGCCAGTAGATGATGGTCTCGATTCGGATATGGTGGCGGATATGGTGGCGGATATTATCCAACCCCACCTTGATGTTGCCCTGCAAGCACATCTCGATCGCGCCCGTGGAGAGGCTGCCAGTAGTGGTCGGCAGCAGCGCTGGCGGCGACGCACCGCCTCTGCCGATGGCGAACGCCTCCATCTCAGCCTGGTCCTTTCACACCCCCACGCTGATGCCTTGCCAGAATCTTGGCAGCGTCTGCGTGCTTTCCTGGAAGAACAGCCAGGCACCCATTGGATGTCAGGCCCCATAGAAGATCCCGAGCCACACTATGAACTGGCTCTCACCCGCGAAGCTATGGCCAGTGGCTTTCGTCCACAGCCTACTCATTGGCAAATCAATCGCCTGATTGGTCATCGTCATATTACTGACCTCCCCGATGGAACGCCATTAAGCATGGGCCCGCGACGCTGGGCCGCGCCAACCATGGCCGAGCTGGAAGCCATACACATCCGCGCGCAGGATCACTCCGATGGCGCCCCCACGAGCATCAAAACAGTCGCCGCGATCACTCAACCCAGTACCATTGTTGGCGATGATCGGATCCGTCGCCGCGATGGCATGAGCGAGCATCAGGTGCGCGTTGTGGTTGATGCCGATCGCCGTAATGACATTCTCGCATTAGTCCGAGACCCTGGCATTGGCGCCCGCATCGGAGCACCAGATGGTCTCCAGGTTTCGCTAACCTGGTGGCAACAACGAGGCGATGACAGTCGGCGTACCATGCTGGTGGCCATCGCCCTGGCAATTACCACCGTACTGCTCATCATGGCCTTATTTTATGAAAGCATTATTGCTCCCTTCGCGGCCCTTGCCAGTGTCCCCCTCGCCTTGCTCAGCGTTATTGCCTGGGCAGGGTATAGCGGAGGGGAAATGGGCGTAATGGCATTGATAGGATGTTTTTTCTTGGTGGGTATTGTGGTCAATAATGGAATTGTTTTGGTGGATCGTTTGCGCCGCACCGTTGCCCCTACGCGCTGCGACCATTCGCCGCGCGTTGCCGCAGCCTTAACTGCCGCCGCACGACGGCGCCTGGCTCCCATTCTACTCACCAGTGCTACCACCATCGCCGCTGCGGTGCCCATGGCTTTAGGAAGCGCCCGCTTGGCTGGACTTCCCATTGCCGAATTAGGAGCCACCATCGCCGTGGGTTTGGCGGGAGCTACTGTTTGTACCCTTTTTGTTGTGCCGCTGACCTACTATTGGCTGGCCCGCTTGCGCCGTGGCCTACAGCCCGGGGAATTGTCATGAATATTACCGCGCCCGCTCTTTGTGTATTTTTGTGTATTACAACCTTGGCCTGGAGTAGTGCTGCCGAACCCGAGCATTGGCTCACCCCACTGGTAGAAGCAGCAGCCTCTCCGCTAACACACCGCAGTGAAGTCAACCAGGCACAGTTAGAAGTGCGTCGCAGTCGCCTCGCCATTGATCGCGAACAAGCCGCGTGGAGGCCGCGTTTCTTTGCCGATGGCAGTCATAATCGTCGCGTTGAAAGCTCCAACGATGCCACTGAAACGGGGAATCAGCAGCGCACCATTCGGGTCAACGAGGTGCGCAGCGAAGTTGGCATTGCGCAACCCTTGGCCACGGGCACCAACGTGCAGATAAGCGCACTGTCCAGTCGTGAAACCAATAATCGCGCCAACGCTCTCAACCAAGAATCTTGGGTGTCTCGAGTGCGCCTGACCATTAACCAAGAACTCCTGCGGGGGCGTAATCGCGATGCAAATCTGGCGCCACTCAACGATGCCCGCGAACAATGGGAGGGCGATCAAGAACGACTGCAACAAGAAATTGCCCTCTCCTTTCGTCACCTTGCAGAGCAATGGATTGCCTATGGCAGAAGCGTTGCCGCCCATGACCATGCCGAGGAGACCTTGGCCAGTGCCTCCAGTACCCTTGAGCTGGCGCAAGCGCGACACCATGCAGGTTTAGTGGGGCGCAGTGAACTCCTCGCACGCGAACGTGATGTGGTAGAACAACAGGCGCAATTGGGCCGCCTGCAACGAGCCATGCGCAGTGAGCGCGAACAATTGCGCATGAGCTGGGGCGATGTCGCTCTACCGCCTCCTCCCCAGGATGTCGATAGCGATGATACCCTGCCAGATATCCCCGCCTTTGCCGAAACCATACGCGGGCAGCTCGCGGCACGGGAAATAGCCGCCCAACAGCGGGCAAGCCACCGCGCCGATCAAGCGGGAATGGATTCACTCACCCTATCCCTGGGGGCGGGGCTCTCTGGCCGTGACGGTGATGGCGAAGGAAGCTGGCAGCAAGTCAACGATGCCGACACCTATGATGTTTCCGTTGGCCTGCGCTACGAACATATTATCGGAGGGAGCCGCGAACGAGCCGAGCGCCAGCGCAGCCGGATCGCCTTGCGTCAGCAACGCCTTGCCTATCAAGCCAGCGAGCGGGAGTGGCATCTCAGCGTTGATCGCGCCGTTCGCACCCTTTTAGACGCACGCTCTGATGTCCACGAACGGGCGCGGATTCGCCAGGCAGTCGGTGAAGAACGCGACCTTATTGCCGCCGAATTAAGCGAAGGCACCGCCAGCATTCGCGAACTCATTGATGCCGAACAGCGCCTGCGCAGCGCCGAACAGGCACTCATCAATGCACGCTATAGCGCACTGGAAAGCGAGCTCATCTTGCGTGAACTGACCGATACCATGCCCCTTCCGGAAATAGATTTATGATGGTTTGCACCCCCCGCCTCCTGGTTCTTACTGGCCTTGCTGTATTGGCTGCCTGTAGTGGCCAAACCGATGACTCCCAAGATAATGACGCCGCAGTCGAGCGCATTGCACTTCCCGTGCAGGTGCTGGAGGCTGGACCTGGCTCCATCGCTCAGGTGGTGGAGGCACAGGCACGTCTGCGCTCAACCCGCCACCAAGAGCTGGTTATCCTTGCGCCAGGTATTATTCGTGAACTACATGTCATGGATGGGCAAGTAGTGGAAGCAGGCGATCCACTACTGGAGATGGACCCTCTCCCCGATGATATGGATGCGGTTGCAGAAGCCGAAAACGCCCTGCGCCGGGCACAGCGCCATCTTCAACGCCTGGAGGCGCTGCAAGAACGCATTAGCGGGGCTGTCGCGCAAAGCGATATCGACCAAGCCAATGATGGCGTAGAAGATGCTCAACTCCAACTCACCCGCGCCCAGCGTGACCGCAGTAATCGTCAGTTGGTGGCACCTTTTCATGGCGTCATTGAAGGCGTTGAAGTCACTATCGGCCAGCGCCTCGATCGCGGCACCCTCTTTGCTCGTATCCAAGACGTAGCATCATTTACCATTCATGCCAAAATCCCCGAAACCGTGCTTCCCCGATTACGCACCGGCCTGCCGGTTGACGTCCATCCCGTTGGCGCGGAGATTGCCCAAGGGACGATTATCTCGCTACCCGCCGCAGTGGATCGCGAGCGCGGTACCGGCACCTTAATCGTCCGTGTGGATGAGCCAGGTGGCGACTGGCGTCCAGGTTCGTTTGCCGTACTGCGCATTCATACCGAGCGCATTGAAGGCGATGTGGTCCTACCTCGTGGTGCGGTCCTGCAGCAGCGCAACCGTTCTTATGTGTGGGTAGTGGTAGCAGACCCCGAAGATCCCGATCACCACTATGTCGATCGCCGCTGGCTACGCCTGGGCCGCGGTGATGAGGACTCGGTGGTTATTGAGGACGGCTTGCAGGCTGGAGACTTGGTGGTGCGTGATGGCACCTCTGGCCTGCGCGAACAGGTACCCGTGCGTCTCCATGAACAAACGTATCAACCGCCCCCAGCAGAGGAGAAAGAAGAAGACGAAACCACCTCAGGTCGCGGTGGAAGACCCAGCTCATGACCCTGATGCAGCGCATTGTCGCCCGCCCTATTGGGGCCGTAGTTATTGCCACTGCCGTGGCCATCTTGGGCATGCTCGCCTGGCAACGACTCTCGGTGGCACTCCTGCCCGAGGTTGAGTCGCCAATCATTACCGTCCGCGTGGATCGCAGCGGTGCTTCAGCACAGGAACTCGAAGAACAGCTCCTGATTCCCCTGCAAGACCTGCTGGCCACCCTCCCTGGGCTGCAAGGGATGCAGGGCCAAGCCAACGATGAAGCGGTTGAAGTTCGCCTGGCCTTAAGTGCCGATGGCAATATGGAGCACAGTCTTGAACGTCTGCGTGAACGTCTCGCCAGTTGGCGGCGTCCCCGCGGCACCAGCGAACCGCGGGTACTGCGCTACGATCCGTCAGGTGAACCACTGCTACGTCTCCTTGTGCGCGCTCGTCCTGACGGCCCAGATCTCGAGGCCCTAGCTTTGGCGGCTCGCGAGGATCTTCTACCGCGCCTGGAAGGACGACCCAGCGTTGCCACCGCGCTTATTCGCGGGGGCAGCGATGTCGAGATGCGCATTCAACCCCGCATGGCAGCAGTACAGGCCGCGGGTTTGGATATGGACGACATTGCCGACGCCATTCGTGATGGGGTTGACAGTCGTTCGGTGGGCCACATACGTACTGCCGATGGCTCGCGTACCGTCAATCTTCGTGGTCCTGTAACCCTTCCTGAACACCTCCATGAACTGCCATTGCCAGGTGGTCATACTCTGGGCGATATTGCTGATATTGACTGGCAGCGCAGCGAAGACGATGAACGCATCATCAGCTTCGGTAACCAAGGAAGCCAGCCGGCAGTCGTGCTTGAGATTATGATGCAGGCGCAAGCGGCCATTGTCGCCGCCTCGGATGATATTCAACACAGCCTCGATCAATTGGCTACCCCCACCGAGCATCCCGGACAATGGCATTTTCATGGCGGTGATCTGATACTCTTGGCTGATCGCGCCGCGCCCATCCGCACCGCTCTGGCAGAAGTCATCCAGGCGATGATAATGGGATCCATTCTCGCGGGTTTCGTACTCCTTCTCTTTTTACGATCTTGGTGGTCGGCAACGGTGGTGTTCCTCTCTTTGCCCCTGTCTGTAAGCGGAGCGTTTTTAGTGCTTTCGCAGTTGGGCATTGGCATCAATCTGATGAGCCTGGGTGGGCTGGCTTTGGGTATCGGCATGCTGGTCGACAACGCCATTGTGGTTATTGAATCCGCGCGTCGTCATACCCGCAGTGATGACTCCATCGAGCGCCGACGCAGTCTGGTATCTGCTGGCTGTAGCGATATCGCACCAGCAGTGGTGGCGGCCACTGCCACAACGGTGGCGGTGTTTTTGCCGCTCATTTTCGCCCCTGGGATCATTGGCGATTTACTGCTTGATCTCGCCTGGGCGGTTGCTGCCAGTCTCAGTGCAAGTTTAGCTGTAGCCTTAATTGTAACCCCACCCTTATTGGCACTTGGTGGACCTGGCGGCAGGAAAAAGCGGGCACAGATGCCCAGCGTCCATGCGGGGTACGATCTCAGGATAGATATTCGCGATCGACGCTGGTGGCTGGCGCAACTGGCCACACTCAGTCCGCTCATTGCCCTGATCTGGCAGGCCCCACTGGGACATATCATGCTCAGCATGGGAGCCATATGGATGCTGAGCACCAGTGTTTGGCTCTGGCGTCAGGTGCGGCCGCATACTGCGGCATGGCGCTGTATGCTCGGCCTGCCACTACGTTGGAGTAATGTGCTGCTGTGCACGCTGCGTTGGTGGTTGGTGGCGCTTTTGATGATTCCACTGATGCTCCTGCTGCGCGTAATGCGTGTGACTGGGAGCATCCTTACCCCCTTCACCGCTCCCCTGCGCAGGACCAGCGATCACTTGGGCGCCAGCACTGCCCGCATCTATGAACGAACCTTACAGGGCATTGTAAGCCATCCCTGGAGGGCTGTAGCCCTGGGGCTTGTAGTAATGGCCAGTGGCGCTGCCTGTGCACCGTGGCTACCAGTGCGATTATTACCAGAAACCACCCATCAATCCTTTGTTATGGATATTAGCTTGCCACGGGCAACGAGCCTGGAGGACGGGCAAACCTGGGCCGCGGACTTTCTTGATCAGGTTACTGATACCCAACCAGGCCTCATGGGCATGACGCTCATTGGCGAAGATCATCGCTTTGCTCCCACCCTACAGCGACGCCAAGCGCACCAACAGCGCATGGTCATTGTACGATCGCGCGCCGCAGACAACGTAGAGCAAGAGTATGCTTGGCTGGCGGCAATGGAGCAACGGGCCCTCGCTGCTGGAGCCTTGGCTGCTGCTGCTTGGGCACCGCCCTTGGTTGACCTTACTGGCACCCAGGGACAAAGCTTTGCCATCGCCCTGCAGGGTGGCGATCCCGAAATCCTTGACCATATTGCCCAGCAGTGGATGGGAGAACTCCGTCTGCTTGGCGCCCGAGGGGTGCGCTCAAGTGCCCATGATCGTAGCCGCGATCTCCACATTTACGGCGACGCAATCCGCCTGCAGGAAGCAGGGCTCTCCTGGCAGCAAGTAGTCGATGCCCTCCGAGGGGCAAGCGCACTACATAGCATTGAAAGCTTCCGCCCCCGCTACGATGGCCATACCCCATCGGCAACAACCCTCCCCATCCGCGTCCATGCACCACTGCGAGAAGCAAGCCTCAGCGACCTGGCCTCCTTCAACTTAGGCGATAGTCAGCGGCCAATACCTTTATCAGCAGTTGCCGAGCTCTCCCTTCAAGATGCCAGCGGGGCTATTTACCATCGTGATGGCCAGCGGGTATCCACCCTCCTCGCCACGGCACTTCCTCAGGGCTGGGATGGCGCAGCAATGATTTCGGCTCTCCAACGTACCATTCCGCTGCCTGCTGATGTGACGGTGATAGACTTTGGCTTGAGTAGCATTGATGCTGGCCATGTCCAAGCACTGCTGGGACTCTTGGCACTTGCGGTCTTCCTGGTGCTGGTGGTTATGGCAGTTCAATTTGAGGACTTGGCACAGCCACTTTTAGTCCTGATAGCTGTACCCATGGCTCTCATTGGCGCAGTGCCGGCACTGGCCATTTCAGGACACGGCATTGATGTCATGTCGGGCATTGGGATTATCGTTTTGGCAGGAATTGCCGTAAACAATGCCATCGTGTTAGTCTCTACAGCCAATAATCGTCGTCGCGATGCCACTGGTCTGGCAATACTTGAGATGCAGGAAGCCGTACGCATAGCCGCAGGTGAACGCCTGCGGCCCATCGCTATGACCACCCTGACAACGGTTCTCGCCCTCCTGCCCCTTGCCATTGGCTGGGGCGAAGCAAGCGCCTTGCGGGGGCCCTTGGCAGTCGCTGTGATCGGTGGACTGATCTCAAGCGCCGTATTGGTGCTGCTTGTGCTCCCAGGCATTATGGTGCTTTGTAGCCGAAGCGCAGGAGTCTGCACCCCCAAGCACGGGCCAAAATAAGCGAAGCGCACAGCACACCATGGTCCACCACCCTGGGCTATTGTTGCATGAATATACAGGCCTACCCTTACCTAGGCCATAGCGCATTGCCCTACCAGTGAGTACCGTCATGACGCAACATCAGCAACACCCACCCAGCACACGAACCATACGTCGCACCACCGCCCTGCCCCTACGCATTGCCTTGGTGCTCATTTTGGCGGCAGTGGCAGCAACAGTGTGGATACTCGGCCCCACCAGTTTAAGTGACCTTATTGCTCCCCGGGGCGAGGCTTCAGCAAACCCGTAACCAATTATTATTGGCATGCGGCAAGGAGCTCTTGCGGGGATCGCACAACTCGCGCGCCGGCTTCCCCCAAACGCTGCTCCCCATGCCAACCCCACGCCACACCGATAAACTGCGCCCCGGCTCGCTTGGCCTCATGATAATCGCCGGTCGTGTCGCCAATATACAATGTAGACTCTGGTCGAAAACGACGCTGCTGCCGTCGTATTTTACGTACCTTACTATGGGAAACCTCCACCCCTTCGACGCTCCGCATAGCATGCAGGCCATGCCCTATACACCACTGCTCTACGGTGGGACCGTGATTTGAGGTAATAATCATACAGGGGTATTTTTCACACAATGCACTCACCACGGCAATGATATCGGCAAAAGGCTCTACTTGCTGCAGGGCTTTACTGGCACTACCGGTTAATCGAGGGACAATGCGCGCTATATCACGGCGGCGACAGCCCAATGTGCGCAGCCCTCGCCACATATTACCACTAAAGCAATCAAGGAACACCTCTTGATCATGCAGGCGCTGGGCAATTGCATCAGGACTCAAACTGATCAGCATTCGCTGCCACACCGCGAGACTATTGGCGATAACCCCATCAAAATCAAAGCAAACAATCTGCGAATGAAGGGGTGGGCGGGCAAACCACATCATACAAGCCTAGTAACTGAATCCCTCATATATTTCGCGAATCTCTTTACTTAGGCGCTTGCGCACTTTCTTTCGTTCATTGAGACTCATCGCCAGTTTTGCCTCACGACCACCAAAAAGGTAGCGGTCAAGGTCGACCTTTTTCCACATAAGTTTGGTGTGGTACATACGCTCTTGGTACACATTGACATCTATCGCTTGGTATGCGTCAAGGAGGTCGCGATCGATGAAATTTTGAATGGAGGTTATTCGATGATCAATAAAATGCTTGCGCCCCTGAACATCGCGAGTGAAGCCGCGTACGCGGTAGTCGATATTAAGCACGTCTGAATCAAACTCGCGAATCAAATAATTGAGCGCGTGTAAGGGGCTAATGCGACCACAGGTACTCACTTCAATGTCGGCTCGGAAAGTGCAAATCCCTCCATCAGGGTGGTACTCCGGATAGGTGTGCACACAGATGTGACTGGTATCTAAATGCGCGACAATGGCATCAGGCGTTTCCGGGCCCACCATGCCCGCTTGTGCCTGAAGATCTGCAGCCTGCTGGCTTAAAAGATGTTCGTCCATCTCTTCAGCAACCAGAATGGTGACACTGGCCCCTTGGGGCTCATAGTCTTGGCGCGCAATATTGAGGACATTTGCGCCAATAATCTCGGTCACCGTAGTGAGGATCTCGGTCAGACGATTAGCGTTATATTCTTCATCAATGTAGTCAAGATAGGTTTGGCGGTCTTCGGCAGCCTTGGCCCAACACACATCATAGAGATTAAAGGACAACGATTTGGTTAAATTGTTGAAGCTATGCAGTCGTAGCTTTTTGATGGGCTTTACTTTGGCCATAGTGTCTCCTACCCGTCCAACGGCATAGCAACCGTATGCATCACCAACGCGAGCGCGCATGCTAGTGCGCTCCTGCCTGATTCCAGCATAAATACCATGCGGGAAATACCATGAAGATAAAGATGAAGACACCCTGCAACCGCGCGAGACGCCTCGCGCAATGACAGCTTAGACAGTTCTAAGACTGCCCCATGTGCTTGCCTGTTGATTGAGGACTACGCCCATCGTGACTGCAGGCGCATCTCTTCCATCATCGTGAATCCGTCACCGCCCCGAGCGGCGCAAAGCTTACCCCCAGGACCGCCGGTTTCCTGATCGACCAGCAGAAAAAGCCCTTAACGGGGGCTTTCTGCACGAAAAGTATGCCCCGCAAAGCGGGCACTCCTTCCCTATGGCGAGCTTTGAGTCGGCCTGAATCATATGGCCTTTTTCTCTTGGCTGACCGCAACTAGGACTTAGTCTTCATTTATGGCTGAAACTCGAGACTCGACACCATTACAACTGTTAATTGTTGAAGATGATCATCCAACACAGATCTTCGTCCATGCGCTCTTAAAGAAAACTCAGGAGTTCTCTTTACATACCGCCGATAATGGCCAAGAGGCCATCGCCGCCTTTACCGCACAGCGCATTGACATCATTATTACTGATCTCCAAATGGATGGGATGGATGGCCATAAACTCCTGAGCTATATGGCCGAATACCACCCCTTAGTGCCGATGATTGTGCTCACTGGATCAACGACCATGTTGACCATGCTTGATTGCTTACGACAAGGAGCTCTAGCCTTCTGCACTAAGCCGCTTGCCGATGGCACGCAACTGCTCCAGGCCGTAGAAATCGCCAAGCAACTGGTCGTCCATCGTCGCCGCCAACTGCAACACTTGGTGCGACTCAGCCGCCAGCATCGCAGTAGCAAAGGCGATGCATCGGCATGAGTGACTTTATGGAAGATCCCGAACTGCTGGCTGAGTTTGTCAGCGAAAGCACCGAGCTACTTGCCGATGTGAGCGAACAAGTCATCGCCTGCGAACAGGCCGGCGACAGTGACGCGCAGCGAGAAATTCTGGGGGCGATATTTCGCACCGTGCACTCAATCAAGGGAAACAGTAGTTTCTTTGGCCTCGATCGCATCCAGTCGACTGCCCACAAGCTGGAAAATGTCCTTGATGACCTCCGCAAAGGACAACGGGGCTTCAGCACCAAACTGTCATCGCTCATCTTGCGCGGCATCGACCTTTTGTCATCCATGGTGCAAAACGCCGTTAGCGGCCCAGGGCAACAGGACCCCGCCGATCTTGCCGGTTTTCTGGCCGAGCTTGAGGAAACATCCCATACCGACGACAGTGCCCCCCTGCAGAAAGCTGCCGAGACAGTACGCGGCCACCTCCCCGACATTCCAGAACCTGCCCGCTCCTCGGTCGAAGCCTTACTGGATGCCATCGCCCAAAAGCACCCCTCCACCTCCTCGGGCGCAGTACCTCAAGAATCCTCCGACCCGACCCAGGCAGCAGGCCAGACCACTCCCGCCAACGCTAATGCTGATGGCGATAAAGCAGTGGCAGCCCCTGCCACTGAACGCCGTGTTATGCGCATTGACGAGGAGCGCATTGATGCCTTCCTTGGCTATGTTGGAGAATTAGTGGTTATCGGTGATATGTTCACCCACTTTTTACGCCGTCTTGAAGCCAACGATCAACACCGCGAGTTTACCCACGGGCTCTCCCAAGTCACGGGCACATTCCAAAGCCTGAGCGGCCAGCTACAATCAGCTATTATGAGCATCCGCAAGGTGGCGGCGCGACAACTCCTGCGCAAGGTACCTAAAATCGTTCGCGATGTCGCCCAGGTAAAAAATAAGCAGATCCAAGTGGTCATTAATGGCGATGACACGGAAATTGACAAAGGCTACCTCGATCTCCTTGACGCCCCCTTGGTTCATATGGTGCGCAATGCGGCCGACCATGGCATCGAAACTCCTCAGCAACGCCTTGCGGCTGGTAAACCTGAACAAGGCACCATCACCATCGGTATTAGCGAAGACGCCGAGTGGATACAGCTCACCCTGCAGGATGATGGCGCTGGCATTGACAGTGACCGCATTGCTGAAAAGGCTCGCGACCTGGGCATTATTGCACCAGATGAACGCCTTGATTCCCACGCCTTAATTGAATGCATCTTTGCCGCTGGGGTCTCCACCGCCCAGGAAGTCAGCGATATCTCTGGCCGTGGCGTGGGCATGGATGTGGTCAAACGATCCATCGAAAATGCAGGCGGGAAAATTAGCGTCGACACCCAACGTGGCGTGGGCACCATTTTCGCCATTTCTCTCCCCAAAAGCGTTACCACCCAAATCGGCATGGGGTACTTTGTCCGCTGCCAGAATGAACTGTTCATCCTCGATCTCGACAGCATTCTGGAAACCTTCCATGCCCAGGGGAAGGTCACTCGCACGCCGTCTGGAGTGGATATTATTGATCGACGCGGTCAAAGCCTAGTCGTCGTCGACATTGCCCGCGTCCTTGGCCTCAACCCACAACAGCAGGCAAGCGTGGCCGTTTCCACTGCAATCAAACGACGTCATTATGCCCTATTAGTGGATGAAGTCGTGGGCATCAAACAAATGGTTAAATTGCCCTTGGTGCTCCCAGGTGAGCATAACCACCCCTTCCAGGGAGTAGCCATGCAGGGTGATGGATCGCTGGCGCTCATCCTGGATCTTGAGCACCTCCTTGACGCATAGATGCGTCAAATAGTCCGTATGATATGCGTAATTGAGTCGATTTGACACCATGTGAATTAGATGTCGTCAATCGCCACCTCTAAATCCATCAGCAACAATGACTTCCATACGCACCGAGAAGCTCGGCCCATTGGCACAGCTTTGGCAATGCCCCTCCAACGACAGGATCTCGATCACCCTGACAAGAAAGGAGGATTGCCATGTTTACCCCATTCTTTGAACTCGATGCTCCGGTGCGCTCACTGCGCCGCTTGAGCAACTTTGCCCGCCTTATGGATGAGGTTGGCCATTGGTTTGAAGGCAGCCACGATGGCCCGCAAGCCAATGTCTACATCAACGACCATGGAGCAGTAGTGCAACTGGCTGTGCCTGGCTATCGTCGTGAACAGCTCCACGTGGAAGCCGAACGCGATACCCTCATTATCCGCGGTGAACCAGAGCAAGCCGCAGCAGACAGCAGTGAAGCCACACAGCCACACATGCTGCGCCAAGAGATTGCGCGTGGCCCCTTCATGCGGCGTATCCAACTCCCCTTCTCCATTGATGGAGAACACACCGAGGCACGACATGAAAATGGGGTGCTGTGCGTGGCTGTGGCCAAACCGAAGGCAGAGCAACCGCGACGCATCGCTATCGCATGAACTATTTTCTCGATTTCGTATCTACTTACCGATAAGGAGTACAAGCATGACCACGACCCATTCTTCATCTCCAGCCATCAGCAAGCAGCCCCGTCCAGATATTACCCTAACACCCATGGCGGATATTGCTGCCCACGATGACCATTACCACATACATATAGCCCTACCTGGCGCGCATCGAGATGCCATCCAGGTGGAACACCACCGCGGAATACTCAGCGTCAGTGCAGATGTGGCATTATCACCAGAAAAGGGCCGGCCCTTGCTTGAGGAATTTGCTCATCAGCGCTGGCAGCGCTCATTCCAACTCAGTGATGACTGCGATCCTCAGCAGATATCAGCACAATATGAGGATGGCATCCTGCAACTGCGCATTGCCAAGTCAGCGGACAAATCCCCTCAGAAAATCAGCATTCAATAATGCTCTCGCAGCAGCCCCGTCTCTAGGCAGTCTTCATCCCAGGGACGGAGCTGCGTGCGCTTGCTCCTGGCAAAAACAGCCTGCACTAGGGCCACGCAAAGCTTGTCAGAAAAAAGATTACCCGCTTCGCGGGACATGCTCCTCACGCAAAAAGCGCCCTATTCAGGGCGTTTTCGCAGGCCGATCAGGGGATCGGCGATCCCGGGGGCGAGCTTTGAGCCGCCCTGCAAGCTGCACAGCACGTTCCTTGCTCATAATCAAGAAGCTTTCAAGATACATCAATGGCAGATCTGTGGTCTCAATATATTATCGATGGGGCGTCGCTGGCAGTCAGCCTCAGCAATGGAGGATGGATTCGCGGCACCGTCATCGCCAGTGATCGGCAATGGTTGCTGCTTGATAGTAATGATGGCCAACTTGCAATTCACATCGCCCATATTCAGGCCATCTCCCTCCAAGGCTCACTACCAGCAAGCCTTACTGCAGGCAAAAACTCCATGCGTGCGGGACGCTCCCTCAACACCAAGTCAGACAAGCCTTACCCAGCCCACCAGTTTGCCGGCCACGATCTTCGTAAAGCCATTGACGCACTCTTTGATGGCGCCGACAATGCCGCACTCCAAGCGCTCCTGGGCATTACCCGCCAAGATGCCAGCCATCTCCGCAAAGCCTTTGCCTGCATGCGTGGCGATGTCGAGCCAGCAGATCTTCCTGCGGCAGCCCTGCAATGGGTTGAACCGCTGCAGGCAGCAGCACGAGGGGAATAAGGCCGCCATAAAAGGCCCCTCTTGCCCCGACATCTTTAGCCAAGCGCGGTGACAAAGTGCGCCTTGACACCCCCCTATGATTTTGCTACCATGACCAACTGATGGCATGAAAGCTGCATTTTTTGCGGACGCCACAAGACCCCAATAGCATAGTCAATGATCGTTACAGAGTACGCCACAAAGGCAGCTCTCTCATGATTGGTATTTGCTAACGGCTGTGCTGCAACAGACAACGCCATTAATGTCTGAGTCACATCTCTCCAAGACCGCGCTACCCTCAAACCCTGCCATCAGCTACATCGAATCCCATCGAGTACTGCGCTAAACCCGGTTTTATTTCTGCAAGGATGCTGCTATTTATTCAGCCCTAAACCGACCCTCTATCGCCCCCTGCTTGGCGGTAATCGACGGTAATTACTTTGCTCATCGCTTCTATCATGGCCGCCCCGCTATCCACGGAACGGGGGGAAATGCCATCGGTATGCTCTACGCATTCGCCGAATTCCTTGACCGCCTCCAAGCCGATACCGATATCACCCACTGGGCGCTGGCGCTGGATCATCCATCCCCGTCATTCCGTCATCACTGCTTCCCTGCATACAAGGCCCAACGGCCAACCATGCCCGAAGATCTCCGGCTGCAAATCAACCTCCTCCCTGAACTGGCTCGGCATTTTGCCATTCCATGTCTCTGCCTACCCACAGTGGAAGCCGATGATACCATCGGCAGCCTTGCCTGGCAGGCCAGCCAAGAGGGCTGGAATGTGCGCATGATCACCTGCGATAAGGACCTTGATCAACTGCTCAGCAGCAGCATCAGCACCTGGGACCCCTTACGTCGGCGCCTGCGAGGACCACAGGAATTATGGCAAGAACGTGCTATTTTGCCCGAGCAGGTCATTGATTGGCTGTGCATGGTAGGAGATACCGCTGATAACATTCCTGGCATTCGCGGCATCGGCAGCATTGGCGCAAGTCGACTTCTCTCCCAATATGGCAGCCTTGACGCCATCCTCCAGTATCAATCAGACTTTAGCGCCAAGCGTCAGCAAGCCCTTGAAGCATTTCGTGAACGAGCCGAAATGATGCGTACCCTCGTGCATATTCGCCGTGATGTAAAGCTTCCCTGCACCCTCCAAGACCTCGCCCTTCCGCAGCAATGGGATCTCGTGGCTATGCAAGAATGGCTGCGCAGCATCGGTCTACCGAGCGCCCGTTTTACCGCCACTCGGCGGCAGCGTGCCTCTGACCAGAAACCTCTTGTCGAATGGCTTGAGGGCGCCCACTCTCCCCTGGCCATATATCCATGGGAAAGTGGACTACGTCTCGAAGATGCCCACGGCAACTATCGCCTGCTTCTTCCCCATGATTATCAGCAAGCCCTGCCACTCCTGCATACATGGCGCACTGATCCGCAACGGCGGATTCTCTGCTCAGACATACGCTTGCTTGATCACCACTTCCCCGCCGCCCTGCACAGCATCTTCAACGATTGCCATCAGTCCTGGTGCGCAAGCGTTGGCGACACTTCCACCCAGCTCACCTACGAAGGCATGGCAGTGCGTCACCATCGCCTGCAACTCAGCCATCCCGTACTTGCCGATCGCTATGATCGTCACTACCGCCCGCTGTTCTTACACTTGACCAAGCAATCATCCTGGGCCATTGAGCGCACACACCTCCACCATATCAGCGAACAGCTACAACTGCTGCACGGGCAAATCTTGCACGAACTGCAATCTTTGGCTGGAGATCGATTGTGGCATCCACAACGGCCGCAAGCACTGCGGCACCTCCTTTTTGATCGCTGTGGAATCACCCCGCCCTACCATGATCAACATGGGCCACGCATCGACACCCGCGCCTTGCAAGCCATGCAGCATCAACACGAAGCCGTACGGCTTGTCCTTCAAGAGCGACAACTACGGCTTCGCAATAAGGATTTGAGACAGCTTCTCAACGCGGAGCAACCTCATCTCCACAGCAGCCATTACCTGGATCGCACCACTGGCACACTCCGCTGCCAACTGCACACAATGGGAACCATCCCCGAACCCGACAGTATTGACACGAGCATTGCGCAACTTCTTTGCGCACCGCCGCAGGAACACATCATCTCCCTGCACTTGGAGTATGCTGAATTGGCAGCTCTCGCCGCCGATATACAGGATCAAACCCTGATTGATCTCCTGGCAAGCCCGCATCCCTGGCAGCAGATCGCCAGTCTGATTATGCAACGCCCCTGCGAAACGATCGGACCCCAGGAATCACGCATAGCGCAATGTCTTTTCCTCGGCCACCTCCATGCCGTTCGTAGCAATGCCCTTGCTCGACGCTGCCAGCTTGAAGACACACAGACACAACTGTGGCTGAATAATATCCAAGAGATGTTCCCGCAGTGTAGCGCCTGGCGACAGGCAGTTCTCAACGGCAGCCTTCCCATCGCCTGGCCAAGCCCCAGCCCGCTTCCCACCACCAGCCAACGCCTGCAAACGGTTTTGGCCAGTCGTGTTGCCATCGCCATAACCCGCTGTGCCGCAGACTCTCTGCGACATGACCAACTTCCGCAGCTACGCATGGTGCATGGCTCGCACCTCCTTTTTGTGGGATCACTGCAACAGCAGCAACAGCTCACTGCATTTGTGCACTCGAGCATGGCTGACGCACTCCCTGGAGCACGTATCCACTGTGGCCACGGCTCCACCTGGCTCGATGCCAATCGTCAATCAAACGTCTCTTTTATTTCCACCCCCGCAATACGGATGACAGCATGAATCAACCTAACGACTATTCTCAAGGCAACGGTGATCCACGGTTCCGCCGCCGTCGGCGGCGGCGCGGCCGCCGCACCCCCAACCAAGACAATGGCGACTCCGTTGCAACCATCCCCGCTCATCAACTCACCGTCCCCGATGATCAAGAAGTCGTTATAGGCATATCCGGCCAACCTGGTGCAGGCAAAAGTGCCCTGGCAAAAGAATTCGGTAAACTTGGTGCCGATGTTATTGACGTCGATGCCATTGGCCACGATGTTATTGAATTACCTTCGGTCAAAAAGAAATTAGTTGAACATTTCGGATCCGAAATTCTCGATGAAGCTAATACCATTCAGCGTGGAGTCCTTGCCGACAAGGCCTTTGCTTCTCCAGAAGCAACCAATGAACTCAATCACATAGTCGCCGGACAATTAAGTCGCCGCGTCAAAGCTGCAATTAAAAAAGCAGGTAACTTCGTGGTTATTGATGCCGCACGACTCCACGAACTGGGCCTTGACGATGGTACAACCCTAACGGTGTATGTGCGCGCCCCTCATGACCAACGCGCACAACGTGTCGTAGAACGCAATTGGAGCGCCGAAGAGCTGGCACAACGCGATGTTGCCCTAGGTGACGAAGACGAACGCCGTCGCCGCTGCCAGCTTACAGTTGACAATTCAGGCGATCCACAACTGCTTGAAGCATATGCTAAAACTATCCTGGCACGGCAACTCGGCATCGACCTGAGCGCCCGACCAAGCCGTGATGGCGATGACGAACCCGACGCCAACAATGATGATAACGAAGAGGAAAATGCTGGCCGACGCCCCAGTAACGCTCCTCGTGAACCTGTGCAAGTCACTCTCAACGACTACCTCAAGCGTGATGTTCCCGACTTACAGCAGGAAGCCGATGGCATGGGCGTGCGCGATGTACGCTGGCTATCCAAAGACGACCTCATCTGCGAAATACTCCGTCGCGTTGCCGGTGGACGACAGGATGACATTATTGTCGAAGGCTATATTGAACTCGGACCCAAAGCCGCAAGCGGCTACCTGCGTTCACGCCTCAACGACTATCACATCACAAACACCGACACCTTTATCAGCAACCAGCAACTCCGCCGCTACGGCCTCAAGGCCGGCATGCATGTCACAGCAATTGCTCGTGCACCTCGTGGAAACGAACGTTGCCCGCAGTTGTTAAGCGTCCGCGAAGTCATGGGCGAAGACATTAAAGCGATGAGTGCAGTGCGCCCCTTCGAGACACTCACCCCCCTGCATGCCAACCAGCGTCTGTTCATGGAGAATCCAAGCGATCCCACGGACCCCGCCCTGCGCATCATTGACTTGGTCTGCCCCATCGGCAAAGGCCAGCGCGGGCTGATCGTTGCGCAACCAAAGTGTGGCAAAACAGTTTATCTGCAAAAAATTGCCAACGCTATCACCACCAATAACCCCGAGTGCATTCTCATGGTGGTACTCATCGATGAACGGCCCGAAGAAGTCACCGATATGCAGCGCAGTGTTGATGGCGAGGTGATCGCTTCGACCTTTGACATGACCGCCTCGCGACATGTGCAAATTGCCGAGATGACCATCAACAAAGCCCGACGCCTCGTCGAACAAGGTAAGGATGTCGTCATCCTTCTTGACTCCATCACCCGCCTTGCACGGGCCTACAATGCAGAGGCCCCGTCTTCAGGACGCATTATGTCCGGCGGCATAGAAGCCACTGCCCTAGTAAAACCGCGGCAGTTTTTTGCCGCGGCACGGAATATTGAAGATGGCGGTAGCCTGACCATCCTAGCCACTGCCTTGGTGGATACGGGATCGGTTATGGATACGGTTATCTTTGAAGAGTTCAAAGGCACCGGCAACATGGAATTGGTACTGGACCGTCGCTTGGCGAACAAACGCATCTTCCCTGCAGTAGACGTCGCACAAAGCAGCACCCGCAAGGACGAGTTACTCGTGGCCAGCGATGACGAAATGCGTCGACTCTGGGCGCTACGCCGTTTCCTTGCCGATCGTAGTCCACAAGATGCCGTAGAATTCCTAAAAAATAAACTACGCACCTACAAAACCAATATCGAGTTCTTAATGAACATAGACCCGGAAAAAGGGAGTAATTTCTAAGCGACCATCCATCCCAAGTGCCCACCCAGTCTTCCTCCTGTCAGAACGCTATCCCTCGAGTGGCGTGACATGGTAAACGACTATGAGTACCAACTCCATCGTTGGTTTGAACAAAACCAGCGATGGAGAGCTGCGTCAGGTGACAAGCTCGAAATACAGTCACAATCACTCTGGCAAGCAAAAGCAAGGGCTCATCGCTCTCTGCCAAAGCATCACGAGGCAGATGCTTCCCCTAGCCGATTGAGCCCTATACTTCTTGCAAGCACATAGAGGCAACAGCCTTAAAGGCAAGCTGCAGACACGCTATTTTGCAAGGATCTCTCATGGTAGATACGCCAGGTAAAGTCTTAGCTCTCGTATTAGCGGGTGGAAAAGGCACGCGCTTGGAGCCCCTAACCTCCAATCGCTCCAAGCCTGCCGTCCCCTTCGGTGGACAGTATCGCATTATAGACTTCGTGCTCTCCAATCTCATTAACTCTGGCATCTATAGCATTTACGTACTTACCATGTTTAAAAGCCAGAGCCTTAATGAGCATCTCCAGGAAGCGTGGAACTTCGGCAACATCCTTCCTAACCACTATATCATTCCCGTGCCTGCCCAGCAGCGTACGGGGGATCATTGGTATCGCGGTACAGCCGATGCCATCTATCAGAACCTGAATCTGATTGAGGACCGTGACCCCGATGAAATCGTTATTTTTGGTGGCGACCACATCTTCCTCATGAATGTTAACCACATGCTTGCCTTTGCCCGCAAGCGTAATGCTGATGCCTGTGTGGCCTGCATTCCCTGCCCCATTGAAGAGGCGCATCAATTTGGCGTGATCCAAGTAGATGAAGAGTGGCACATTACTGGCTTCCAAGAAAAGCCCAAAGATCCCACCCCCATCCCTGGCGACCCCACTATGGCCCTCGTGTCCATGGGTAATTATTGGTTTAATCGATCCAGCGTCATTGATAACCTTTTA
Source organism: Planctomycetota bacterium (assembly GCA_007693455.1). Taxonomy (GTDB): domain Bacteria; phylum Planctomycetota; class UBA11346; order UBA11346; family UBA11346; genus REDP01. Next base: position 3,210 of record REDP01000174.1, on the reverse strand, counting down.
CGTGACGCCAAGGATCCCAAATCCAGTCATGACTTTGGCAAAAACATCCTTCCCCATATGCTCGCGAGTGGACAGTCACTCTACGCCTATGACTTCGCTCAGAACTTTATCCCTGGATCCAATCCTGAAGCCAATGATAGCTATTGGCGCGATGTTGGCACCCTTGATGCCTACTTTGACGCCAATATGGATTTGCGCGCGGTAAGCCCTGAACTTGATCTCTACAACCTTGAGTGGCCGATTCGCACTGCTGATAGTCATCTTCCTCCCCCAAAATTCGTTCACAATGTTGAAGGGCGGGTGGGACAAGCCATTCAGTCTATCGTCTGTTCTGGATCGATTATCTCTGGGGCCACAGTCATTGATTCAGTCATTGGACGCCAGTGCATTATTAATAGCTACGCGGAGTTACGCGCCTGTGTACTTATGGATGATGTTCACGTTGGCCGTGGGGCGCAGTTGCACCGATGCATTGTCGATAAGCACGTCCGCATCCCTGCTGGCGATCGCATTGGCTTTGACCACGTAGAAGATGCGAAACGGTTCCATATTACTGAAAATGGCATCGTTGTTATTGCCAAAAACCAATGCCTGGAGAAGCCTCAGGCATGATGCTTATGACGCTTCACCAGCACCGACAGCCTGAATACCTCCCCGAGGGCCACCTTCCCTGCGATCGCGTGCGCAAGGATGGCGTGGTGGTACACTCGCTTACCGCCCATGCCATTCAAGCCCTAGAACGGCACAAGTGGATTGAAAGCCAAAAATACGGTTACGACATCGGTTATCGCGCCTATGAGGAATGGCTACAGCATTGCTGGGGCGGCTGGACGCGATCAAAGCTGCTTGAGCACCTGTACGGATGGCGTTTCTGGGGCGCCTTTTCAGGCGGTGATTATGGACTCTTCTCGCGCAGTAGCGTTGAGCATCATGTTCCCCAAGAAGTGCTGCAGAAGGTTGCAGATTTACTTGCTGTCGGCGGCGAAAATCTTGATGTACTCAATTGGTCTATTAGTGCTGATCATGATGTGGAGGCAATCATGTGGCTGCTTGATCGCATCGACATCAATGCCAAACGGCAACGCCTTTTAACCTCTCACATCCGTCTTTTCCTCCACCAGGAGTGTGCGCCATGAGTAAGCTAGAAAACCTCAACCTTAAGCAGCTCAAAGACTTGGCTCGCGAACTCGAAATCCCCAATCGCAGTCGCATGCGTAAGGCGGAATTAATTCTCGCACTCTATGACGCACAAGGGTCCAGCGACAGCGGAGATACATCCTCTTCCAGCTCCGCGGGCAAAGACCTTGCTCATCAAGCCACCTCTCTTCAAGCCAGCTCAAGCGGCGGTAGCAGTAGCGGCGGCACTAACAGCGACACCCAACCCTTTGGCCCGCATGGTGATCCCGGCCTACCCATTCCTCAGCACTACGGTCGCGATAGCGTGGTCCTCATGGTACAAGATCCTGAGCACCTCTATGTTTGGTGGGAACTCAGCAGCGGAACCACCGAGCAGCTGCGCCAACGCCTGGGGCAAAGCAGCAGCAGTCTCCTACTCCTCTATGGCCCAGATGGATGCGAGCAACGCGTCATTGATCTCGCAGCTGGCAACTACTATCTCGCTGTGGCCCCCAAAACCACGTATCGAGTGGCCCTAGCACTGCGTGATAGCAATGGCACCCTGCACCTGCTTGCCCAATCAGAGGAAGTGCAAACCCCTGCCGCGAGTCCGAGTGATGCTATTGATGAAGAATGGATGGCTGTCGATGAGACCTTTGCCACCCTTCTACAACAGGCGCAAGGCGAGGGTAATACCCTCTCTTCAGCTGAGCGCTTACGCGAACAGCGTCGCTGGGCACAGCAATTCCCACATCCCCTATCGAGTAAAGACCTCCTCGGGCTGCCCTCCAGCTTTGCCCTGAGTAGCACGGCTCTTTCCAGCCGTAGCCTCCAGTGACCCTGGCGAGTCTTACTGACACCACTGCATCCAGCTGCGGCCAATTACTCCTCGGCTCACCCGATACGGTCGCGGTGAATGCTGATATACATTTGCTTAACCCAGGGCGACTCAAAGCTCACCTCGGGTAAGGAATCTCCGCTTCGCGGTGCATGCTTTTAACGCAAAAAGCGCCCTAGTCAGGTCGTTTTTGCAGGCCGATCAGGAGATCGGCGATCCCGGGGGCGAGCTTTGCGCCGCCCTGTTGCTCAGCACAGGGCGGCTCAAAGCTCGCCATGCGGAACGTGGTGAAAATGGGACCCAGCAGCATTCGGTACAGGATGTCGGAGGCCGTGATTGCATTGGTTGGTTCATATTCTATGGTGCTGCGCCTTTGCAGCAGGTGTGAGATGCTCACGCTGGCAGCGCATTTGCCTCATTAACGCCATTACTTGAGAAGGAGTACCGCGTGGAAACCCGTACCATTGGCATCATTATGAACGGCGTCACCGGACGCATGGGCACCAATCAGCACCTTATTCGCTCGATTATCGCTATTCGCGATCAGGGCGGCATCAAGGTCTCCGATGACCTCACCCTCATGCCCGATCCCATTCTCACTGGCCGCAATATCAATAAACTGGCTGATCTGGCCAAGCGCACTGGGGTGGAAAAATACAGTACCGATCTTCAGGCCTGCTTGGACGATCCCCAATATGAGATCTTTTTTGATGCCTCAGGCACCCTCCATCGCAAACGCTTTGTGGAAATGGCGGTCAAAGCTGGCAAGGCGATCTACTGCGAGAAACCCACTGCAGTAGAAACCAAAGAGGCGGTTGCCCTCGCTGAACTTGCCGAGAAAGCTGGGCTCAAGAACGGCGTGGTGCAAGATAAACTATGGCTGCCTGGCCTGCGTAAGTTCCAAATGATCAAGGACCAAGGCTTCTTTGGTGACATTTTGAGTGTGCGTGGCGAATTCGGCTACTGGGTCTTTACCGGCGAGCACTACGATCAGCCTGCCCAACGCCCCTCCTGGAACTATCGCAAAGAAGATGGCGGCGGCATTATCGTCGATATGCTGTGCCACTGGCGCTATGTTATCGACAACTGCTTTGGCAATGTAAAATCGCTGAGCTGCTTTGGTGCGACCCACATTCCTACCCGCATTGACGAGCAAGGAAAACCCTACTCCTGCGACACCGATGACAGCGCCTATGCTACCTTCGAACTGGAAAACGGCATTGTCGCCCAATTCAATAGCTCCTGGTGTGTACGGG
>REDP01000208.1 GCA_007693455.1 Planctomycetota bacterium | reverse complement strand
GCAACCCCCTCTGGGTCGAGCGCCACCGCCAGCGCCTCTCCTCCGTCTCCTGGCTAATGAAACTGATCAAAGAGCCCTTGGCGCGCATGGCCAACCACGAAGACGATGGGCGGCAGGCCTCTGCGGTTACTTTCCAGCAATAGCAGGGTCAGATGGAAAATGTTATACTCACGATAATCCAAATGATAAACCACTGCACTCAAGGCGCTGGACGCAAAGGGGCATCCGTCGCGCCACCGATTGGACATCTTGTATTGGCATTGAGCCCTATCGTATGAGCCCGCCATTACCCAGCCTCTATCAGGCCCACAATTGCGCAGAGCCGACGGTATCCATTGGATGAGTCTCTTCTCTGCCTCGCCCAAGCTCAGCAAGACAGGCCTTGCCCTTGGATGCTGGGCACAAGCATGGCTTGCCCACATGGGGATGTTTTATCCCCGTCTCAGTAGCGCAGCTACGTGAGCCAGCATGTATCAAGGATTACAAACCCTATGCTCTTCCCGCAAAATACTCCTACTCGTAGTCTCGTTTCCCTGGATGGCACATGGGATTTTTGTATCGATCCTGGCCGTGATGAGCCCACTCTCGATGGAGCCAGTGCGGATTTGCCAGGGGCTGAGAAGATGGCCGTGCCGGCCAGTTATAATGATCTTAGTCAGGATGCGGCTGTGCGGGATCATATTGGCTGGGCATGGTATCAGCGGTGGGTGACGCCATCGCGGCTGTGGGCTGGGCAGCGGCTGGTGCTGCATTTTGGTTCGGTGGCGCATCATGCCCGGGTGTTTATTGATGGCGCGGAAGTGGCTCGGCATAAGGGCGGCTTTCTGCCCTTCCAGGTGGATATTAGTGAGTTTGTGGATGTCGCTGCCCCCTTCCGATTGGCGGTGGCGGTGGATAATCGCCTGGATTGGAGCTGTTTGCCCTGTGGCGAGATTAAGGAGCCCAAGGGGCCCCAGTATCCTGACGGCTATCGCCAGCAGGTGATTCATTTTGATTTCTTTAATTATGCCGGCATTCATCGCAGTGTGCATGTGCAAGTACTGCCGCCAGTGCATGTGGTGGCGGCGCAAGTGGATGCCCAGGTGGATGAGCAGGGGCGTGGTCAGCTGGCCTGGGTGGCCAGTCTGAGCGACCAGGCTGGGCTGCGCGTGGAATGCTGCGATGCTGAAGGACGGATTGTGGCCAGTGGCAGTGGCATCCAAGGATCTTGTACGCTTGACGAGGTGCATCTTTGGCAACCGGGGGCTGGCTATTGTTATACCCTGTGGCTGATTGCTGAGGATGCCGATGGCAATGAGCTGGATCGCTATCCTGTGCGTACTGGCTTCCGCCGCATCGAGGTCAGCAAAGAGCAATTCTTGATCAACGGTACGCCCTTTTATTTCCGCGGCTTTGGTAAGCACGAAGACAGCACCCTGTCGGGGCGCGCGCATAATCCGGTCACGTTGATTAAAGACCTGAAATTGCTGGGCTGGATTAACGCCAATAGTTTTCGCACCAGTCATTACCCCTATGCCGAGGAAGTCCTCGATCTCTGCGACGAGCTGGGCATTGTGGTAATCGACGAAAGTCCGGCGGTGGGGCTGTGGGATCATAGCGCCCCGGTATTTGACTGCGGCAAGGTTGGCGACGATACCCTGGCCCATCATAACGATGTGATGAGCGACCTCATCGCCCGCGACCGCCATCATCCTTGTGTGGTCATGTGGTCGGTGGCCAATGAACCGGCCAGTTGGGAAGAAGGAGCGCGTCCGTATTTTGAAGCCGTGGTAGCCCATACGCGCGAGCTGGATGCCACCCGGCCCCTGTGCTGCGTGGTCAATACCTCGGCTCAGGGCGATCGCATTCAGGATCTCTTTGATGTCACCTGCCTCAATCGCTACCCCGCTTGGTATAGCGATCCCGGACGTTTGGAAACCATTGAGCCAGGCCTACTGCATGATCTCCGGGAAGTGCATGAGCGCTTTGGCAAACCGATCATTATTACCGAATATGGCGCCGATACGGTGGCTGGCTTGCATAACGATCCGGTCACCATGTTTAGTGAGGAATTCCAGGTGGAATACCTCAAGGCCTGTCATCGCGCTTTTGATGCCCTGCCCTTTGTCATTGGCGAGCATGTGTGGAACTTTGCCGACTTTATGACCAAGCAGGGCATCACTCGGATTATTGGCAATCGTAAGGGGGTATTTACCCGTGATCGTCAACCCAAGGCCAGTGCCCATTATCTGCGCCAGCGGTGGCAGGAGGCCAGCAGACCGTGAAGCTTCCAGGTGGCTTAGTGGCTTGGCTGGAGCAACAGGGGCGGGCGCTGCCAAGCAGCAGCGCTCCCCTGGCTGGCGGCTGCATTGCCGACACCCGACGCCTCTCTTGGAGCGATGGCTGGACGGCGATACTCAAGGAGGATCACCGCGCGCCCGAGGATCAATTTGCCGCCGAAGCCGAAGGTCTGCGGGCTCTGGCTCAGGCCCAAGCCCTGCGCATACCCGAAGTCTATGCCCATGGCCGCCGCTTCCTTCTGCTTGAAGATCTGCCCCCTGCCCCGCGGAGCAAAGACTACTGGTCCACCTGTGGGCAACGCTTAGCCCTCCAACACCAGCAACGCTCCCCGCAGTTTGGCTTCGCCATTGCCACCTATTGCGGAGCCACTCGTCAATGCAATGACTGGCAGGAAGACGGCCATCACTTCTTCGCCTCCTGCCGCCTGCTTGATCTGGGCCAGCGCTGCCACCAGCGCGGTTTATGCAACGCTGGCGACCTCAGCAAGCTCGAGCGTTTGTGTCAGCGACTACCAGAACTGGTGCCCAAGCAAGACGCCTGCTTGTTGCACGGGGACTTGTGGAGTGGCAACCTGCACACCGATCAACACGGTCAGCCAGCTTTGATCGATCCCGCCTGCTATTACGGCTGGCCCGAAGCTGAACTCGCCATGACCAAGCTTTTCGGCGGTTTCGCCCCTGCCTTCTACGCCGCCTATGAGGAAGCCAGCGGCATTGACCGCCAATGGCAAGAGCGCAGCGATATCTATAACCTCTACCACCTGCTCAACCACGCGCTGCTTTTTGCTGGCGGCTATGTCAGCCAAGCGCACAGCGTTATTGAGCGCTATCACTAGACATCCGATCACCAACGGCAGTCGTGATAATAGGCAGTTATCAGGCGATCACGAGTAATCAGTGGAAGCTGCTGACTACTCGCCAGAGCCACAATAAGGCGGTCGGCGGGATCGCGGTGCGACCATTGCACATCCACTGCCGCCAGGGTGTGATGATGATCAATGGCAATTGGGACGACGCCTGCGTTAATGAGATCAGCAAAAAAGATGTGCCGCTGTCCCCCTAAATCCAACTGGCCGTTGCGCTCCTTCCAGGCAATCTCACACCAACTAATGGCACTTGCCGCCCATGGTGACGGAATCGGCGGTTGGTAGCCTTGCAAAATCACATCAAGTAAGGCACAGGTGTCGAGAACCGCATTCATGCCAATTCGCCCCAGGCCTCGCTGGGCAGAGGAGCGGTTGCGGTCTCGGGATCATAGTGAACCCTTCCTTCGCGCAGCTTCTTAGCCCACTTTTCCTGGATCTCGTCAAGCTTGGCGACACTGTGTATGGGCTCAATTTTTACCACTGGACGGCCATGGTCGGTTAAAATCAGTGCTTCACCGCTTTCCTCAACTTCACGCAACAAGGCAAGCATACGCGGCTTAAATTGGGACTTGGACAAGGTCTTGGTCATAATATGCCCCTGGTTAGTGACCACGGTGTTATTATTGACCCAGCGATCAAGCCTTAAGGTGGGCACGCCCACAGGGCGACTCAAAGTTCACCTTGGGCAATAAGGAATTTCCGCTTCGCGGTGCATGCTTTTAACGCAAAAACCGCCCTATTCAGGTCGTTTTTGCAGGCCGATCAGGAGATCGGCGATCCCGGGGGGCGAGCTTTGAGCCGCCCTGGGCACGCCCACTTTTTACTTGTTGCGAGAGGAGTTCACTCCTCGCGCTTTCCACCCTTATGTACACATCTCGGGCCTTGAGTGTCCTGTGCAGTCCAGCGGGCGTGGGGGCTTCCCATGATGGGTAAAGGCATAGGGTGTGCCCTCCCCAGGGCCGCTGGGTGGTCTGTCGGCCTGCTTTCTCCCACCGTTTTTCTTGTACTACGGAGTCCTCATGCTTGATTCCTCCTTCGGTTCTTTCTCCGATGATGGCAGCGAATACATCCTGACCAAACCCCTGCTCGATCGCCCGTGGATGAATACCCTCTCCAACGGCAACTGGTGTTATGTCGCCAGTCACCTGGGCGGTGGCTATTCCTTTGTCGGCAATCCCACGGTGAGCCGCATTACCCGCTGGCATATCGACGGCGTGCCCCGCGATACCAATGGCAAGTTTTTGTATGTGCGCGATGAAGACTCCGGCGACTGGTGGTGTGCCAATGGCTACCCGCCAACCCGCGAACTGCAATCCTGGCGCTGTCATATTGGCCTCGGCTATAACACCCTGGTCACTAGCGAGAGCGATATTGAAGTGGCGCAAACCTGGTTCACCCCCATGCCCCCAGCCGAAAGTGATGACGGCGATGCGGTGGGTGACCCCTGCTTGATCTGGAAGGTCAAAGTCACCAATAACTCTAAACGCAAGCGTCGCCTCTCGCTCACCAGTTATGTGGAAATCGCCCTCGGCAACTGGTATGAAGACACCAGCTGGCGTGAGTTCTATCTGCTGTTTAACCGTCAAGAGTACGCCAATAACGTACTCTACACCCGCTCCACCCAGTGGGTCAAATACATCGGTGGCTGGCAGGCCGCCAACTCTGACGCCAACAATATCCCCTTCCATAAGGCCGCCTTTTTGGCCTCAAGCCTACCGGTGAGCGAATATGAAGGTGAACGCTATGTCTTCAATGGCTCGTACCGCGACCTCAAAGATCCCGCAGCCATGGATGGCAAGCTGCGCAATAAAGCGGTTGATGGCCGCGATGCCTGTCATGCCCTGCGCAATGTTGTGGAGCTTGAGCCAGGCGAAAGCGCCGACTTGGTGCTTCTACTCGGTGCCGTTGACGTGGAAGCTGCAGATGCCTCCGAGCTCACCAATAAATACCTGAGCCCCGAACAGGCCGATGCCGCCTTTGCCAATAATCAGGCCTACTGGAAGCGGGCTCTGGGCGCGCCAACCATTAGCACCCCTGATCCCAAGTCGGATGTGCTGATTAATAACTGGTTTAAATACCAGGGTGCCAACCTGTCGTGGTGGAACCGCAACCCCGGTTACTGCTACTTTGGCCTGTATAACTTCGGCGTGCGTGATGCCTGCCAGGATGCAGTGGCCCGCCTGCCCGGCAGCCCCAAGTGGGTGCGCGATCATCTGGTGAAACGGATTATGATCTGGCAGTTCCCCGAAGGCGATTATGCCCACGGCGGCAATTTTGTCTCAATGGTGGGGACACGTACCTTTCACTCCGATGACCCCATCAATCCGCTGTTTATTATCAGCAAATATGTGCGTGAAACCGGCGACTTTTCGGTTCTCGAAGAAGTCACCCCCTACGCCCATACCAATGGCGAACAGACCGATACCATCTACACCCATGTCATTAAGGGCCTGGAGTTCTTCTTCTCCCAGTTCTCCGAACGCGGCTTGCCCTTGATTCTCAAGGCTGACTGGAATGACGCCCTCGACCAAGTGGGCAACGAACGCAAAGGCGACTCGATTATGCTCGCCTGCTGGGCGATTTACTGCCTGGAGCAGTTCTACCCCTGCATGGACTACATGAAAGATGATGCACGCAAAGCCGATTACCAAAAGCGCCTCGCCGCCCTTAAAGACATTGTCAATGACATTGGCTGGGATGGTGACTGGTATCAACGGGCCATGCACGACGACGGCACTATTTTAGGCAGTAAGAGTAGCGTGGAGACCATGGGCGGCGGAATGATTTGGGCCAACCCCAATAGCTTTGCCATTGTCTCTGGGGTCGCCAACCAAGAGCGCACCGATAAGATCCTGGCCAGCTTTGATAAGCATCTGGATCATGATCTAGGCAGCTACACTTTCTATCCCCCCTTCGCCAAACCGCAGTGGCGGGCTGGTATCATCTCCCGCTTTGCCCAGGGCAATAAGGAAAATGGTGCTATTTTCGGTCACTCCAGTCGCTGGCGCATGTGGGCCGAATGTTATGCGGGACGCGCCGATAAGGCCTACGAGATCTTCGACAAGATGAGCCCTCTCTCGGCCCATCTCAAGAATCCCGAAGGCTACGTCATCGAACCGTATGCAGCCTGCCAATATGTCTGCGGGCCCGAGTCGGAAAGCCCCGGCGAAGGAAGCCACTCCTGGGCCACCGGCACTGCTGCCTGGAGCCTGATTGTATTCTGGGAATGGATCTTTGGCGTGCGTGCCGAATTCGACCACCTCATCATTGATCCCTGCCTGCCCTCGCATTGGGAGCAGGCGTCCATGACCCGGGAATGGCGCGGATCGACCTTTGAAATCAGCTTTACCAAGCCCAAGGGCGTGCAAAAAGGCACGGTGTCCGTCACCCTTGACGGCACACCGTTGCAGAATGCAGCCATCCCCCTGCAGCCTGCTGGCGGCAAGCACCAAGTGATGGTAACCATTAGCGCCTAATACTCACCTCAGTTGTAGTGTAACGAGCGCCTCTGCCCTGATCTTATATTGGGCAGAGGCGCTTTTTTTTGCGGTGAAAATGCGCTACTGCACCTGGTCTACCTGCCACTGGGCAGGCCGATGCGAATCTTCTCCCTTTAGACCGCCAATCTCCTGATCGACCTGCAAAACGACCTGAATAGCGCTTTTTTTTGCGCCAAAAGCATGCACCGCGAAGCGGGAATTCCTTACCCAAGGTGAGCTTTGAGTCGGCCTGCTGCGCTGGGGCTATCTCCCCTTGTCGTTGCGGAGATCGCCCCAGCATGCCGATGCATGCATACTCCTCCGCCCCCACTGCGCATAGGCGCTTCCTATTACCCCGAGCACTGGCCTCGGCCCCGCTGGCATGAAGACCTCCAACTGATGAAGGAGGCTGACCTGGATGTGCTGCGGGTTGGCGAATTTGCCTGGGCCGCCCTACAACCAGGGCCCGAACACTGGGACTGGGAATGGTTAGACCAGTTTATGGATGATGCCCATGAGCATGGCATACAGATTCTTTTGTGTACCCCTTCGGCATGTCCACCACCGTGGCTGATTGATCTTGAGCCAGACATCTTGCCGCAGATGGCGGATGGCAGCATCAAAAGCCTCGGGGCACGGCGTCATTATAGCCCCTTTCATGCGGCCTACCGTGATCGTGCCGCAGCCATGGCGGCACAACTCGGGCAACGCTATGGTCAGCACCCAGCTCTTATGGGCTGGCAGATTGATAATGAACTCTGTGGCAATATCACCGATTGTGGACCACTGGCGCAGGCTGCTTTTCAACAATGGCTGCGGCAGCGTTTCAATGATCACCTGGATGATTTCTGCACGGCACTGGGACTGCATTTCTGGAGTCAACGCTATAGTAGCTGGGATCAGATCCCCCTTCCCATTCAAGGTAGTCACCATCCAGGATTAAAGCTCCTGTTTCAAGAATGCTGTAGTGACTATTGGATTGCCTTTTGTGCAGCGCAGGTGCAAGCCATCCGCGAGCAAAACTGTCCCCAACCCATTACCACTAATTGCTATGCGTTTAATTTTGGCATGGCTATCGACTGGCGGCAGTTGGTGGAGGAAGCTCCTCTAGATTGCTTCAGTTTTGATAACTATGCCCGATCCGCCCATGAGGCCTGCTTTTACCATGACCTTGGCAGTAGCATGGGCGTACCCTATTGGATCACCGAGCAACAAAGCGGCCCCTACGGCGCCAATTATCCCTGGCCAGAGGATCCACTACGCGTCACCACCATGGCCACCAACGGGCGTGAGCATGGCGCCGAAGCCATACTCTATTTCCCTTGGCGGCAAATCCCTTGGGGCCAAGAACAAGAGCATGGTGCCATTCTCGACCATAATGGCAAACCGGGCCTGCAATTTCATCGTGTCTGCAGCACCAATGCGCAGCTACGCAACTGCAAACCCTTGCCTCCTCAGGGTATTGGCTTGGCTTTTTGTTGGCGTGATAGCTGGGCTTGGCAGCACGCTGGCTTGAAGATTTCCTATGCTGAGGAAATGATTGAGCGCTGCTATCGCGGTCTCCTCGGTGTAACGCCTCGTGTAGAAATATGCACCCATCCCGATGACCTGGCGCGCCTTCGCATCGCCATTATACCCCTTAAATGCGTCTACGATGCGGCATGGGAAGCGGCCATTATTCGCCTCGTGGTCAGCGGCGGGCAGGTGCTCTGCTGCGCCCACACCTTTGCCCGCGACGCCTATAATGCCTATCGCAGCCAATACCTTGGTAGGACCATGGAGGACCTCTTTGGTATCCAAGTGAATCGGCGTATTCGCATCCGCAACGATGCGGCAATTACTTGTGATGATGGCCTTCGTATGCATATGGTCGCAGAAATACTCGATGTGGATGATGCCGAAATAATCACCCGCTATAGCGATGGCCCGCAACCACACAGCGCCGCCCTCACCCGAAAAGACCATGCCAGTGGGGGCGCTGCCTGGTATTGCGCTGGGTATCCCGACCACCACGGCTTTACGGCCCTAGTGCAGCGCGTCACCACACATGTGGGCAATGCAGATGTGTCACAATAGGCGCAAAGGGTTCAGGGGGCAGCTTCTCTGATCGCTGTGTGCACTTACTCCTTGGCAAAGGCTCGTTGAGCTGCGCTGCGGAGGCTAACGACGACATTGGCCCAGTCCTGGCGTTGGTCACTGTCGATGGTAAAGGGGGCGAATCGGTCATGACTATTGGAACCTTGACTATCAAGACGTCTTCCCTCCAGACGACATGACTGCAGTGGGCCTGATGCCGCTTGGGCGATCTCTGCAAAAGCATCTATGGCCTGAGTGACGTCTTTGCTGGTGACTGTTGTGTCCCCTTCTTCGGCAGCACGGATGGCAAAATAGGCCCGCCGATGAGCGGCCAACAGGCCCGCCCACATCTGCAAGCGCTGGGCTCCCGAGCGCCACGCTTCGGCGGCTGGGCCGAGATCTGTTTGGTCTTCAAGGAATTGCGCCAGGGCCTGGGCGCGCCGCGCTTCGGCGTCACCCTCTGCCACCATGATTGCGCGCCACCCTGCAGGCATCTGCGCCATCGCTTGTTCGTTAAAGGCATCGGCTGGATCTCCCGACCACGCCGCCAAGCGATCGGCGTTGCCGCCGCTCAGGTGCGTCTGGGCATAGCCGAAGGTGGGAATATTGGAGTGGTTTCCATACCATTGGCCACGAGGGAACAGGGTGCGCCGCACGCAATCGGTGGCCTCACGCAGCCAGGCGGCGGCACCAGGGAAGTGCTCGTGTTCCCACTGGTGCTGGACGCTGGATGCTGATGCGCCACTGGCAACCGCGTGGGCCACCCGCAACATCACATCTCCCCAGGGCGTTGATAAAGCGCTTTGCCCGAGTTGCCCCGTATAGCGATCCAAACGCAGGCACCAGGCCGCCGCTCCCCGACGCCGCTCTTCCTCTATGCGTTGACTGATGGTTGCAACATTGGCATAGGGCAAGAGGTGCTGCCCTTCGTATTCCAAACCAAAGTCATGTTCTACCCACTGTTCATGGCGGGGGAAAGCGCCGATTAAGGGATTAATGGGGTAATCGGGATGCCAATCGTGGGGCACTGCCTTGGACATGATCACCACATCTTCGGGCAGGCCAGCCAGGGCCTCGCCCATGGCTTCAACCTCATCAACCCGATAGACAAAATCCCGCACCGCCAAGCGTACACCATGGGGCTTGAGTGCGTCGTAGAGCTGATCGATCAGGCGTCGGGTTCGTTCACTGCGGCTATACTCCGACACCACCCGATGATCTTGGTAGACTGGGTAGGCGCACTCAGCAAAGGTAATAATGACCCCACTCAGGCCAGGGAGCACCTGGGTACAGAGACGCGCATAGCGCTTTTGCAGATGTTCCGCCAAGCCAGGGTCATCACAGCGCAAGCGCTTATCAGCATCAAGAAACTCCTCCGGTGGGGCGGAAAATTCATGGCTCCAACACCATGCCTCAAGGCCTGCCGCGCGCACTGCCTGTACCATAGCCGCCACTTGTGCCGCATGTTCGGGGTTATTCAGCACATCCTCGGCATGATGGCAGAGCTTGTGGGAAAATTGAATAGCGCGAACACCGCGTTGCTTGGCCTGGGCAATGGTGCGATCTATATACCCAGCATCCATGCTTAAGGGGAGATAATGAATCATGGTATTTCCTTATACAGCAAAAGCTTTTGTGGGGGCATTGACCAGGTGGCCACGAACAGTGAAAGCCACAGGATAGCCCTGTGGGAGGAAGAATGCCATAGCGAGAGGATACATTCCCATGGATATTTGTGCTGCGCCGGCCCTGTGGACGAGGAAATCTCCTGTAGAGCCTTAGACTTTTCTTGTTTTGCCAGACAGCCGGGGCGCGATCATGGGATTAATTCGTCAGCGATGCTTTGGAAATCGTTTTCCTAGGTATCTCTGCCACCCCAACTCATCTATCGTTAGCTCCATGACCAGCTCCATGACCATATCCTCTGCAGACCCTTCATCCACCATCGCGGCAGCACGCATGCTCCCCCCGCTTATTCAAGGCGGCATGGGCATTGGCGTGTCTTCTTGGCGTCTTGCCCGGGCGGTATCCCAAGCTGGGGCTTTGGGGGTAGTATCTGGTACGGCGCTTGATCGGGTTGTGGCATATCGCCTGCAAGAAGGTGATCCACAAGGGCATATGCGCTGGGCATTGAGTCAATTTCCCCTTCCTGGGGTTGGCCAAGGAGTCATTCAACAGTGGTTCCAAGCCGAAGGCCTTTCGGCCCCTGGAGTCTATCGGCAACCAGCTATGATTGACCACCAGCCCAGTGCTAAAACGCTGGCATTACTGGTGGCAGCTAATTTTGTTGAAGTGACCTTAGCCAAAGACGGCCATAGCGGACCAGTGGGCATCAATCTCTTAGAAAAATCTGCGGCAGCCAATCTCGCTTCCCTGTACGGCGCAATGCTGGCTGGGGTGGATGTGGTGCTGATGGGGGCCGGTATTCCCAAGGATATTCCCGAGGCCCTGGATGCCTTGGCCCAACATCAGCCAGCACAACTACCTCTGGCGGTGGAAGGCGCCTTGCCAGGAGAGCGCTTTCACTTGCACTTCGATCCGGCGCAGGTGGGGGACGTTCCCATTGAGAAGCGGCCGGCCTTGCGTCGCCCGGTGTTTCTTGCGGTGATTAGTTCTGATGTCTTGGCGCAGTCGCTGCACCGCAGCACTGAAGGGGCCGTCGACGGGTATGTCGTGGAACGGCATTCGGCCGGGGGCCACAATGCGCCGCCGCGAGGCGCCCGCCAGGGTGGTGAGGAGCTTGCCTATGGTCCGCGCGACGAGGCTGACTTGCAGCGCCTCAAACGCCTTGATCGCCCCTTCTGGTTGGCTGGTGGTCAAGCACACCCCAGTTCCTTAGCCACTGCGCAAGCATTGGGGGCTCAGGGCATTCAAGTGGGCACGGCTTTCGCTCAGTGCCAAGAATCCGGCTTACTGCCGGCGATTAAAAGCACTATTCATCAGCTTCGTCAGAGTGGTCGCCTGCAGGTGCGCACTGACGGCAAGGCTTCGCCCACTGGATTTCCATTTAAGGTCGCTGAAATACCAGGGACATTATCTGATGAAGCTGGCTATGCTGCTCGCCAACGCATCTGCAATATGGGCTACCTACGCCAACCATATCGTCGCGAAGATGGCAGTATCGGCTGGCGGTGTGCTGCTGAACCAGAGCAACAGTATCGTGCCAAGGGTGGCGATCCTGAATCCTGTGTCGGCCGTAAATGTCTCTGCAATGCCTTGATGGCGGCCATCGGCCATAGTGGTCGTGGACGCAACGGTCAACTCGAACTACCACTTATTACTGCTGGTGATGGTCTCGCTGAGATTGGCTTAGATGATCAGGACCCCAATGCACCCAGTGCCGCCGAGATCGTGCATCGTTTGAGCTGCGGTGCGACCTGTAATACCGGTAGCATCTAGGGCAAAGGCTGGAACATCCTTATAGTGCGGCATTATGGGTCTAACCCGTTGCCGTCAGGAAAGGATGTTCCCCGTGCCTCGCCACCACTTGCCGCAACTTATTCACGCCCGCATCAAGCATCTTCTCGCCCGTATCGAACAGCAGTGCTGGGAGGATAAGCGTGCAGTGGCCGTAGATGGCGGGCCAGTGCATGAGAGCATTGTCGGCTATACCCAGGGCAGCAAAGGTCCCTGGCAAGCCCTCCACCAGCACAGCTATTTTGGTCCTCAAGGTGGGGCCTGGGCGACGCGCTGGCATCGCCTGCGCATACCCAAAGCAAAGCTGCATGAGACGGGTCGTCGCCATCTTCTGTGGGACTGTAATGGTGAAACCACTGTCTATTTCCAGGGACAGGCCTGGGCAGGATTGGATGTTGCCCATCCTGCTTGCCCCCTGCCAGACCGGGCTGCCACGCTCCTCTTGGAAACGGGACTTTGGCAAACCGCCATTTGGCATCATCCGCAGCGACCCATTGAAGGTCCAGGATGCCGCTTTGACGGTGCTTGGCTGGCCCTACGCAACCCCACTGCGTGGGAGGTATTTCATCATCTTGATGTGCTGTTGATGCTGCTGGAAAGTCAGCTCAAGGCGGCGGGATGGAGTGAAACGACCATTGAGCGACGTTTTACCATCCCAGAGCGCATGCCGCGTTTGGTACGCATGCTTTTGAGCGGCCTGGATGCCGCTGCCGATATCTATGAACGCGATGGGCTCTCTGCTTTGGGTAAGGCCTGCAGTGACCTCATGGAGCGATTGCCCAGCGAAGATCACCAAGGCATTGCCGCCCTCACTGGGCACGCCCACTTGGATTTGGTTTGGCATTGGCCTGAAGCGGTTACGCGACGCAAAATGGTCCATACCAGCGCCACCATTCTGCGGCTCATGGAGCGCTATCCCGAATTTCGGTTTTCCGGTTCGCAGCCGTATCTGTATCGCGCCTTGGCCGAAGATGAGCCCAAACTGGCACAGGCGGTTGCT
>REDP01000251.1 GCA_007693455.1 Planctomycetota bacterium | reverse complement strand
AGATGGGGTGATGCCATTTCAAGACCATCGGCGAAAATCTGCGTCATCTGCGGACCCAGAAAATAGTAGTCCACTGATGGCGCAGATGAACACAGATGGGGTGATGCCATTTCAAGACCATCGGCGAAAATCTGCGTCATCTGCGGACAAGAAAAAGTTTGAGGTCCGCAGATGACGCAGATGTACGCAGATAAAGATCCCAGAACACACGCCATTATTGGCGCTGCGATGGCCGTGCATTCGACTCTTGGAACAGGGTTCCTTGAAGCTGTTTATCAAGAATCATTGGCCATTGAATGCAATGCCAAGGAAATCCCATTCCGTCGTGAAGTTGAATTGCCGATAACCTATAAAAACCTCACGCTGCAGACGCATTACCGTGCGGATTTCATATGCTATGATTCAATTGTTATTGAAATAAAAGCACTCAGTGGCCTAACAAACGCCCATCAGGCACAAGTCATCAACTACCTGAAGGCAAGTGGTCTAGAGCTTGGCCTCTTAATAAACTTCGGAACTAGCCGACTTGAATACAAACGCCTGATCAACAGTCATCTGCGAACATCTGCGTCATCTGCGGACCAAAAATCTAAAAGTCCGCAGATTGCGCAGATGGACACAGATGAAGAAACCCCTCATCATAACCATCTGCGAAAATCTGCGTCATCTGCGGACCAAAAAAACACCGGCGTAGGGTCAAATAGTCCGCAGATGTCGCAGATGAACGCAGATGGGGAAAACCCTTATCATAATCATCTGCGAACATCTGCGTCATCTGCGGACCAAGAATCAAACGGGAGTCTTTCAAATGACTGACGAATCCTCCAACCCCGGCGAGTTGATCCTCTATCAGACCGAGGACGGCCAATCCCAGGTTCAAGTGCGCTTGGTGGAAGACACGGTATGGATGCCTCAGCGGCTGATGGCCGAGCTCTACCAAGTCAGTGTCAAAACCGTAAATTAGCACATGAACAACATTTACGAGGATGGCGAGCTGGATCCCAGGGCAACTATCCGGAAATTCCGGATAGTTCAAATCGAGAATTCGGAAATTCGGTGACAGGAAATTCGGTGACAGGCAGAGATATTACTGGCGGGGAACCGAGGACTTCTGCCTGAATTGTTGATCCGTGTCCCAATTCGTAAAAGACTTTTCTCTGTGTCCTGAATAGCGTTATGCCACCTGTCCCCAGCTAGCGGTTCCAGGCCGCAGGCGTGGTGCATCCATGACGGTGGCTTGCCGTGCTGCTAGCTATCGGCCTCCCGCGCAGCACAGCGAAGGTTCGCTATACGCTGCATGAGTTCCGGGGGAAGCGGCCTGGCTTGTTGGCTGCAAGCGATCAGCTGTTGCAGGTGGTCGAGGGAGGCGGTGCCGCCAATAGTGGCGCAAACCGGTGGTTCTGTATGCGCCACATCCATCGCTAATTGCACGAGATTGCTGCGTCCGCTTGCGCTCAGTATTGCCTGTGCGGTATCGGCTAAGGACTGCGGTCGTTGCTCGTGTCCGGCGAGGGTACGCAAGGCAAGTACGGGGATCTTAAGATCCTGCAAGCGTTGCCAGGCGGCGTCACTGCACTCCCGCTGCCAGAGGTTGCAGTAGCAGGTTACGGCATCGATCAGAGGGCTTGCCGCAGCAGCTTCTACGGCGGCATCACAATTACGACGATGGATAAATACAGCGGCGCGCTGGATCAGTCCCCGTGTGCGTAATGCAGCGAGCTCTTCGGCGATAGGACCACCGTGTACGAGCTGCTGTATGAGATTATTCGGGCCATCATCCATGCTTACCAGTTGAGCCATAGCGATGCTCTCCAGACCCAGGCGGCGACAGCAATCTTCGGTTTCAAAACGCAGCCAACGCACCGAGCCATCACGTATCTTGAGCATCATGGGCGGCCGTTGCGAGGGGGCTGCATCAAAGGCGCAGCGCAGAGCCATAAAACTAAAGCCGCGGTGATATGTGGGGCTGGCGTGGATCCATAACCCCTGCTCCATCACCTGCCGTACTACAGCAATATCGTTATCTTGTTGCGCAACATCTTTACCCAAAGACATGGCGCCAAAAATATAAGGGGTGGGGGGGCAGGCCATAGAACCTCCGTATCAGCGCCAGTACTGGCTGGAATTGATAATGACATTGTGTCATCGGCGCGCACGAATGCTAGTGCTGTGTAGCATGTCATGGCAGGGCGGCGCAAAGCCCGCCCCTGGGATTAGTGAGTTGCACGCGGCCCCAATTCATGGGCGGCAAGCGGCTAAAACCGGCCCAAAGGCAGCGCTGTCACGACGTCTTCAAAGCATTTACGGGACACGGCACTCGCGGCTCATGCGGCATGTGGGGTTGACATGGCAAGACGGAGTTTGCTTGGCCGCATACGATGCGATGGCTGCCGTAATGATCATCGCCACTGAAATCCTTCGGATCCCACTGGACAAGGTTTATACTAACCTACAGTCAATATTATGCCATCTGCAACTAAGGCCATTATCGATATCGCTGCTCCAACCACCGTGTGGCCTGTGGCTGTGCGCACCTGGTATTCCACCCTGGAGGGGGCCTGTTCGCCAGAACAGTGGCGGGAATACTGGGGGAGTGCGCTGCCACCGCGCATGGTGTTGGCAGATCGGGCCACGCTTGCCGCTCTGCCAGAGGCCATCACGGCCTGGGGCCGTGAGCGGGTGGTGCCTGGCTGCACCCTGCGTTTAAGTGATGGAAACGGTGAGCAGGATGACGATGTGCTCTTTATCGCCTCAGGCCCCCGTGGCTACGTGGCTTTGTGTCAATGGCTGTCATGGTACCACGAATACCCACGGCAATGGGCATCATGGCTGCATGGAGGCAGGGGTCCAGAGCTATCGGGATTGTCGGACGTCG
Organism: Planctomycetota bacterium; assembly: GCA_007693455.1. Taxonomy (GTDB): domain Bacteria; phylum Planctomycetota; class UBA11346; order UBA11346; family UBA11346; genus REDP01. The sequence continues at coordinate 10,253 of REDP01000251.1, read as the reverse complement.
TCGCATTGGTGCGTCGACAATGCCATATTCCTGCCGTGACGCGACTGCAGTGTGCAACCCGTTGGTGGCTTCAGCCCGGTGATTCGCATGCAACCGATCTTCCCATCCCGGCATGTGCCATGGCGTTGGTGGACCATCGTCATGGGGAGGATCGTGAGAGTCTTGCCCTGCGCCAGGCTGTGGCCCAGCGTGAAGGGAGGGCATGGGCGCAGGCCTGTGGCCTCGATCAGCTAGCGAGCGTGGAGTCACCGTGCAGCGCCAGTGTTGCCGAGGGGCAAGCCTTATTGCGCAGTGCGAGTATCCTCCCAGATCTGCATTGGCATATGCCACCATCGCTATGGGACGATGCTCCGGCGGTATTATATCATCGCGCCGCAGCAGGCTTGCAGCGGCGTTATGCGACTATTTCACCAGCCTTACGTCAGCGCTTTGAGCATGAAATGGCTGTGATTATCCGTAAAGGATTTGCGGGATATGTGCTGACGGTGGCCGATGTGGCCGATGGCCGCCGCACCTGTGGTCGGGGCAGTGGCGCATCCTCTTTAGTGGTCTATTGCTTGGGTATTACCGATGTCGACCCCCAGCGTTATGCTTTGGTTTTTGAGCGTTTTTTAAATAATGCCCGGACTGACCCCCCAGATCTTGATGTTGATTTTCCCTGGGATGAACGCGATGCTGTTTTGGCCCAAGTCTTGCAGCGCTATGGCCGTGACCATGTGGCCATGGTGGCCAATCATTGTCATTTGCGTCGCGGCAGTGCCTTACGCGTGGCTGCGCGTGCCTATGGTCGCCGCGATGGGGAAACCAGTGCTGTGCGTACGGCTCTGCGTCAGCAACAGCGCTATGGTAAGCCGCTGAATTTACCAGAACCATGGCCAGGTATTCTTGCCGCCGCGCACACCTTAGAAGGGCGCCCCCATCATAGCGGCTTACATTGTGGGGGGATCGTGATCACCCCCGACCCAATCCGCAGCATTGTGCCCGTACATCCAGCAGGCAAACGCATTACCGACCATGGTGAGACCATACCCCTGCCAGTTATTGATTGGGACAAGGACGGAGCCGAGACCATGGGCCTGGTCAAGATCGACCTCCTGGGCAATCGTTCCCTGGCCGTAGTGCGCGATTGTCTGCACGACCTACGCAATGCGGGGATCACTATTGATGAGGCGCGCTGGCATCCTGCTGATGATCTGCATACCCAAACGATGGTTGCTAGTGGTGATACCATTGGCTGTTTTTACATTGAAAGTCCAGCTATGCGGCAACTTCAAGCCAAGGCGGGCAGTGGTGCTTTTGATGCCTTAGTCGTGCATTCCTCCATCATTCGTCCAGCCGCGAATCACTGGATTGCCACCTATCTGCAACGTCTCCATGATTTCCGTAGGCATGGCCAGCATCGTCAAGAATGGTATCCGCATCCCAGTCTCGAGAACTTGCTGAGTGAATCCTTCGGTATTCTCAGTTACCAAGAGGATGTGATGCAGGTGGCTCAGGCTATGGCAGGGTTTAACGAGCGCCAAGCCAATGCCCTGCGTAAATCTCTGGGCCATTGGGGCAGTGGTCGTTTGCAAGGCTTTGCCGAGATCTTTCGTGCTGGGGCTCAGGCACGAGGAGTGGCTGCGCAGGTAATCGATCAAGTATGGGATATGATTAGTTCCTTTGCGGGCTACTCATTTTGCAAGGCTCACTCTGCCAGTTATGCCATGTTGAGTTTTCAATGCGCGTGGTTGAAGGCACATTTCCCCGCCATCTTCTTGGCCCGCGTCATTGCCCATCAGGGCGGTTTTTATCATCATGCCGCCTATCTGGAGGATGCGCGTCGGCGTGGTGTGCGTATTCTTGGCCCCTGTGTTCAGTGCAGCAATTGGCGGACTGCTGCAGAGGGCATGGCAGCCATTCGTTGTGGCCTGCAGATACTCCCAGGGTGTTCCCCAGCTTTGGCGCGGCGTCTGCAGGACGAACGTCGTCGCAGTCCTTGGCTGGGAATTGATGATCTGCGCTGCCGTTTGCGCCTGGATGCGGGGCAGTTGGACACCTTTGCCCGAGCCGGGGCCTTAGATGCCATTCACCCCCACTACCATCGTGGACAGATACTGTGGCTGGCCCGTCACCTGGGCTTACGGCCGCTCCCCGCCAGAGATGACCCGCAGCAACTACGCCTACTCAATGATCATACGGCAGGATATGATCCCCCAGTGCCAGACCTTCCCCATCCTACAACCCACAGTTGTGAGCAAGCTCAGTGGCAGGTGTTGGGCTGCTTGCCGAGTCGTCATCCCCTGCATCTGGTAAGCGCCCCAGCATCATCTCAGCCCTGTAGGGCATTAACCACGGCGATATCGGGGAGCCGTCTCCAGGTCTGTGTGCAAGTGGTAACCCGCAAGCAGGTGGCAGCTCATCCCAAGCGCGGTGGTCCCAATCAGGTTATGGCCTTTGTCACCGTGGAAGATCCTACCGCCCTAATTGAAACCGTATGGTTTCCCCAGGCCTATCACCGTTACGGCATATTACTCGAAGCATCACACCCGCTCATCCTTGAGGGGCGGGTGCACAGGGAGTATGATTTCCCGGTGCTTGAAGTGACCTATGCCCAAGCACTCCTCACTTAATGAGTAAGACAATGACCTCGCACATGGTATCCTCCAGCAGTATCCGTAGAGGATACTGCTGGAGGATCTATTCGATGCATGTTCTTACTGTGCAGATTGTGGGCCAACACCAGGGCTAATCAGAGCCTCTATGGCATCGTCAAGATCTCCAACGCGGTGTACTTCGGCCGCGCCGTCATAGAGAACGCTGTCTGATTGCTCGACTGAAACCCAGGTATGGCGTGGGCCGACACTGTCATGGGTGCCGATAGAGATAAAGCGGCTGGGGTCGGGGACCTCAAGCGTGACCTCTTCGAATACCGCCGTGGCTTGTATTTTGGGGTCGTGGGAAGTTACCGCCAGGCCAACTAAAATATCATCCGTGAACTGGATGGTATATTGTTGGAAGGGGGCCCAGTCTTCGCCATTTTCAGACGTCCAGCTTCGCACGATAGAGCCCTGACGTTCTAGGCGCAGCCACGGCCCTGTTTCCTGGGCTTGACTTGAGGGAGTGCTACTGTTGGACGTGGTGGAGCGACGCCGCGTAAATGTTTTGCCGTCGTTGCGGTGTGCGAGCAGAATAAAAGCACTGTCGGCATGATGGGTCCGGCGTAGCATAAGTCCTGCAATGGAATTGGTGTGATCCAGAGAGCTTATGCGAGCAGTAATACGCATGGGCCCACTGATCGCTTGATGAACGAGGTGGAAGCTGTCAAGGGCCCCGCCAATTCCTTTGCCAGCACCACTATGGGTAAAGGTGTCATCGGAGTGGATAATATTTCCAGACAATGGAGGGGATCCTACATCGCGGCGCTGCCAAGGATCAGATAATGGCTCGGTGATGGTAACCGACAGAGGTAGGGTGGTGTCATTATATGTAGCGTCATTACTGAATACCCTCAAACCAAATTCGTGGAGCCCAGTATTCATCCCATCGGCATCCCAGGTGGCACGATGACTGCGCTCTTGTGGCGTGCCCAGCGCACCACTGTTATGATCAAAGGAAAGGCGGGCAGTGGGAGCAATGCGAACGGCAGATCCATTGGCTATGGCGCTCTCGTTATGAGCATAGGTGAAGCCTGTGCTGGCGTCTTTTTGAATACCCACGGTATAGAAATCGCGCCCAATGGTGTGGTAGTGCATTTCAATACGACCATCAGGGAAGAGGTGTACCTGGCAGGTGGATGGAGTTAAAAGATTATTAAAGTAGGGTACATTGGTGAACTGTAAGATGAAAACTCCATCCTGAACCGTGTAGTGGGCTTGACCAGTGATCTCAAAATCAAGATCATCCCATAAGAAAGCAATGGCGTGGTTGGGGGCCTGGGCACTTGGTAGCTCAAAATTCTGATATGGCGCAGAGATGCTATCGGTAAAGGAGAGTAGGCCATTAGAGCCGACATAGACGTATTCATATTGAGCATCATAGAAGGGGAAGCGCATGCCAAGAGGAATGGGACCAACAACGTTATCGTCCATAAGGCCATCAATGCGCGTTCCCGTGGAACTAATACTATTCCATGTGTAGGTAAGGTCGTCGGAGTCGCTGCTGGCTACTGCCTCGTATGAGAGGAGGTTTGGACCAGGGAAAAATGTGTAGGTAAGGTCCGCATCGCCCTCGTTGCCAACCGTGATCATCTGCTGGGCGGCGCCATTGGGGATGACGGTAAAGGCTAGGGTGTCGCTACTGAGGGTCATGCGCGGGCCGCGTAAAAGAAAGTCTAAGGATTCATTGCCAGGGGGCACGCTGACGCTGGCGCTTTGCCCAAGGTATCCAGTGGCTTGGACCTGAACTGTCCATTCGCCCCCAGGTACAGTGGCACTGAAGGTACCATCGCTGTCACTATTGAGTGAAACCGGATCGCCCGCCTTACGAGAAAGCGTCAGTGTTGCATCGGCGATGGGGTCGTTGTTGTCGGCTTGGCGAACAGTGCCGGCAATAATACCAGAATGCACAATGGGAAAGCTTTGCTCGTACACCTGACCGGGTCCATTGTCGAGCTCAACGGTGGCCCGCAGTCGAAGGGGTTGGGGAGTGCTGATATCGGATGGTATGGAAACGTGTAGGGGTCCAAGATCAATGCTCGCACCGTGATCTACAACGCCGATATCATACACCGTTGGCTCCATGCTGATACTGGGGGTAAGTATTTCCACGGTGATCTGCACCCCATTGGAGTCCTCTAAACCACTTGCTAAGGCCGAGAATTGAATGGCGGCCGTTTCTCCGGGATTGAGAAATCCATCACCATTGCCAGTCGATCCGTGGGTACCATCCTCATGGATCTGCCATGAACTGAGGTGTACCGCAGCTTGCGTAACTTCTTGTAGGGCGGCGTGGATATTTAATCGTTTGCCGCTAATCGTCCGGTCGCTGAGGGCGCTGATGGCATCGCCAGTTTCCATGAATAGGTCACGAATCTCAGTGGGTGTAAGATCAGGACGAACAGAAAGTAGGAGAGCAGCGGCTCCAGCGACATGCGGAGCTGCCATAGATGTTCCTGACATCATGCCATACCCGCCACCAGGCAGGGTGGAATAGATGGAATCCCCTGGAGCACCCAAATGAACGGTCTCACTGCCGTAGTTGCTAAAATTGGCCAAGCCATCGTTGCGGGTAGTGGCGGCTACACTAATGATATTTGGGACATCGTAGGCAGCTGGATACATGGGGAAATCATCGGTGTTATCGCTGTCGTTACCCGCGGCGGCAACGAAGAGCTGCCCAGCTTCGTTGGCAGCCTGAATCGCTTCAAGCATCTGTTGCGAAGGACTGGGCCCACCCCAGGAATGATTGGCGATAGGAAAGCCCATGGCGGTGCAGTATTCCACTGCCTCAAGAGCAGCGGCCAGGTCAATATTTCCTGCAAAGCCACCGATACGGATGGGGATCAGTGAGACGTTCCAGGCTACGCCCGTTATGCCAATGTCGTTATTGCCTACGGCACCGATGGTGCCTGCAACATGGGTGCCGTGATCATTGTCATCAAGAGGAACATTATTTTTATCATAAAAATTCCACCCCCGTACATCATCGACAAAACCGTTGCCGCTAAGATCTTGGGCATTAAATATTTCCAAAGGGTTATGCCAGATATTGTCGACTAGGTCAGGGTGATGGTAGTCAACTCCAGTATCTACAACTGCGACCCGTACAGAATGGGAGCCAGTGGTGATATTCCATGCTGCCGCCGCGCTAATGTCTGCCCCAGATGTGCCGCCATTTTGTCCCGTATTATGGAGTCCCCATAACTGACTAAAGTGAGGGTCATTGGGGATGGTATTAAGTGGGTAATAAAGAAAATTAGGTTCTGCTCTATCTACTTGGGCAAGACTATGGAGGCGTGCGAGGGCAGCATCTTGACTGCCGAGGTCTTCGCCTGAAAAGGAAAGAACCCAGCGAGTGTTGTTGCCAACGCGACGTTGAACGGTGAAGCCATGATCGTGCACTAACTCGGACACACGGTTCGGGTCATTTAGGGTGGGAGTAAAGACGACAATTTCTTCAGCCAGCATCTCTCGTCGTTGCCGAAGTTGCCAAGTATTAGCGGCTGTGTCGAGTTCCCATGTCTCATGAATTCGCACTAAGGAATTATTGAGGGCGGGGCGATGGGCAAGCCCTGTGCGCTGTAGGCGATTGCCGTCACGATGAATGTGTTGGCGTACAGGACGATCATCTCGGGCAGCCAAACGCCAGGGGGCAACAATGCGATCTGATTGGGATTGCAGATCCTCAGGCTGTGGCGTTAAGGGGGGGAGGCCCCACTGAGCAGCATGGGCCCCCAGCGCTTCGGGAGACAAAGCCTTCTCGGTGAGAGGGAGTTCGGCAACGGGATCGCTGTGAGTCGCTGATACTGAAGTGGCGGAGTGTGATCGGAGTGGCTGCTGGTTGGTGTCAGTGCGCCGCGGGGTGTTTGTAGTACCATCAAGGGCAGCGGTGGAGGCCGTGCTATTGGGTGATGTTCCAGGAAGCTGCGCCTGGGTCACCCGCTCGGCCTCTGAAGGGGAAGAATCCTTATCCAATGAGGTAACAAGGAAAAAAGAACAAGTGCTGATAACCGCAATGAGGGCGATCAACCATAGATGCCGAAAGGCAAGGTGTTGCATTGTCGTGCTCCATCTTGAGGGGAAGTCAGTACTATATGTCTGTAAACTCTCCCTCAATGGGGGAATTTACCACAGGTCGTAGTTGGCTGAGTGTTTCGCAACGATATATTGTGCAAAGGGTTCCAGCGCGTCAGTGGCTTAGAGGCTACTGCGGTCAAGGAGACGGTAGCCAATCGCTTCTGAAACATGATCAATGCTGATGCTCGGACTGCGTTCAAGATCAGCGATGGTGCGCGATACGCGCAAGATGCGATCATGGGCCCGGTGGGAAAGTCCCAGTTCATTGATTGCCTGATGGAGGAGTTCGCGCCCAGCTTGGTCTGGGCTGGCATGACGCTGGAGGGCGCGGCCAACCAGATCCCCATTGGCGCAGCCCTGGCGATCAAGCATGCCTTGGCGTGCGGCGCGGACCTGCGCCCGCACCTCTTCGCTGGATGGGCCAGGCCGCGCGGCGTGGACCTGTTCGGGAGGTTGCGCCGGCACCTCCAGATGACAGTCGATGCGATCCAGCAAGGGGCCGGAAATATGGGCACGATAACGGTGAATGGCATCAGCGGAGTCGACACACGCGCGCACGGGATGACCCAGATAGCCGCAGGGGCAAGGATTCATCGCCGCCACCAGCATACAACGGCTGGGAAAGCGCAGGCGTCCAGCAGCCCGAGAAATGGTGAGCTGACCATCTTCAAGGGGCTGTCGCAGATGCTCCAAGACGCGCCGGGGAAATTCGGGAAGTTCATCAAGGAAGATGACTCCGTGGTGGGCAAGGCTCACTTCACCAGGACGCGGTGTCGAGCCACCACCCACAAGACCCACTGCCGAAACCGAATGATGGGGGGCGCGAAAGGGGCGTTGACGATGGAGGCCACGGCGTCCGTCATGCAAGCCAGCAACCGAATGAATGCGGGTGACTTCAAGGGCCTGTTCGTGGCTGAGCGGGGGAAGAATGCCAGGGAGTCGCCGCGCCAGCATGGTTTTGCCACTGCCAGGCGGGCCAATAAAGAGCAGATTATGCCCACCAGCGGCAGCAATGGTAAGGGCCCGCTTGGCTTGGTCCTGGCCGCGCACATCGCTGAGATCAAGATGATCTGCCGGTGCTCCTTCATCCAGATCACGGCGTGCAACTCGGGGTGCCTTGGCTAAACCGTTTTGTAACCACAACACGGCTTGGCGCAGGTTTTCCGGTGCATGGACTATGATATCTTCCATTAAGGCGGCTTCGTCGGCATCTTCGGGAGCCACCATAATCCGCGTACATCCTGCTTCCCGCGCCGCCTGGGCCATGGCCAAGACCCCACGCACGGGTCGTAAGGATCCATCCAAAGCCAGTTCAGCCGCAAACAGACAGGAGGCGGGAAGCCGCACCCCATTTTCTGGGACGGTTGCCAGTAGGCCCAAAGCAATGGCCAAGTCGAAGGCAGGGCCTTCCTTGCGACGATCGGCAGGAGCCAAATTCACCACCAAATGATCGCTCGGGCTGTGGCTAAACCCACCAGCAAACAGGGCCGTAGTTACCCGATCAATGGATTCACGCACCGCCACATCGGGCAGGCCAACCATAGTGGTGCGCCCAACCCCACGCCCAGGAGTTGCGCGTGAGACTTCAACCGTAACCGGGTAGCCATCGACGCCTTCAACGCCTGCGGCACATACTTGAGTGAGTTCCATTCCCACATGATGGGTTCTTTAGGACCGTGGTCAACCGCGTTTCTGCCACTGCATTCAAAGCGACGCAAAGTCCACCGTGGGGAAGGGGAAATCACACCCGAGATAGGGTGCCGAAATGGGTTTGAAGCCCCAACGGGGCTTCGTATGGTAGCCCAGGGTTGCACGCAAGGCGTGCTACCCTGGGTGTGTGCGTACGGTGCATCAACCCTGAAGGGGTTGCGCAGGCTCAGAGTGGGCCCGATGCGCGGTGCGTGTTTAATGAGAATATGCCCATAAACGGCGGCTTAGCCTCGGAGTGGGGCAAGATGGCGTCACAATAATTATTACGCCTTCGCAACCCCGTTGGGGTTGACCCGCTTTTGCTTTTTGTACCCAGGGTAGCGCTCAGGGATCGCAACCCTGGGCTGTGCTACGGAGCCCCGTTGGGGCTCGATCAGGTCGCAACCCCGTTGGGGTTGACCCGCTTTTGCTTTTTGTACCCAGGGTAGCGCTCAGGGATCGCAACCCTGGGCTGTGCTACGGAGCCCCGTTGGGGCTCGATCAGGTCGCAACCCCGTTGGGGTTGACCCGCTTTTGCTTTTTGTACCCAGGGTAGCGCTCAGGGATCGCAACCCTGGGCTGGGCTACGGAACTCCGTTGGGGCTCGATGAGGTCACATGCCTGGATATCGCCAATGCTTCATGCCATTGATCAGGAAATCGGCGCTCCCGAGGGCATGCTTTGATTCGTCTCGTGTCACGGCATTGCCCAAGGCTTACTTAGGGGTGTTTTTCCCCGGCATCGCTCTGCCGTTGGAGCCAATCACTAACAAGGTCACATACGGTGGGATGGTTCATGCCAAAACTATGTCCCCTAGGAACGGTGTGGTGTTCGCAGTCTGGAAGGCGCGTTTCGGCAACGGATACGGTGCCATCACTGGGTTGCGCGACCCCTAAAAGGCGGCCCACTCCCCATCCTTTGCTGCCAGCAATGACCATGGTGGGAATATTGGGTGGCGGCAGTTGGGATATCTGTTGTGGGCGTATTTCTTGGCCCACTGGACCGGTAAGCCACTGATAGGGTTTCCAGCCATGCATGCGCTCGGCTAATTGTGAGCCTTGTGAGGGGGGGAAAATGCTGACGAGACTACGCACCTTGGGGTGGCTATGCTGCGCCAATGCAGAACGAACCACAAGGCTTCCCAGTGAATGGGTAATCAGGTGAACCCGATGGATATCATGGAGGTGGTTGAGGGTGTGGCGCAGTGATTCAGCAGCATTGTCTAAGGGCGTTTTTGCCGAGGCATATTCCCAGGTGTAGGCTTGATGGCCTTGTTGACGCAGGTGCCGCAATAAGCCGGCACAGCTGCTGCCGCTGCGCAATAAACCATGCACTATCAGCACCAGGCTATCCTGATCCCATTGTATATTGCGCTGCACGCGAAAATATTCAGCCGCCAGCCGACACCGCGTAAAGGTCCCCTGGGCGCGGCGTAGGCCATAGGGGTCGAGCAAACGATAACGTGACGTTCGGTAATGTTGTTGAATGCGCCAGCCACAGTGGAGGTAGGTGTCAGTCCACCATTGGCGTCCACCCAGGGTAGGTATGAGCATGCGACTGGGTGCAGCCCAGTCAGAGCTGCGGCGGAGATGCTCAAGGCGTAGCTGTCTGCATGCACTTGCACTTCCACGCCCCACCATCTTTCCCTGCGGATCAAAGAGACGACCGTGGGAGGCCCCTTGATGGGTGTCCTCGAAGCTGATGCGCCATCCCCAAAGCGTGTCATCATCCATGGCAGTAAGATAACAAACGATAACAAATAGACAAGAGGGTCCCTTGGTCTCGTTCCAGAACGACTCAAAGCTCACCTTGGGTAAGGAATTTCCGCTTCGCGGTGCATGCTTTTAA
>REDP01000078.1 GCA_007693455.1 Planctomycetota bacterium | reverse complement strand
TTCGTGCGGTGGTGTAAATGAATACACGAACCCAAAACGCTTAATGCCATTGATCTCCAGATCGGCCAGCAGAAAACGCCCTTAAAGGGCGCTTTCTGCACTAAAAGCATGGCCCGCGAAGCGGACATTCCTTGCCTATGGCGAGCCTTGCGGCGCCCTGGCCCCTGGCTACACCCTGAGCGTTGCTTGGGCGCGCTTGTGGCCTATGCTGCAGTCGGTTCATGCAGCTTTGGGGAGTACAACACCGTATGGGATTTGCCGGACAGCACATTATCTCGATCGGTGACTTCTCCGCCGAGGATATTCGAGAGCTTTTACGCTTGGCGCATCGCATTGAGCAGGATCCGCCACCCGACCTCTTTCGCAATCGCTTAATGGCCACCCTCTTTTTTGAGCCGTCCACACGCACGCGCCTGAGCTTTGAGGCGGCGATGCAAAAGTGTGGCGGTACGGTGATCGGCTTCTCTGAGGCTGCCATGACCTCGGCACGTAAGGGGGAAAGCCTCGCCGACACCATTCGCATGGTAGAGCAATACTCTGACGTTATTGTCTTGCGACACCCTCGCGATGGCTCGGCTCGTCTTGCCGCAGAAGTGTCCTCAGTACCCGTTATCAACGGCGGCGATGGCGCGAATCAGCATCCCTCACAAACTTTTCTTGACCTCTATACCATTGATAAACTATTCCCCAACTGCTTTGCTGAACATGAAGACCAGCCTCTTACCGTAGCCTTTGCCGGAGATCTGCGCTATGGGCGCACGGTTCACTCCTTATTGGCAGCCCTGTCGCATTTTCATGTCCGCGTATTGTGCTGCGCGCCCCATGGCTTGGAGATGCCCGACCACCATGTTCGCCTTGCCCAACAGCAAGGGATTGAGGTGCAAGAAGTGGAACATCTGGCCGATGCCGTTGCCCAGGCCGATGTGCTGTATATGACGCGACTGCAGGAAGAACGCTTCCCCGACCCGATTGAGTTCGATCACGTCAAGAATACCTACCGACTTACAGCACAATTACTCACCCATGCCAAGCCTCATCTGCGCGTACTCCATCCCCTGCCGCGAGTAAACGAAATTGCGCGTGATGTTGATACAACCCCGCATGCCTGTTACTTCGCCCAGGCTGGCAATGGCATACCAGTTCGGCAGGCTCTGCTTTCCTTGGTGCTCGGGCTCGCTCCGTGAATAGGCTGCTGCCCAATAACCATTACCGCACCTGCGGCCGCCTGGTATCTACTTCATTGCTGCCATGCGCTCGTTCATGCAAGGTCATCATGGATTTTCGAGGGTGTTTATATGAATGACTCGCAGCCCATCACCAGTCGCTCTCAGCGCAGTGATCATGATCACACCTTACGACTGGTGCCTGCTATTGCCCACGGCACAGTTATCGATCACTTGCCCACGGATGTCACTCTTACTGTGGCTCAATTGATTGCTGATCACAATGATGAAGTACTCATCGGAGTCAATTTTCAGAGCCGCCACCTGGGCCGCAAGGGGGTCATAAAAATCACTGGGCGTGAGCTCTCCAGTACGGATCTTTCTCGCCTCGCTCTCGTTGCACCAGATGCAACCATGGCAATTATTCGCGATTACACGGTGGTACGTAAAGGCCCACTGCCCATCCCCGAGCACATTGTCAATATTGCCCGCTGCCCCAATCCCAATTGCGTGACCAATCATGAACCTTGTGCCACCGCATTCCGGGTCGAGCAAGACCATCCCATCGTTGCTCGCTGCCAATATTGCGAGCGTTCCTTCCTCGGCCAGGAACTCCTCATCCCCTAGTCTCGGTCTCTACCCCGCACCGCTGAAGGTTTTGGGGCGCCGATTGTTCCATCGGTTATTCTCTGGGCCCCGCCCATACGCCATCCCATTTTCTCGTGAGTCACAGTGGCCTGCGTCCCCTCCTGGGCAGCAGGCATCCCGCAAAGGAGCGGCCATGTCGAGCCGAATGTCTACCGTCAACGATGACGATGATCTCCTCTGGCGGCGGGCTCTCGATAATCACGATGCTCAAGCGTTCCGTGCCTTAGTGGCTCGACATGTGCGCTGGGTGACGGCAATAATTGCCTGCCACTGCCACGATGATGCGGTTGCAAACATTGGCACGGCAGTCTTCCAGCAGGCCTGGCGCAGGCTTGATGAAATGCCGCGCCAAGGAAGTACCCCCTTTGCTCATTGGCTTCTCGATGTGACGCGGCATGAATGCCGTGGCCACCTGCACCGCAATCCTGGGGATCGGCGCAAGCCTCCGCAATTGGATCAGGAAGACTGGATGGTTCCCGAACGCATTGCCGAGGCTGCCCTCCTCAGCCTACCTTCAACCCAGCGCGAACTGATTACCGCGGCACAAGATGGACAGCAAAGCTATGACCGTTTATGTCAGATCTTTCATCTGCGGCGCCCGGCCTTAGAACGGCAGCTTTTGCAGGCTCGTCAAGCGCTCGCCCAATCCTTGACACTCCAGCAACAGAAGATCCTCGAAGTCGAGGGCGATTAACGCTCTTGCTCGTCTTGAAGAGGTATGAGTAAGCGCGTCTGCACTGGATTATCGCCTATCTGCCATGCAAAATCAGCCAGTCCACGCAGCGGCATATCCCCCTCTGGCCACACGGGCTTGCCATCAAGCACGATCACCTGACGCGACTGATCTTGGGGGTGAGCGACGGCGATGGCAACGCCAACCTGGGCCGATCGCGCCTCCTGCCGCCCTTCAATACTCACACTGCGATGGTCCCATTGCACAGGCAGCAGCTGCGGCGCGCGTTCCTGCAGTCGTCGCGTCACCGCATTCGATAGGGGCCCGCCAATAAGCACCCAGGTATGCTGCAGCCAGTCTTCGCTACGAAAAGCCTGATCGCTCACCACTGGTGGCCTCCCCCACGCATGTTGGGCCCAATCGCTGAGAAAGCGGTTGAGTAGGGCGTAGTTCCTCTCAGCGGCAGCTTGATGCTCTCCACTTCCCAAAATGACCACAAAAGGCTGGCGGGCATAGGCGCTCAATGGCCCCTGGGCACGGCCATAATGATACCCACTAGCCTGCGGAGGGACCACCGTAGGTGAGGGAACCACGGTATGCTGCCGACGATCTCCCTCAGTTACCATACGCACACCCTCTAAGCCATTAATGGCAAGCTGGCCGCTATCCCGTTCGCGGCGCAGCGATCCACCATGCAGAGGATCGGCTACATAATGCACAAACCACGGCCCATAGCGCCCTGGGACCAGCACGCGATACTCCTGCGGTTGCTGGGGTGGATCAAGGTCCCGCGCCAGTTCCTCCCACCATAAGGAAGTAGCAAATACCTGAGCATCTACCTGGTGTAATAAGGACTGGCCATCAACTCGCTCTCGCCGCTGCCAAAAATTACGCAGATGTCGATCCAGAGGGCCACTCACGTAGGCCCGCACCCCGTGCAGGTGCGCTAGACGCCGCTCTGGTTGCTGATGCAACTCCTGCCAGCGCTGGGTGGCCTCATCTGCAGCAACAGCAGTGGTCGCAGGAGTCCGCCAGCGGCCATGGTCTATAATCACGGCGCTTACCGTGCTAGGATGCAGAAGGGGCTGCCAAACGGCCCCCGAGGCACTGTCACCTCGGGCAAACACAACCAGTGGCACGTCAGGATAGCGATTACGCTCAGCCATAATCAAGGCCTGCAGACGCTGACGATTATGCCCCTGAAATGCTGGGTCACCAGCAGGAAACATTTCCACAACACGCCAACCCGCAGCAGTAATTGCCGTGCGGCGATCTTCCGACATCCGCGGCCAACGACTTTTTGCGTGCACTGGTCCATTGACCAACGCCACAACAATACCACGAGGATCTTGGCCTTCGGGTCGCGTCAAACGCACCGGCTGAACGCTCCCGTCGCTTGGATCGCGCCAGGCCTGCTCAGGTAGCTGCTTGACATCTCGCGAACCCGTGAGCCATTGCCGGAGGAGTGCCTCGCGATCGATGATAACCCGCGAGCCAAAATGATCTGTGGGACCGCGAAGCTCCTCGGCCATTTGCTCTATCCATAGCCAGGGCAATGGATCTTGGGTGCCCTGGGCCTGCAACTGCTCATCCAGCACAGTCAAGCGACGCGCGATTGCAAGAAGATCGGGCAATGTTTTACGTGCGGTTAGGGGGCGGCCGGACAATTGCCAACGCACCTCTACCTGCAAGGGAACATCGGGCCACTCATCAGGCGCCAACCAATTCACCACTAATCCTTCACGCAGGCTACGGGCGCTTACACGCTGCAGTTCCCGCTGGAAAAGAATGTTCTCCCTGTCTTGCGAAAAAACGGTGATCACAAAAGCGGCGCGGCGCTGAGAATGATCTTCAGACTGGCGGGGCACAAGATGGACCTGGAAACGGTGCAAGAGCCCTGGCCGTACCGCAGGATGCATGAGCGTGATCTGTAACTCTTCGTCAAGCTGTTGGCCATCTTCATCAGCAGCAGCAAACCCCGCTACCCCAGTAAGCCCTGACACCAGCAGCAGCACCCATACTGCCCGCAGCATCGACTGCAGCAAGACGCAGGGAGAATGCTTCATATATCCTCTGTCGCCTGACGCAGTAAATCAGGGTACATCTGTTGATAGGCAACATAATCACCAGCAATACGCGCCATCCGCTCGCGCAGTTCGCCACGCAAGGGTTTTACCACCCGTGCGGGAATACCTGCCACAAGATGTCCGGGGGGGACCTCCATGCCTTCAGGCACAACCGCTCCAGCCGCTACTAAACTCCCATCGCCAATGGATGCCCCATCCAGCACGACACAGTGCATCCCCAAGAGGCAGCCATTGCCAATGGTACAGGCATGAGCGGTAGCACGATGCCCTAAGGATGTATCAGAGCCAATGATGCAGGGCAATCGCTTACTCAAGTGCACGACACAATGATCTTGGATATTACTACGATCACCTATGCGAATGGCATTAATGTCAGCACGCAAGACCGCCTGAAACCACACCGAACAGCCCTCGCCAAAGCGTACATCACCCACCAGAGTGGCATTGGGAGCAAGCATTTCGGGCATCTGCGGCCACACGCCATTAATCGGAAGGATACACGCCATGCGTGAGAGTATGCAGCAATGGCCGGGCAGCCAAGAGCGGTTGTATGCAGGCACACAGGGCAACGCAAAGCTCACCTTGGATAAGGAATGCCCGCTTCGCGCGGCATCCTTTGAGCGCTAAAAACACCCTATTCTGGGCGTTTTTGCAGAGGCCGATCGGGAGATCGGCGGTCAATGGCGTGGCGGGAAGCTAAGAACCCTGAAAGAGGGTGGCCCGCTTCGCGGGCGCTGTCTTCATTGGCCGAGTACAACTCAGCGATCCCAGGGGGGGCCTTAGCTTCCCGCCATTGGATCGGCGGTCCCAGGGGTTAGCTTTGCGTCACCCTGTGCGGGTGCAGAGGTCAATGCTTGCTTTCAACGCCAGCGGTGGTGCAGTATCCTCTTCAGTAGTCAAACAGGAGATCCCTATGCCCAGCCTCAGCGTACAAGCCCCCACATGCACCGACATCCAACGCATGACCGCAGCCATCATCGCTGGGCAGGAGCTCAGCGCCAGTGAAGCCCGGGCGCTGCTCGAGATTCAAGCCAATAGCGACGCCTACCAGTCCCTGATGCAGGCAGCACAAACAGTTCGTGACCACTTTTTAGGGAAAACCGTTCACTTCTGCAGCATCCTTAATGCCAAGGCTGGCAACTGCTCTGAAAATTGCAGCTACTGCTCCCAGGCCAGCAACAGTAGCAATGTAGACTATACTAAAAACAAGTGGCTCGACCACGAGGATATCCGTCAGGCAGCTGCATCTGCCGCTAACAATGGCGCCAAAGCATTGGGCTTGGTGGCGGCATGGAAGGGCGTGAAAAAAGGTGCTCAGTTGGATATGATCTGTGACAGTATTCGCGAACTTGTCGCTGAAGGCAACATCCGCCCTGATATTAACCTTGGTATCCTTGAAGACCAAGAAGTTGCCGATCGGCTTCGTGATGCTGGCGCCGCCGTGTATGGTCACAACCTGGAAACCGCACGTAGCTTCTTTGAACAAACCTGCGACACCCACTCGTTTGATGAACGCTGGCGCACCATCCAATATATTAAAAAGAGCGGCATGGGCCTGTGTTCTGGCGGTATTATTGGCATGGGCGAAAGCAAGGACCAGCGCATTGAATTTGCCGAACAGCTACGATTCATTGAACCGCAAATGATTCCCATCAACTTCCTCAACCCCCTTCCAGGCACCGACTTCGCCGAGCGTGAACCCGTCAACCCTGATGAAGCCTTGATCACCCTGGCCACCCTGCGCCTGTTCCTGCCTGAACGCAATATTATGGTAGCTGGAGGCAAAGAAGTCACCTTTGGCGATCGCCTTGCCGAGGTATTCGATGCCGGTGTCAATGCCGTTATGGTGGGTAACTATCTCACCACACTCGGCACCGAGCCTGAGTTCTGGCATCAACAAGTGGCTTCGCGAGGCCTACAGTTGGCTGCAGCCGCTGGGAGTGGCTGCGGCAAAGGGTGCTCAGACCCCTCTTAAGCACCCACCCATAGGCTCAAAACATGGCCAGCGAAGGAAGGGCTCCCCTTGCCGACAAGCCGTGAGGCCCCAGTCTTTCACCGGAGATCTAGGTTGACCAGCGGGGTTTGCGATCACAGTGTGCGCCTGCTTTACAGTCCCTTTGCTCGCATCAACCGAGGTGTTCATGGCCAAAATTACCCCTGCATCGTTACAAAAGACCTTAATGAAGGTCAGCGCGTCCCTCCAAGAGCGCTATGGCAGCTTTCGCGTAAGCGAAAGTGATGACTTTATCGCCTGCCTCATTCTGCAGATTCTTGAACTTGGCGCCACTGAACGGGCAGCCCGTGAAGCACTCAAGCGCATTCGCGAGGAGTATGTGGACTGGAATGACATGCGTGTGGCATCCATACGTGAAATTCAGGATATCCTTGGCCCACGCTATGTGCGGTGCCGTGAAAAGGCTGAAGACCTGCATAGCTTACTCGCAGACATCTACACCGCCTTCCGTCGCATGGAAGTCAATGATATGGTGGTTACTCCCGATGGTATTGCGACCCTGCGCGCCCTCCCAGACACCACCCTCATCCGCGCCGATATGGTAGAAACAGCCCTTCTCACGGTCTGTGGTCTCCACACCTTCCCATGCGATGAGGAACAGTTCCGCCTATTAAAATTCCTCGGTGGAGTGCCCAAGCAGTATTCCTACGAAATGGCTCTGGAGAAAGTTAAAGAAGCCCTGGATAACGATCAACTTCTTGCCCTCTCCCACGGTCTGCGTGAACACACAGATTTCCTGCAACAGCAAGAAATCGATGAGCCTAAGCCTGTAGATTTCGGCTGGGAAAAGGCTAAAAAACCAGCCCGCAAAAGCAGCTCGGCCAGCAAAAAGACCAGCGCAGACAAAAAGAAAACAACCAGTACAAAGAAAAGCAGCAGCCCCAAAAAGAAGACAACCACTGCTGACACGAAAAAATAGCCACCTACGACTTCCTTTTAAGGAGGCCTTGGCGCAAATGCCTGCGGCCAAAGATTTTTGAGGATTACACAATATGGCTGGACATAGTCACTGGGCAAACATTAAGCACAAAAAAGCGGCTAATGATGCAAAAAAGGCCAAAGTCATTACCCAGATGGGTCGTCTGATCAAAGGGGCGATTCAGGTTGGTGGGCCTGACCCAGACATGAATCCTCGCCTGCGCTTGGCCATTCAAAAGGCCAAGGCGCAAAATATGACCAATGATACCATTGATCGCATTCTCGCCAAGGCCAAGGGTGAAAGCACTAGCAAACCCATGGAAGACCTTGCCTATGAGGGGTATGCTGCGGGCGGAGTTGCAGTGGTAGTCGAGGCCATGACCGATAATCGCAACCGCACAGCACCGGAAATCCGCAAGCTCTTTGAGCGCGGCGGTGGTTCGATGGGGGCTCCGGGCTGTGTCTCCTGGCAATTCCACGAGAAAGCGCTCGTCGCCGTCAATGGCAGCGATGAAGAGAGTGTCCTCGAGGCCTTACTTGCTGGAGACGCCGATGCCGAAGACATCGAAAGTGCAGATGGTCAGGTATGCATAACTGCTGAAAGCAATCAATACGATGTTATCCAACGTGCGCTCGCCCAAGCCGACATCGAAGTGACCTCCGCGGACATTGCCAGGATTGCTGAAAACGACTGCCCTATTGATGACCTTGATACGGCGCGCACTATTCAACGGCTTCTTGATAATCTTGAAGACCACGATGACGTCACTGCCGTCTATAGCAATTTCAGTCCCTCACCAGACATTGTCGATCAGCTCGACTAGCAATACTGCTCGCTGCAGTGGACCGCTGGCCACCTTAGCGGCAAGCCGTCTACAACACACATATCCCTCTGCATCACGGCCTTACCGGCAAGCACCGCATCGCAGCAGCAACGCTGATGGGCAAGATTATTGGCTTATGTACCCGCGTAAAATATCATAAACCGCCTGTTCATCTTCGGCCTCCAGGAGGCTATCGGTCACCCATTCATGCTGAAGCATTTCCGCAAACTGGCGGTACACCTTCAAGTACATGCGATCAAAGACGCCCTCATTATCAAAACTTGGCGAAGCCAATAAAAAGAAAAGCCGGGTTGGGCTGCCATCAAGGCTCGCAAAGGGCACCCCTTCCCCTCCAGCCCGAGCAAAGCCCATGATAAATGATTTTACCTGCTTCGAACGGACGTGAGGAATTGCTATACTAGGAGCGATAGCGGTTGTTGCTTTACGCTCACGATGAAGAAGGTCCTTATGAAACTTCGTGGGGTTGGAAATAGCACCGCTGCGATCAAAAATCTCCGCCAATTCTTGCACCACACGTTCTTTATCAGCTATATTGCGACGCTCAGCACGCTCAGGCGTTTCGTCTGGATCGGGCTCACTCGGCTGCGTGTGCAGCTCTAACACCATACATTCAGGACGCAGGTACCGCAAAATATTCATAGCATCCTCATTTTCTTCCACGCTATCTCCACGACTCCCGACACTCCAAACATGGTAGTGGTAGTTGTCATCTCATCCACTGCTGGGCGAAGAGTACACAAAGACTTCCCTCGCGTAAGCCCCCAAGCTATAGGCAAGGAAACGAAGGCAAGGACATGCGCCGACTTCCCTCACCCTACCCCCCACAACTACGATCAATACCACAGGTCTGCGCTTTGAATGCGCTCCACTGCCAAGTGCTCCGCCCACTATCCCGCGATCGGCAGCATCTATGGCTGGTTCGCTATGGTCGTCGCCATGTCGTTGCTAAGGTGCACGATGGTCATCGCTTTCGCAGCCTCGACAAAGAAGCCTATTGGCTCAAGCAAGCACGCATTTTGGGCATTCCCGCCCCACACCCAATACAGCGCCTCCAGAGCACCTCCATCAGCGTCCTTTTAATGACCCGAGTCATTGATCGGCAAGCAATCTCTGTACCTGAGCGAATGCAACAGCTTGCCGGCCTGCATAACCTCCAAGCCCATGGTGATGGCTGGGGACCGTTACGGGCAGACCGTCGACCGCGCTGGCGCACTGCCGCGGCGGCTTTGCATTGGTATGAAAAATATTGTCCGCCGCACTGGCGCAAAGAACTACTAGCAACATGGCCCCATCGCAGGAGAGGAATCATCCACGGGGATATACATCGCGGCAATACCTTGGGCAGATTTTTCCTCGACTGGGAGACCGTAGCAATCGCCGACCCCTGGGAAGACCTCTGCCGTGCCATACTTGCCCAAGGATGGTACACTCCTCCCCCATGGATAGGCCAAGATCATCACTGCAGCCGCTGGCGCGGAGCCTGGCTGCGGAGTTGCATCGAATCGGCGGCATTTTCTGGAATGCGGCAAGTAGCTGCCAGTCACTGGCTGCATGGCTCAGGCACAGACCTGGCAGGGAAGATGCATCTTGGATCATCCCCACCGTTTCTATAGTAACCTTTTACGATCTCAGGAGTAGAAACGCATGTGTGGTATTGCTGGATACATTGGTCCCCTTCAGGCCCAAGCAGTCTTGTTGGTCGCCTTGGAGCGCCTCAAGTACCGCGGCTACGACTCTGCCGGCATTGCCATTAATCACGATGGGGAAATTACTTGCCGTAAGAGCCACGGCAAGCTCACCGATCTGGAAAAAATCACCACCCTACAACCAGTGCTCGGACACTGCGGCATTGCCCATACACGATGGGCAACCCATGGCATTCCCGATAGCGGCAATGCCCATCCCCATAGCTCAGGCGATGGCAGCATTGCCGTAGTACATAACGGAATCATCGAAAATCACCAAGTGCTGCGCGACGACCTTGAAAGTGCTGGCGTCCTTTTTTCCAGCCAGACCGACTCGGAGGTCATTCCCCACCTTCTGGAACGCCATTACGAGGGTGATCCTCTAGCCTGTATTCGCACTGTTTTACCGCTTCTGCGCGGTAGCTATGCCTTTGCAGCTGTATTTGATCAGCATCCAGGACATATCTATGTCGCGCGACAAGGCTCACCCTTATTGATTGGACGAGGCAAGGGCCAACAGGTGCTCCTGGCATCTGACATCCCTGCGCTATTACCCCATGCCCATGAGTACCTGCAACTCCAAGATGGACAACTGGCCGATCTCAGCAGCCAAGAAGTCTGCATCTCCACTTTCTCGGGTGACACTACAGATCTTACATTCCTACCCATCGAACTTGATGTTGAAGCGATTAGCAAAGGTGATTTCGACAGCTTTATGGCAAAGGAAATTGCTGAACAACCTGAAATTCTCCAGCGCCTGCTGGAGAGCCGCCTACACCAGGGAACCCTTGCGCAACCTGACCTCGGCATTGATTTACGTCATATTAATCATGTGGTTTTCTTGGCTGCGGGAACGTCATGGCATGCCGCTCAATTAGGCAAGCGCTTCCTAGAACATCTCGCTCGCGTGCATGTCGAAGTGGATATTTCCAGTGAATACCGCTATCGTAACCCGGTGGCCTCGGGAGGCACCTTGGTGGTCGCCATTAGCCAAAGCGGAGAAACCGCCGATACCTTAGCCAGCCTGCGATTAGCAAAAAGTAAATTTATCCCCGTCATAAGTCTCATCAATGTGCTCGATTCTACCATTGGCCGTGAGTCCGATGGTATCATGCCCTTACTGGCTGGCCCTGAAATTGGGGTGGCGTCCACCAAAGCCTACACCGCGCAAGTACTGGCCCTTTATTGCTTTGCCTTGCATGTGGCTCGGGTGAAAGGGCAGCTTAGCACAAGCGATCTGAGTCATCGCATCGATGGACTTCATGCCATTCCCCACCTGGTAGCAGAAACACTGCGCGCGAGTGAAGCATCTATCACGGAAGCTGCAGAGCTCTTTACTGCCGCCAATGGCACTGTTTTTCTTGGTCGTGGGGGAGAGTTCCCCACCGCCCTTGAGGGAGCGCTCAAGCTCAAAGAAATCAGTTATGTGCACGCCATGGGCTACGCTGGAGGTGAATTCAAACATGGGCCTATTGCTTTGGTCACGCCATCACTACCCGTGGTCTGCATTTGTCCCCGTGATGCCATGTATGACAAGATGATCTCCAATATTGAAGAGGTGCGCGCACGCCAAGGACGTATTATTAGCGTTGGTGACGCTGATGATCAGTCTCTCGCCCAGCTTTCCGATCATCTCTTCCCCATACAGCGCTGCCATGATGAGCTACTCCAGCCTTTATTAAGCATCCTCCCATTACAGCGCTACGCCTACCACATAGCTCGCAATCGTGGCTGCGATGTGGATCAACCCCGCAATCTCGCTAAATCCGTTACCGTTGAATAAACCCACTGCCTGCGACAGGCAGACGCATGACGATGCATGGCGCACCATGAAAATGTCGATGCGGGGGATCGTTTCTGATGGCCGTTCAAAAGGCCGTCGCACTGACAGACAAGCTCCCTGGGTCAAGATGTGCGTACTCCTGTAGGCAGCCGATCAACAACAAGAGCCTATTCCATAAGGCTGCAAAACTGCATACATCTGTGCTCGGATGTAAGTGTCAAAAATGTTACCTTACTGTGCAGTAGGTTGCTCTTGCAGACCCTTGGGCAAGCTATAAGATAGATTATAATATGATTGAAATTATATCCATAATTATTGCCGCTATGCCGGTCCTTGCCCACATTTCTCAGGTAAACGCCCTATTATAAATACGCTATAGATAGTTTTTTAAGGAATGATTACCCATTAAATAGCATTCCAGGTAAGGTCAGCGACCATACGCCACACCAACCGTTTACTTGCAAGCCCCAGGAGACCTCATGGATGTCATCGGCCCCCTTCAGTTACGCGTTATGAAATTTATTTGGAAAAATGGCCCTAGCACCGTACATGCTGTGCACGATGCCCTCAATGACGAAAAAGGCGCGCCGACACTGGCATACACCACGATCCTGACAGTGATGCGCAATCTCGCCAAGCGCGAAATTCTTGAGCAAACTGCACAGGGCCGAAGCCATGTCTTTGCGCCATTGCTCAGTGACAATGACTATCGAGCACAGGTATTACAGGCTATTCGCAACGATCTCTTTGCGGGAAAAACCAAAGCCATGCTTGAGTTCATTGAGCAGGCTCCCGAATTCAAGCGCGGTCGCAAAAAGGCTTAGGAACCCTAGCATGAGCGGCCAAGGCGACGCAAGGCTCGCCAAGGGAGAGGAATACCCGATTCGCGGGGTGATTTTTTTCTAGCGCACAAGCCCCTATTCAGGGCGTTTGTGCTGGTGGATTGGGAGATCAATGGCATTAAGCATCTTCCATAACCTATTGCAGATAATTGGCATAGGATGGTATTGCTGGCAAAACAACGCTTGACATCCTCTGAGGGCCCGGATTTCAGCCTTCGTGAGCAAACTCACTTACACACAATAACTTACGACATGTTTTCGGGTGTTTACATTTGCGACTGAAGTGCAAACGCACCAAACGCAAAACCTATCTGGGCGAATTGCGGTGATCATAAGTCTCTTTTATATGAACGTGATGGGCAAGGAAGATCGCATAGTCGGAAACCCAAATCTGCAAACGCGAAGCATCCAGACCAACGACGCACGGCTTAAAGAAACGCAGTCGGAAGGGCGTGAAGCATTGGCAATACCCATGCGCGTTGCC
>REDP01000192.1 GCA_007693455.1 Planctomycetota bacterium | reverse complement strand
CGCCCATCGTCTAGAGGCCTAGGACTCCAGATTTTCATTCTGGCAACACGGGTTCGACTCCCGTTGGGCGTACCATATAACCCCCTGTAAGTCAAACGCTTACAGGGGGTTATTTTTCGAGTACGTGCCGATGGAGTTGCTGGCTACTACCTCAGGGCTCAGCGAAAATGATCTCAGACCAGCGCGTTTTCCCCGCACTAATGGCCTGGGCGATGGAGTGGGGGATTTTACTCCTCGTCATGGGGGAGTTCCCGTGCATCATTCTGAGCGCACGTAGGTGGACTATTGTACCGCCATTATCCTTAACCCTGCCTTCTTGGCTTCGGCCAGGGCCAAACAGACACACTGGGAGCTGTCTCCATGGATGAATCATCACCGTACCATCGCAACTTGGATGACGAACAACAGCAGTCTCAGCCTCAGGCTGTGGACAATCCAAGCACTGATACCATTACTTCGGCTGATAAGACTCCTGCGGTATTGGCCCATCTCCTGGCCTTTTCCGGGTATATTCTTCCCTTCGCCCATATCATTGCCCCCTTGGTGGTATATTTGTTGAAGAAAGATGATTCTGCCTATGCCCGACATCATGCGGCTGAGTCCCTAAATTTTCAAATTAGTATGACCATTTACATGCTGATCTCGCTGCTGCTGGTTCTCGTGCTGATTGGCATCCTGTTCATGCTGATTCTGATTGTTGTCGATATTATCCTGATCATTGTAGCCGCGGTGCGGGCCAGTGATGAGCAATGGTATCGCTACCCCTTATGCATCCGCTTTGTCCACTAGGACATTACCTGGGGCTTACGTTGGAGTCTGAGGCTCTTTGCGGCAGGTTTTGCGCCATCGCCAACAGTTCACGACTTGGCCGTAGTTGGCTCAATGGTATACTGAGCTTATGTGTTCCTTTAGGAGTATTTTGCAGGGTCTAGCATACCTGAGTGTTTGTGGGGTACTGCTGCTGCTCTATGCCTGCGGGAGCACTCCCCACTCTTCTTATCAACGCGGCGTAGAGCGATTTACCCAGGCCCAAAGCCAAGCTGATTATGCAGCGGCAGCAGAGTATTTTCGTCGAGCAGCAAAAGCTGGATATGCGCCTGCTCAAGCGGCATTAGCTACCTTGTATGAACACGGCCATGGGCTTGATCAGGACCATCAACAGGCCGTTGCATGGTATCGCAAAGCCGCCCTTCAGGGGCATGTTGAGGCGCAGATCGCGCTGGGCCACGCCTATTACCATGGGCTCGGAGTTGGAGCCAATGCGAGTGTTGCTGCCCAGTGGTATGCATCTGCGGCCGAGCAAGGACATGGTCTGGCCAAGGCGTTGATCGCTGACCGTTATCGCCATGGCGATGGGGTAGAGCAGGATCTGCAGCGCGCCTATGAGTGGTTGCAGGCAGCCGCCGAGTATGGTCACGCTGTTGCCCAATTTGATCTTGCTGAAATCTATGAGGAAGGGCTGCTGGGGAACGCACAGCCAGACCTGGCCCGCCACTGGTATGGGGCGGCGGCAGAACAGGGTCTTGCCGAAGCGCAGTTTCAATTGGCTCGTATGCAGCTTTTGGGGGTGGGCGGTGATACAGACCACCACCAAGCAATGGATTGGTTTCTCGCCTCCGCGCGGCAAGGCCACCCCAAGGCCCAGGGCGCCTTAGCAATGTTGTATGAACAGGGTGGTGACGATTTCGAGCCAGATCTTGATCAGTCTCGCTATTGGCTTGAGCAGGCCGCCGAGGGAGGGTTTGCCGCAGCACAGTTAGGTTGGGGGTTGATCCTGATTGAGGAGGATGATCCCGAACGCGGCTTGCGCTGGGTGCGTCGTGCCGTTGATCAAGGCGATGCCCAGGCTCAGTTTACCCTGGGTCGTCTCTATGCTTTGGGGGAGATTGTACCCCAGAATCGTCAGCAGGCCGTGCGCTATACACGTCAGGCAGCCGATCAAGGCCATGTTGGGGCACGTGCAGCCTTGCAACGACTTGAGGAGGTATCGCAGGGTGCACCATAGGAGTTCAATATCCTCAATAGATTCCTCATCGTATGGATGCGCAAGGTTTCCGCGATTGCGGCTTGCGTCACTGACTAGAGGCCCTGGAATATCACGATGGTAAGGTTTTGCTCCATAGTCCGCTTGGGTGTATCTGTAGGCGCATTGCTGTGTTCAATACCCTTGGCTTTTACTGTCGAGGGCGAAGATGGGCGTGCTGCTTTCACTTTAGGCAGCGTGTGGGAACATTTGGGCTTTGCCCTTTTGGGATCACTCATTGTTTTTACCACACTATTGGGCTTATGGGGTATTTGCTGGCTGGTGGGGCGCTGTTTTGCAGGTTCCACGCCAAGCGCGCAGGGTTCATCCCCTCAATCTGTGGCAGCCGGTCTTGATCCAGAAGTGGTTGCAGTGATTAGTGCTGCTGTGGCGACGACGCTGAAGGCTCCCCATACCATTGTATCGCTTCGTCCTCGTGAGAATAAGGATACCGACGTATGACCATGCATCATATGATTGTTACCGTTAACGGCACCGCCTATGATGTGCAGGTGCAGCTACTCGATGATGATGGAGTTCTTCGGGTTCCAGCGGTACGCCTTGCAGACCAACAGCGGCAAGCGGCAGTACCACCATCCCCAGCGCCGCCACCGACACCAGCTGCACCTGCAAATGGATCATCACAGGCAACGGCGGTTACCGCGCCGTTGGCTGGAACGGTGGTGCAGATTCATGTTCAGCAGGGTGATCAGGTGCGTGAGGGTCAAACGGTGATTACTTTGGAGGCGATGAAAATGAATACGGAAATCACAGCAACCTGTAATGGGACTGTAGCCTCAGTGGATTGTGCCGCCAATGCGGCGGTAGCAGAAGGCGCCACCCTCCTCACCATTACCCCGCAGGGCTAGGCTCGTGTTCGAACTTATCGGCGGATACTTTGCAAGTACTGGATTTGCAGCCATTACCTGGCATATGCTGGTAATGTGGGCAATTATTGCCGTTTTAATGTATCTGGCGGTATATAAAAAATTTGAACCCCTCTTGCTTGTCCCCATTGCCTTTGGAGCCTTTCTGGCAAACCTTCCTACCATTGGCGTAGTGAGCGGTTACGAAAGTGGGCATCAGGGACTTGCTATTGGTGAGGGTAGTGGTCTTTTTGACTTTCTCTATTTAGGCATCAAGCATGAACTCTTTCCGCCGTTGATATTCCTTGGCGTTGGAGCCTTAACCGATTTTGGCCCATTAATCGCCAATCCACGCATGTTGCTGCTTGGCGCGGCAGCAAACGTCGGCGTTTTGCTCACCTTCTTGGTGGCGGCAATATGGTTTACCACTGGTGAGGCGGCATCCATTGCCATTATCGGTGGGGCCGATGGGCCAACCAGTATCTTTACCGCAAGTCGCTTGGCCCCGCATTTAATTGGCCCGATTGCGGTGGCTGCCTATACCTATATGGCTTTGGTGCCAGTTATTCAGCCGCCGATTATGCGCGCATTAACCACTCACGATGAGCGTCGTATTCGCATGCGCAGTCTCCGCAGCGTGGGACGCCTGGAGCGGATGATTTTTTCCTTAAGCGTCGCTTTGTTGGTGATTCTTTTGGTGCCTGCCGCGGCGCCCCTCGTGGGGATGCTAATGCTGGGTAATTTTATGCGTGAGTGCGGGGTCGTAGAGCGCCTCCTCAAATGCAGCCAGCAAGAGTTAATCAATATTGTCACCATCTTTCTTGGGGTTGCAGTGGGTATCACCATGCGTGGCCAATCCATCTATCATCCCGAAACAGGTGAAATGGTGGTGCAGGGGTTCCTTGATCCGGCCACTCTGAAGATTATTGGCATTGGTGTCGTGGCATTCGCGGCTTCGACTGCCAGTGGCGTGCTCATGGCCAAATTAATGAACGTTATCTGGCGCAATAATCTGATAAACCCCCTCATTGGCAGCGCAGGGGTTTCTGCGGTACCAATGGCGGCACGAGTATCGCAGAGTGAGGGTTTGAAGTATGATCCCAGCAATCACCTCTTGATGCATGCCATGGGTCCCAATGTGGCTGGGGTGATTGGCAGTGCAGTAGTGGCTGGATACTTCTTAAGTACCCTTTCTTAGGACGTAGTGTCTCTGAACTTAGCACTACGGATACTGCTTGGATGGCCACAGGACCGGCAGATACCGCGCTCTTCATCCCACTGATCAATGCGCGAGCGTCCGCCGTGCCGCCAGACAAGCTCCGCACCACATTGTGGACAAAAGGTAGTGCTGTGCTGCGAATGATAAACAGGCAGTGATGGGGGCAGACTTCGGCACATATCCTGCTCCCACTGTTGGAGCTCTACCCCTACCGCCGCATGGGGCCGTCGCGGCTGTAGGTGGGCGGCCGCAGCCTCCTGCCAAGGCAGGTTAAGCAAAGCCTGATGCGGTTGCCCACTGCACCCGATGACAACCTCTACATGCTTCCCGAATTGGAGAATTGGCTCGCATACGGGTCCAGGTACATCGTCATCGGCAATGAGGAGAACCCA
The DNA here is from genome assembly GCA_007693455.1 of Planctomycetota bacterium. GTDB lineage: Bacteria > Planctomycetota > UBA11346 > UBA11346 > UBA11346 > REDP01. Next base: position 8,704 of record REDP01000192.1, on the reverse strand, counting down.
GGCGTCGATGCAGGGAATGAGGCGTTCGAGCAACTCTGGCTTTCCATACCCAGAGGTAACCACACACCTATATCGCAGTGGAGTGCCGAGAAGAAGGTCGATGCCGATGGGATCATGGAGTGCTGCCGACCAATTGGCGCACCATCCATCAACACCACAGCGTTGTGCGGCTGTGGTTACGAGGGTGCTACTTATGGGACGCTGAAAGGAGCGCTGCTCATCGGCGGGTGTGTGGCCATCGAATGTGGCTCCATCACGACTTCCCACCATCAATAGGCGGTCACCTGGTCGCCAGTGAAAAAGAGGCAGCTTCTCTACATTACAGGGTACTACTACCGATGCCGTCACCGCGCTCACGGAGTATGTGCTCCAAACAGACGCGAGAGATGCTCACAGGCTTCGGCAGGGAGACTTGATGTTCGCGAGAGAGCAAAGCCGCAACGTAGTCCCTCTTGGGTTACTTGCCGCTCTAGGTACTCGCAGGAAGCCGATCCAGGTGGCAGGCCATAAATGGCATAACGGACATCTGCTCCTGCTAGGGCGGGACGGTGGAGCAGGCTGAGGCGCATGCGTGCGGCAGCCACCAGTCCCATGGCCAAATGGTCTAGTTGCGAGAACTGTTCATCAAGGCCTTGGGCATTAATCGCCAAGGCCACAGCCACACGGCGACGATAGCCTCCCTTCATCAGAGTAGGCCCAGAGATGTGCTCAAGCTCCAGTTCTTGTAATTGTCGCAGGATGAGAAAGTCTTGGGCATAGGTGGCGAGACTGATGCGTTTACTGGTAAATGGCCAGCGGTCCAACAGTGGCGTGCGACCATCACAATACAGATAAACACAGGCCTCTAGGGCAAGACTTTCCAGCGATTCAATGAGATCGTGGTGCTGACGCTGACTGCGTTCATGTTCGCGCTCTGCAGCGGTATCGCCTGTGTCTGCTTCTTGAGTAAGTGCGCCTTGCTCAAGGGTCCCTAAAATAATCGGTGGGAGGATAAGTGAGACACGCTGCCAGTCACGTTGTAGGCGCGTTACCAGGGAAAATGCCTGGGTAATAATATGCCAAGGATTGGGCTGACCATCAAGGGCGGCAGTAAAGTGGCTACCACGTAAGGGGTCACCCATGCCGTCTACCCACAAGCGGCCACTCATATACAAACGACGGACCTCGACAGGCATGTAATTGAGCATGGTATAGTTTTCTAAGGCCATGGCGCCGCAATGGCCCATGATTGCCATTCCATCACTGCCATTCTCAAGCTGATCAGCAAGCGTATTCCGATCCAAGCGCAGGGAGCAACGACGTTGTACTTCGTCGTGTAGGCCATGGCGTAATAAACTACTCTCAATGAGCGACAGTAAGAGATTGCTATCCAACTCAGTGATATCGCTTTCCGCCAAAGCAAGCTCTACATCCATGCGAACGTCACAGGCGAGCTTGTTACTGACATCGTAGTGATCGCGCAGCATCTGCTCAAGTAAATCCCGTGACCAGGGCCGAGTTCGCCCATCGCGGCCGATGACCTGAAGGTTGGGACGTGCTTCGGCCCGCGGTGCATGGACAGCACGCTCCCGACGTGATCGCTCACGAGCATCACGATAACGGGCATAGGCCATGGCCACATCATAGTTGCCACTTTCTCGCAGAACATAAAGGACGGCATCCTGCACTCGCTCAATGTCAGGTTGTGGACCTTCGCCAATGCGTTCCAGATGCTCTACTACGACATTCGCGAGTTCATCTGCCAAAATGGGATCATCGGCCCCAGATGCTTGCTGGGCACGATTAATCGCACGAGCAATACGATTGCGATCAAAGGGTACTAATTGTCCCTGCCGATTAACGAGTGCGGTCGGCTGCATTGCCATCTCCGATCACCGACTTCAACTCACTCATAAAATCATCAAGGTCTTTAAACTCTCGATACACAGAAGCGAAGCGTACGTAGGCCACTTGATCCAACTCGCGTAATTCTTTCATTACCAGTTCGCCCAACTCAGAACTTGGGACTTCGCGGCGGCCATCAGCTTGAAAATGCTGCTGAATCCGATTGGCAATGCTTTCCAAGGCCTCGGTTGCAACCTTACGTTTTTCGCAGGCTATCAATAAGCCTTTAAGAAGTTTTCTGCGATCAAAGAGTTCAAGGCTGCCATCGCGTTTGCGTATGCGCAGATTCTCTTCACTTTCAACCCGTTCATAGGTGGTGAAGCGTTGACCACAGGCGTTGCATTCGCGCCGCCGACGAATGGCCGTACCATCATCAGTGAGTCGCGAATCGACTACTCGATCATCATCTGCGGAACAAAAAGGGCAGCGCACGCGTTATGTAACTCCTGGACTCAAAAGTATTTGGCAATGGTTTGGGGGCTGACTGACGCCCAGTTCATGGCCTTCCAAGGCACGAGGGGCCTAGACTATTGGGAGAACCAGCAGCGCAAGCCTCTGACTTTGTTGTACAAGCCTCTAGTAAAACTGTATCAGACAGCTACTAATGGGATTTCTTCGCATACGATCATCGCACCCCCCGATGCCCGTTTAGCTATCAGGGCGGTCGATTTGCGCACGCAATTGATCGACTTCCTCGCGACTCATCCCACTTTGGGGGTGCTCATTCAGAGAATCGGGACGCCACTCATGGCCACAGGCCTGGCAATGCCATGTGGGGCTGTCGGGATATTCGGCAACACCCCCTATTTTGGCCTCGCCCTGGGCATCGCGTAGGACTAAGTCCTCATCTGGCATGCCGTAGATAATGGGGATAACATTTTCAGAACCGCACTGAGGACAGATTGGCACGGGCTGATTTTCTTCGGATTGGTGAACCATAAGCACTCTCCCTGGGCCGAACATAACGTACAGGGCTGGTGCTGTCTAGTGTGGGGTGTATAGCCCAGCCCTCTAGCCTGTGCATCACATGCCCTTGAGGGAAAGTGGTCTGCTTCAGCGGATTTGCCCCAGGTAGTTGACAATCATGTTTTCCACTTCACGTAATGCTGCCTGGCGACTGCCGAAGTTGGCAATAATGTCTTGCATAAAGTGTTCTTCAAAGGCTTCAGTCCCATCTTCGCCATTGCGAAGAGCCTGCCAGTATTTGTGAAAGCGTTCACGGCCACCACGAACACCGAATAGCCAGAAATGAGTCTTGAGATAGACCTCTCCATATTGTTCACCAGGAATGTGTCCATAGTGGTTGAGATAGTCGCCTGGATTGCGCAGCATGCGGTTATTGCGGCTATAAAAACGCTGCAAAATACGTAGACGAGCATGTGGTGGTTGGATATGAAGGCGACCGCCACGATATTGTGAGGACTCAAAGTATACGGCTAAGCCTTCATTGATCCATGTGGGCACATGGGCCGAACCGTTGCAGGTCACATGAAGAAACTGGTGACTAGCTTCGTGGGCCAGGGTTGAAAACGTATTACGCCCCGTACCTGCTTCATATTCATAACTCATGATATTTAACTGACTGGGGCTAAAGTACCCCAATACCCCTGGTGGCATGGGGCCCACCCCCAGCGCACTTGCCGCACGCATCATTTCACCCTGCGAACGCCATACTGCCACCTCCATTTTAAACGGCGGCATGCGCTCTGGACTAAAGGTTTGATGGAAGGTTTCGTAAAGCACCTCCATCATACTCGCGTAAGTTTGCAGATGACGGGGCGAAACATTGGAGATAATGTGGTAATTCCCCGTCTCAATCGACCACGCTTCGCGCATGTCAATACCATCTGGGGTATTGGTGGGGCGAATAGACTGACCATCGGCATTAAGGATCTGCCCGCGGAGGGCGGTACCATGGCGGTAGGTAACCACCTCGCGACGCTGCTCAGCCATGACTTCAATGGAATCGATGATTGCTTGGTTGTTATGCGCATCGGGAGCCCCAGTAAGCACCACCACGGCAACGCCTTGGTCATAGCGTAGGGCCAGGGCAGTGTGCGTATCGTTACGTCCCAGACTCCCTTCGATGTTTTCTGGTGCCCAGCGGGGCTGTGCTTGGGGCCGTTGTTCGCTGATCGCATAGTAATCGTATGCCTCCCATTGCATGGCTTCCTGTGCACTCAAGGCTTCGGCGATGACTTCCAGGGCAATGCTTCCGTGCTGTTTGTGCACCTGTTCTCGAGGCATAAAGAACAGCTCAATATCATAGTCTACTTGGCTGACGTCAAAGTCGCGGAGACGCCGCCGTAGCTCATCGCGAATCTGCTCAGGGGTCATACCAGCGGCCTCTTCACCACTTATTGAGGCCTGACGCCGTGGCCGCTGGCGGGTAACTCCAGGGTAGTACATGTCAGGGATGTGGTAGCTAAAGGGGAAGCGGAAGCTAATGCGTGACTCTTGATCTGCCATGACCCGCCAGCGCAGAGGCCCATCGCGTTCGCTGGCCTGCAGCAAAGAAGTGCAGAGCAATCCAAGCACGAGCAGGATAGACATGCCAGAGAAATGAAGGTGTCGTTGCTGGACCGTGGTTCCATATGCGTGGGTCATGTGCAGTCTCCGTGGTCATTGCCTGATGGCCAAATCCATCGTTTCCCTGCTTCACCAGGAACCTCGCGCACCAGGCGTGGCACCAGATATCCAGCAGTCAATCGGTGTAGTTCGTCCATTATGGCAATGGCTTCTTGGTCGCCAATGTGGAAATGTGCCGCACCTGCAACGGGATCCAAGGCGTGCAGATAGTAGGGCAACACGCCTGCGCTCAGCAGGCGTTCCCCGAGAAGGCGCTGAGCCTGAGCGGAGTCATTAATGCCGCGCAGTAATACCGCCTGATTCAATAGGTGCACCCCCTCCTGACGCAAGGGCTGCAGAGATTGGCATACCTGCTCGTCGATTTCCTGTGCATGATTGGCGTGCAGCACCAGTACCATCTGCAAAGAATCCTGGTTGAGCCATTGACGACACGAGAGATCAAGGCGCTGGGGGATCATAATTGGCAGGCGCGAATGTATGCGCAGGCGCTGAACATGTTGAATGGCAGCGATTTCCGACACCACTTGCGCTAGTTGCTCATCACTGAGCATGAGCGGATCACCGCCACTGAGAATGACTTCATCGATACTGTCATCAGCGGCAATGTGCGCTATGGCTGGCCGCCACCAGCCAGGACCACGGGCTCGTTGCGCATAGGGAAAGTGACGACGAAAGCAGTAACGACAATGAATCGCACAGGAAGATGTGGTGATGAGCAATGCTCGACCGTGATATTTACGCAGCATGCCAGGTTGTACCTGGGCCAAGCGTTCGCCAACAGGATCATGACTAAAGCCTGGAACAGCCTGCGCCTCTGCCGCTACAGGGCAAAGCTGCATCAGCAGCGGGTCATTCATTGTCTGTGGAGTTATGCGGCGCACAAAGGGCATCGGTGCCACAAGGGGGAATTCCTTAGCCAGCGCTCGCGCTGCTGGCAGATGCTCCGGCGGAAGTTGGAGGTACTGCCAAAGAGCATCGGGGTCGCGGAGAGATTGGGCAAGCTCTTGCCGCCACGGAGTGACACTGGTCAAGGCCTCAGGCATTGCTACACTCCCGCCCCCTCGCGGCACGTTTGTGCGGTGGGGCTGGAGTCATGTCTAGTGATGGCGGTAGTCCGCTAACCGGGCAGAAGACCATATTTCGCCACCTACCTTTCATCATTGAGGGAAACGAGCATGGGAAACATCAACACCAGTGAACTCAAAAATGGCCTGCGCGTGATCTTTGAGAGTCAACCGTATGTGTGCCAGAATGTGGACTTTGTAAAGCCGGGCAAGGGCGCGGCGTTTTACAAAATCCGAGTAATGAACTTATTGACTGGCAATGTATTAGATAAAACACTGCGCAGCGGCGAAAAAGTGGAGACGGCTGACGTCATGGATACAGATATGGAATATCTCTATCAAGATGGCACAGACTACGTCTTTATGGATTCAACAACTTTCGATCAAATCCAGGTAGCCGCTGATGTGGTTGGGGATGCCAAAGACTTTCTTATCGAGAATACCAGCTGTGTTGTCACCCTATGGAATGGTAGCCCGATTGCCATTCGCTTGCCTAATACCATTACCATGGAAGTCACCTATACCGAGCCGGCGGTAAAGGGTGATACGCAAAGCCGCGTCATGAAGGATGCCACGGTGAATACTGGGGCAACCATTTCGGTGCCGACGTTTATCGACATAGGTGAAAAGATCGTTGTCGACACCCGCACCCGCGAATACACAGGACGGGTTAAATAGATCGCCCAAGCGCTCTTTTCCCTGAATGATTCTTTCGCAACCGCAACGGCCAGGGCAGATTGTGCCCTGGCCGTTGCGGTTTACGTTAGCTTGTTGCTGTCTTCGCGAAGGGGATAGTCACCCTAGCCATCAATAAGCATATCTTGGAGCTGCAATTCGTTCTCTTCCATATATTGGGCACCATCAATAGATAAGGGCGTCCAGGGCAGAAGCGAAAGGCGGTTCTTGGGAATGGGCTTGAGGGTATGTTCGCATAAACCGTAAGGCACAGGCTCTCCGGTATCTATCTTAATCAACGCCCGCTCAATTTGCCACAGAAGGACGCGCTCATTCTCTGCCAAGCGAAGGTTGGTGTCCTGATAGTCGGCATCGGATCCGCGGTCTGCTTGATGGGTCGGGGCAATGTGGCCATCGTCAATATCCATGGCAGACTTTTCGAGGCTGCCGATGTCTTCAAGGATTTCCCGTCGCTTGTTGGCGAGCGTGGTCCGCCACTTTTTGAGCTCGTCTTTTTTAATGGGACATTTAGGGGGGGTGCTTTCCTTAGCCATGAAACGTCCTTTCGGCTGGCTGTCATGGTGTGTATGTCCAGCTCACGTATGCATGGACAAGAGATCAATTGGGCGCGAACGGTAGTGGCCTTCGGGTGGGTTCAAGTATAATCGCCCCGCCTAGGGCAATGGTGAGTCGCAAGCCCCTATGTTAGGGGTGCGCCATCTTCTTCATTGACATCATCGCCATCGTCTCCGCGTTCGAGCCGTTCGGTGCGTTCAGAACGCGGTTCATCCTCATGATAGTCAATGGTTACGCGGACCACCCGACGATCAGTGGATTGGGTGACGGTGAGTGTGAGATCATCTTTTTCGAGCGTGGTGCCAACAGTAGGAATGCAGCCAAGTTCGGCGGTGATGAAGCCACCCAGACTTTCGTAGTGTTCACTTTCAGGAATAGTGAGTTTGAGCCGCTCATTGAGCTCGCTGACGCGGGCACGTCCATCCACGTCCCACGAACTTTCGCTCAGCGGGCGGATGGCCTCCTCTTCTTCCTGATCATATTCATCTTCGATGCGTCCGAATACCACCTCGATGAGGTCTTCAAAGGTCACCAGGCCAGCAGTGCCGCCATACTCATCAAGCACGACAGCCAAGTGCACGCGATCTTTGCGCAGCTCCGCGAGCAGTTCGGAGACTTTCTTGGTGGCAGGAACAAAGGTCGCTTTGCGCACCAGTTCCTCCAGGCTGGTTGTCTCAGCGGGCTGCAGGCCTAGGAGGTCCTTCACGTAGAGCAGGCCAATGATATTGTCACGGTTGCCATCATATACGGGTAAACGACTATGTCCTGTTTCGCGTGCAAGTATTACCGCGCCATCAAGGCCTTCACTGACCGCAATGGCATGCATGTCAGTACGCGGAGTCATGACTTCTTCTACGGTAAGATCGGCCATGGAGAGAATGCTCTCAATCATATCTCTCTCATGTTCGGCGATCTGCCCTTGTAATTCACCAAGGGCAAGGCTGGCCATAATATCTTCTTCGGCCTGCTCTTCTTCATCGGCGCCGTTGCTGGAGCGAACCACTCGCTCCATGCCCCCGTGAACCAGGGCAAAGAGGCTGGTAATGGGCCAAAGGATAACACACACCATGCGCCATGACCCCAGTAGCCAGAGCGTCAGGGTTTCAGCATGATTGGCAGCAATGGGCCGCAACGGCATATCTATGGCGAGTAGCCATACGGCGTAGCCCATAATGAAATACAGCAGGAGTTCTGGGCCCGAATCCGGGCCGCCGACAAAGCGCTGAATAAGGAGAAAAATTGCCACTGCGGCGATGGCTTTGGCAAGAAAGTTCACCAATAAAAAGGTGAATAAAAAGCGGTCAAGCCGTTCGGCAAAGCGTTCGACTTTTGCCTGAAGCAGCTTACTGCGTCGGCGGCCACGTAGCATGTCCTCCATGTCTGAAAGACTGAATTCAGCCATGGCCTCGCGACTCAATACCGAGTAGATACAGACAAGTGAAGCGGCTGTGAGTAGCCATGTTGGGTCAATATTCACGATGTCTGCAGCGGTCCCATAAAAACGGTGTATTCATAAAGCAAGATATGAAGCATAGCTGCACGGTGTGGCTGACAAGGATGTTCCTGTTCCCGCATTCAGGGCGAGCCAAGCGTGCCCCCGGGACCATCGCTCTCCAGATCAGTGGTAATTAAGCATTGGCCGTAGCGAAACCCGGGCGTAATCGAGCCACAACGGGGCTCCCCAGCCCAGTTTTGCGCTCCTTGAGCGGCTACCCTGGGTACGGAAGGAAAAGCAAGTCAATCCCAACGGGATTGCGAAGGCGTACATGCCGTGACGCCATCACGCCCCCCCGAAGTTGAGCCTTCGCAATCTTTTCAGGGTTGACTCAAAGGGCGCAAAATGGGTCAGGCACGTATAGCACGACAGCGCCCCCATCTTGCTCCTTGGGGTGGCCGCTTTGTGTGGTAGCGTGCAT
>REDP01000006.1 GCA_007693455.1 Planctomycetota bacterium | reverse complement strand
CGGCAGCAATTCCTGTCTGCGCGTTAGCAGGAGAGCCATTTTTTCGCGGGAGCGCATCTCACCGCATGGCCAAAAGTCATTGGCGACTGCAGAGCATAGGGTTTAAAGCGCCAGGTGTCATTCAGTATGCTGAACGGAAACGATGGGGTATTATTCGAGAGAGTTATTTTGTTTGTGAATATGTCCCTGGTCAGCCAGTTGATGATGCCTCACTGAGTCTCGTGGTGGCATCCCTGCAGCGTCTATATCGTTTGGGATATACGCGGCGAGATCCGCGTTTGCGTAATTTTATCATCCATCAAGGTGAGGTAGTGTATATTGACGTAGGAGTGGGACATCCTTGGCTGTTTCGTCGGTTGCGTTGTTACCTCGAGTTCGTGAGATTCTTAAACCTTGAGCCAAAGGCGCAAGAATTCGCCAATCCTCAACTGATCGCCTCATGGTCGTATCGCTTCGCCAGGACTGTGGAAATGATTTACCGGCGAGTTCGTTCACCATGGACGCGGCTGCGAAGATCACTCAAGTGACCGGCTGTATGTAGATGCCTGCTGTCATGGCCATGGAAGTGATCGGATCATTGCCCATGCTTGAGGTGGTATAAGGTGCTATAATGCGGTGTTGTGTAATTATGACCACCTACAACCAGCCAGCGTGGCTGGAAAAGGTCCTATGGGGCTTTGCCTACCAGTGTCGGCGACCCGATCAGGTCATCGTTGCCGATGATGGTTCCAAGCCAGAGACCTTAGAGCGTCTCCGCGCTCTAGCGCCGCAGCTGAATTACTCCCTTCTCCATCTGTGGCAGCGCGATGAGGGCTTTCGTAAATGCCAGGCCCTCAACCACGCTGTGCGCTTATGTGACGCCGACTACTGTATCTTTACCGATGCCGACTGCATTCCCCACCGGGATTTTGTCGCTTGGCACTGCCATTTGGCCCGCCCCCGGCGCTTTCTTTCGGGCGGCTACAATAAATTGAGTATGGACACCAGTACCTTGATCAGCCCCGAGGATATCGCTGCCGGTCGTCACTGTGATCCGCGCTGGCTGGCCGAGCACGGCTCGCCTCACCTGGCGCGCGAAGCCAAGTTGCGCCACTGCGGTAGCCGCTGGGGGAGGGCGTTGGATGCCCTTACCACTACTAAGCCCAGCTGGAACGGGCACAATGCCTCCACCTGGCGCAGCTATATCCTCGCCGCCAATGGCTTTGACCACGAGATGCAGTACGGCGGTCAAGACCGGGAATTCGGCGAGCGCCTGACCAATGCCGGCATTCGTGGCCTGCAAATGCGTCATCGCGCCACCTGCGTCCACTTGGATCACGGTCGCGGCTATGCTACTCCCGAGAGTATCGCCAAGAACCGTGCTATTCGTGCCGAAACCCGCCGCAGTGTTCGCACCCGTGCCGATCAGGGCCTGGCACAAGTTGATGAAGATGATTGTCAGCTCAACCATTTTAGATGTGAATCTTCATTGCGATAGCCCCCATGACAGAAGCAAAAGGTACTATAATTAGCAAGAAGCAGTGCCGGACTGGTTATTCCAGAAGTAAACCCAAACGATTATTGCTAGTCTGTTTAACCGATACATGGGGCGGGGTCGAAAAAAATGTCCTGGTGCGGGCCAAGCACCTGCAGAAGCGTGGATGGACAGTGGGTGTCATCTTGGTGGAAAACACTTTTGAAGATAAATTCAATGATTGTCCTAACGTTTTTTCAGTGCCACGTAAATCTCACATTTTGGATTTTCGCGCACCTATAATGCTACATCGTATAGTCGCAACGTTCAAACCGACCAGTCTGTTTGTGGCACGCAAAGAGGACTGGTTTATTGGAACCGCGTGTGCATGGCTAAACAGAATTCCTAAAATTGTATGTTATCTTGGAATTAACCGGCGTATTCGCAATTCCATCAAGTATCTGCTTATATTCAAACGTTGGCGAGCTTGGCTTCTTACCAATTCTCAGGAAGTTCGTCAAAATGTTATACAGCATAACTTCTTTCTTAATCACCTGAACACAAGGGTCATATACAATGGCTTTGATATGCCATTACTCCAAGATCAGAGAAAAGAAAGCATTTCTCATAAGACTCTAATTCCGGAGGGCTCATGGGTAGTGGGGTGCGCAGGCCGATTAAGCCGACAAAAGGGGTTTGATCTCCTGGTGGACATCGTACCCCTAACCGATGAATCAGTCCACGTTATGATTGCCGGTGATGGTCCAGAAGAGAATCAACTTCGTCGTCTGGTCAATGAACGAGGATTGGCCAGCAGAATCCATTTTCTCGGGCACGTCTCGGATATGAGTGATTTCTTCACATCGATAAGCTGTTTCGCCCTGATTTCCCGGAATGAAGGCATGGCAAATGTGCTAAACGAAGCACTTAGCTATGGTATCCCTGTCATCTCTACGCGCGTTCCAGGAAGTCGGGAACTTCTGATCGAGGGAATTGGCATCTTAGTCGAAATCGAGAATGTAGAGGCCATAGCAGATGCAATTGAGTCTTATCGCACTCGAAGAGTGATCTTTGACCGTCAGCGCGCCCGCCAGCGTATAGCCACTTTATTCAACCTCAATAGAATGATTGAAGAAACGGAACAACTCCTGCTGTCCAGCCAAAGCAGATAATAGAGAGTTTTTGAGTGTGCTGCCTAGCTAGCAACCAGAAATCGCTTTAACTGGCACTTTTCCTTAGGAA
>REDP01000099.1 GCA_007693455.1 Planctomycetota bacterium | reverse complement strand
GGTCTCTGAATTGTGCCCTATGCCCGCGCACCAAGGGTCGACCGCTAAAAGCTCAGCACCGCCTCCGACTGACCAATCTGGAAGACCGCATTCAGGGCAATGCTAGACACAGCACGATCCCCAACACCGGACCCTTATTCTGACGCACTGCCATGGCATGCCCTCTCAAAACTTGGCAAAATTAGAAAGGCCGCCCTCGTAAATCTATTTCAGTCAAAGGCTTGCTAGGATAAACCCCTCCCAGAAGCGAGCTTATCAAGGGGCCCCTCAGCGTTTAGGCAGCCTGGAGGGTCGGCAAGTTCCCTGAATTGATGGTGGCGAGGCGCGAAAGAGGAGATGCGACCGGCGCCTATCACGCTACTCGCGGGCCCAAAGCCCTTGCTATAACTTCTTGTTATAGCAAGGGCTACAATAATTTAAGCGGAGAGGGGGGGATTCGAACCCTGCTTCAGACTATGCTGTAACCTGCTGACTTATAGCATCTTAGGAAGCTTCGGTCAAGGGCCTCCAGGCGCTTTGTGCAGATTGTGCAGAGAATTTTCAGCACCATCACCGGGCAGGGTCATCGCCCCCTCTCCGGCACCTACTGCCTGGCTAGGGCTCCCGTGCCGAACCAGGGCCTCTCCGAGGATGCGCCACATCAGCAGCATCGAAGCATTGCGCGCGGCGCCGGTCTTGCGGGCCCAGCCAAGGCGGCACAACGCGGGACCATGGCGTTCCAGGGAACGCCTAGAAACGGATCGCCCATAATGCCGAGCAATCAATCCCACGGCCTGAGATAGGGACACCTCGTCTGGTGGCGGCGCATCCGTACTTCCCCCCTCACCCAGTAACCAGGGAGCCACTCGCTGGCGCAGGTCCAACTCTACCAAGCTAAGCACCCGGGCACGGAGGTCTTCGCGGCGCAGCAGGTGAAGCTTTAACAGCCGCGCATACCGTTGTAGCTCGTCATCATCCACCGCCGCGGCACAGGAGAAACAGGTGGCCAGACCCCGCAGCACCTCCATATCCGGATCTGCCCCATCGGCCGCCACCATTCTGCTGCGCTCCTGAGCCCCAGAAGCCGTTGCCCACACCGGTTGGGGGATCTGCCACTCATCCCCCTCTGCACCTTCAGCGTTCACCCGACAGCGCAGCAGTAGCGCTCGTACACATGCTTCAAATAGGCTGATGGCATCGGGAGATGCCCCCGTCCGCCTCAACACACCTGGTGCCCGACCCAGATAGCGTAGCACCTGGCGCACCGCGCCCGTATCCAGCACCTCAGCCTCAGCATCACCATGTATGACCTGAGCCACCCCCGGCGCCTTCAAGAAGGCGCGGAATTCATCCGCAGCTGCACGCACCCCAAGGGCCACCCCGCTCACCACCAATTGGCGGTAAGCAGCTTGCCGCAGATAGGGCCATAGGGGGTCATCGACAGCCAAGGACGAGCCCACCTCACTCAACGGCCAAAGCCCAGGTGCCAACAGGGGCACCGCTGACAGGTGCTTGGTAACCGTCGTGAGATTTCGGATGCGAATGATGGCGCTACGCAAGCGCTCAAAAGCATCGGCGTCACGAGATACTGCAGACGCAAATACACGGCTAGGCATTTCCTCACCCTTATCGATAGATGCACTCGGGCGGGGCCCAACGCCCCAAGTCGGCTATTATACACCATATTTTCGTTGCCAACTCAAATCTTAAACCCCGTGTACACGGGTTATCGATCGCCACATTTCATCTGCCGACAATGGCCTTCTACCATAGTTCGTGTTTGCCTGATTACCCGCAACTCCACCAGCCAGACGAACAGAGAAGGCCCTATTGCCATTTAATGGCCACTGCCTCTACCACATTAATGGATGAGGTGCTCGTGCTGTAAGTGGTTATTCCCGTATAAGGGTTGGTGACCCCCATTCCACCAGTAGTCTGGGTTTGAGTCCCCATTTGCGTAATGATTATAGCATCAGCACCCATTTCGGCTGCCTTGATTCGTATTTTATTCAGCAACTTGTCGTGGTTCGAAAATTCACCGGTATCGGCCAGGATCGCCAACTCCAGATACCTGCGGTGGGTGGGTTGGGTGCGCATGATCTGCACTTGGCTTGGCTCCACGGCCGGGAAGCGCTGATCAGTTAATTTCGTTACCCGCATGCCGCAGCCAATGGCGAGCACGCTCATAAGCAGGAGAAAAACCAGGGGCAGCAGCACAGGAGATTGATTCATCTAACATTCCTTAAGGGGGTTACTGGTTGGATTCGGGGGATTCAGCGGGATCTGGAGCGATGAGATTCGGCTGGCGGGTCATCATTATATCAATGGTTTTACTCAACGATTCGGGACCGTCAGAGCTAGAAGACAGTAAAACGAAACGGTTATTTCCTATAAGACAGCCCGCTTGATCTATGAGCCCATTCCCGTCCCAGTCGGTTCCGGCAAAAATCCTATAGTGCCCCCCTTGCGGCAGTCCGCTGAATGAAAAATATGGATGAAGGCCGAACGATGGGATGGTCCTTTTCTCAACAATTCGATGGGTGAATTCATCGACAATATAGAAAGTTATATCGACATCGGGGACCTCGGGGATGGGATGAACCACGATGGATATGGGCACCTCAATGGAGTCTGCATGCTCCGATTCAACGATCATTGACACAATGAGAAGGCCCTCCGATAACTCTAAATCGTGAAGTGTTTGCATATAATCCGGATGGCTACGGTCGACAACAATAGTCCAACGCTCAAAGAAACCATCATTCGGCATTCTCGCAATTGACATCCAAGGCGGCATTCCCCCAACAACTGACCAAGACAATTCACCAAGGAGATCGAATCCACCAAAGATATTGCCGATATGGATGATTGTGCCATCAGATTGGCTATCAATGAAGGGATGGTGGACGGCAACTAATTTAGCAATTTCTGGAGGCTGGGCAGGCCAATATTGGGCAGCTCTTACGGCGCGATCTGCGCGAAGAAGACCGTGCCCATAGAATTCAGAATCACCTATTGGTATCGCTGTATGAGCGAGTATATTTTTTATATCCTGCGGATCCAATTCTGGCTTGACCGATTTCATGAGCGCAGCTACGCCAGCAACCTGCGGAGCGGCCATGCTCGTCCCCTTTGTCCAGTTCGCTTGTTTGGGGTCGGTGCGGTGCATGTCCGGCGCCAATATACCACCATAGCGAGGTATGTGTGGTATATAAACATTCGAACTATAATATCCGCCATCGCTCTGATCTTCCCATACTTTCGCCCCTTCACCGCCAGGAGCAGCTATGAAAATCGGCGTCGTTTCATCTCCAAAATTAGAGTAGGATGCCTTTAATCCCTTTATGTTGGTTGCTGAAATAGCTAAGACATCTTCGTGACCCGCAGGAAGAATGAGTCCCGCTTCATTCCTAAGCGCCTCAGGGAGGCCATCTTGATCACCATTTCCCGCCGCCGCAATTAATAATGATCCGTTTTCATATGCAGCAGATAAGAGGTCTAAATACATTGCTAGGGGTGGCCAGGAATTTCGACCCCCGAAACTCATATTAATAACATCAGCAGGCCGACTAAGACGAGGGAGTTCATTAGATCCTCCTGATTCTACAAATATGGTTTCGTACCAATCAAATTGCTGCAACTGTTCATCGGAAATTGATCCTGCATAGATTAGCGCGAACATTAATTCTGCCACCGGCCCTCCCCCTGTCCCCGTCTTTCGATTAAATACACGAATAGGGATAAGGCTAATCTCAGGAGCTACCCCAATCGTGCCACCCCAATCTTTCCCTGCTCCTATGATACCGGCAACATGGGTGCCATGACTATTTAGCGAGTCTCTAAATGCATGAATGCCCTGGTCTCTTTCTGCTTCTTTCCCTAAGATTGAAAATCCAATACCATCAACAAGTCGGCCCGCAAACGCTTGATGTCGCGGATCGATCCCGGTATCAATAACGGCCACACGGACATCTGAAGAGCCGGTAGTAATTTCCCATGCGCCCGCTATTCCAATAGCCTGTTTGTCCCATTGGTAAGGAGCCAGGGGGTTTCCTGACTGCAGTTGAATGGGCTCATGAACCGATAGAAGATTCCATTCCGCCACTGTTTCTAACTGCGCCACGATCTCTGAGCGCGTGTTTCTGGTGCGAATCAGGTAGCTCGATGCTCGCCCAAAAGGTGCGCCAAAAGGGTGCATGCCTAACTGTTGAAGAAGCTCAGATCGTTGCTCCGCAGTGGCCTCAGTTTTCCAAGTGAGAATAACCTCGTATTCCCTGAGGGGAGCCATTGGAGCCACTTGGGTTTTTTGCATGAGCGGAGCCGTCGGACCATAGGCTGGTTCAATCGGTCCTTGGTAGCCCAGAAAATAGGCGTTCCCAGTTATAGACCATTCGTGGTGAATGGGGATCTCCAATGCCTGCCCCAGGGCTAATACTCGTCCTTCGCCATCAACAATCTCAGCGGAGGCAGGAACGGTCAGCGCCACGACCTCCCCTGGGACGCCAGTCACAGTTATGTCAATCGCTAGGATAGTGGGGTTATCCGCTACGATAAACAGACCACTGACGGTTCCCCCATTCACCGAGTAACTGCTCGGATCCAGGGGTGTGACCACACCGTCAAAGGCCAAAATAAACCGCACGGTAGCACCTGGAACCGTGCCGCGTAGCGCGTAAGATATCGACCCTATATTGAGGCGAAGTGCGCTATTGGGATGTAAAGCAAAGGTGTGAGCCTGTTGGCGGTCGTGTTGGTTCACCCTCAGTGCCTGCTCGCCGGTATACCCAACCACCCGCCCATGGGGCGTAGCCACCCACTGATATCCCACAACAGGATTCAAGGTAACCGTGCGCTCAGGTGGCTGATAGGGATTCTCTTGGGCCGATAGGGCAGCAAGGGACGCAAATACGATTGCCAAAAGGGCTTTGGCTGGTTTGAAATGATGCATCACATCTTCCTTAAAGCCCGGCAGCGCCGGGAAGTAACTAGGTGGCACCCACTTTCATTCTCCAGAGTACGAAACAAGCAGAAAGTCATGCAGGTGTACTCACTCCCACTACCATGGGCCAGATGGATCCATTTTCCCTATTCCTTCGAAACGCACTGCGCGCGCGGGGCCTTACGCAAAAGATGTTTGCGCAAAGGGTTAAATGCAGCTACCCATTCTTAAACAATGTCGTTCGAGGGCTTCGTGGGGCACCCGACAATGTTGAAACATGGGCGGACGAGCTGCAGCTGGAGGGCAGCCAGCGGGAAGATTTCCTCAATCTCGCCGCCCTTAGTAGAGCCGAGCCGCGTATTCGCGAACTCATTATCGCCCATGAGCGCCAATCCCAAGGCGACCAAGAGATCAAAGTGCCCCGTTACCTCCTGCGCCAAGTAGATGAGAGAAACGACGACACTTAACCAGGGCGGTCGCGGTAGGGACGGCCCTTATGGGACGGCCCCCGCACAGATCCGGATGTGCAGATTTCCCGCATCCGGCTCCTGCCTCAGGTCGAACGCACCGCATTAAATTGTACGGCCGCAGCTTCACTCTCGAATCGCTAACGCTACCATCCTATTTGGGCCCCGTGTCCGAGGATGGTCCTTGAGCATGGCTTCCCCTTCGCCAGCTCTCTTTCCTCCAGCAACCCCGTGGACCTATGGCCATTAGATGACGGTTGGTGGTCTTTGTTTATGGCCTTCTTCGATACTATGAAGTCGTCCGTCTCCCGAGGATCGTGCATGTTGGCCATGCCACTTTCGATGTTCACCAACCGGACCTGACAATGCAGGCCAATCCCAGGGCCTCCCGGGTTCCGTGCAGAAAAATTCGTGCGCTCAGCACTCGGGTCTTCGACGCCGGGTGCCCAGTAGCAACTCGCCAAATCGCGACCACCAGTATTTACTTCATCCGTCACAAGAGCTTAGGCGAAATCCATTGCATCTTTTCGAGGCGGGTGGCCGAGCTTACGCACATCGCTATCAACGCTTCACGTCTGCCGTTATCAACAACCTCGCAGCTGTGCCCAGATATGGGTATGACTCGGGGCCAGTTTGGGTGGCCAGTCCTTCACTGCAGATCTTGAGTTAGCCATGCTGTCATTGCATATACTCGCATACCGCAGCTCCCTATTGATTATACGGCAATGACCTAGACATTGACCTGTCAATGATAGCCCAACACAAGATCCCTATATGGCACGGTTAATCCCTATACTTGCGCTCTGTGCCCTCCTGGGCGCCGGACCCCATGGGGTCCTGCAGGTGGTGGCATGGTCTGGCATGAGCGTGGCATACACCCTGCAAGATGGCCTGCGTGACGGCCTACGCGATGTGTTTAGTGGCGAGCGTCCCTGTGAGCTCTGCGTTGCTATCACCGCCGATCAGCAGGACCGTAGTCCGGCCACCGCCACCAGTCGGACCACCATCACCATGAACACCGTGCAGGATAGCGGTGATCCTCGACCCGCTGGCCTACCCTTAATTCCAGCGGTCCTGGGTACGGATCTGCTGCCGGTTTCCTATGTTCGGCACCCGTGGATGAGCCCTGGTCAATTGATCGACCACGTGCCCATCGCCTAAATACCTGCGCTGCTATCAGCCTCTATCCGTCTCAGTGACCCCAGGAATTGCCCTTTTGAGGGGCAATCCCCGGCCTGTGGCGTTGCTGGTCAAGCCTGATCGCCTAACGCTCCCCAATCCCATTGTTCCTGTTGTGTCGTGAATTTTCACGATGCCTGACAACAACTGGCAGAATAAAATGCCACCGGGAGCGGGCCGCCTGCAGGAGTTGATGCACCCCTAATCAACCCCCGGTTGAGACGCCTACGCGATGCCCATGGCAAGCGCGTGAGCGGGCATGACCTTTGGCCCAGCACCCCTTATTCACCAATATTTTCCTTGGATTATTCCATGCATACCCTCTTTTCGCGCCGCGTACTTTGGCGCCCATCCACCACCTTTCCACTGCTGCTCAGCGGCAGCCTGCTCAGCTTGGCCTTGACCCCACTGACAGCCGAGGAGACAGACACCCCTCCACCCACCAGCGCATCTGAGGTGCTGGTCATTCACTCAGCGCAACAACCCAGCAGCACCCTCACCCCCGATCGCCAGGCCCTTGATGAGGATGCCTTGCGCAGCAGCGGCGGCATGACGGTGCTGGGCCGTGAGGATCTGCGCCAACGCAAAGTCAGCAATATGGCCGAGGCCCTGGGCCTGGTTCCCGGTCTCTATTTTAATGAGGCCACGGGCAGCGACGGCTTTTTCTTAAGCATTCGCGGCTCTAATCTGGATCGCCGAACGTTTAGTATGAATGGCGTGCGCATTACCCGCGACGGCCTGCCCCTGACCTATGCCGACGGCTACACCGATGGCCAAGTGGTGGATCCCCAATGGGCCCAGCATCTGGTGGCGCAACGCGGAGCACGGGCCCTGCTCAGTGGCGGCAGCGGTCTGGGGGGCGCCATCGACATCCTCATGCCCACCGGCTATTCCGCTGACCATACGGCGCAGATGCGCCTGGAGGCGGGCAGTTTTGGCCATCGTGCCCTGCGCGGGGAAATCGCCCATGACGATGGGCGCTGGGATCTGTGGATCGGCGCCGCCAGCCAGCAGTTTGACGGCTTTCGCGATCATTCACAGGCCAGTACCAATAAAGCCATGGCCAGCGTGGGCCACCGTCACGGCGATTGGGAACATCGACTGGGCATTGAGCGTCTGGAAAGCGATCTGGAATTACCCGGCGGCCTCACCCGTGCACAGCTCGAAGAGAACCGTTTCCAAGCCCAACCACAGGCGATTATCGGGGATTACCGACGTGATGTAACCGTCACCGGCCTGTCCTGGCGCAGCTCGTGGACTGCCGATGATTGGCAGGTGGTGGGTGGACTCAGCTATCACCGCAGCGATCTCGACCATCCCATTGTCAATCAGGTGGTCATCCTCCCCTTTCCCGGGCAGGTTTTTGCTGGGCTATGGGTCCAGCGCGAACGGGAAGATGTGCAGGGCTCCCTACGGGTTACCCGCCATATGGGCGACCAACGCTTGAGCTTGGGCCTTGATAGCGGCTGGGCAGCGGTGAAGGGAACCGATGCGCAGAATCTTGACGGAGTGCGTGGCGATGTGACCAGCACCATCGATGATGCCGCCCGTCAACACACCCTTACGGTGATCCATGAATGGGACCTCAGCGAGCAATGGCAGCTCGAAGCGGGGGCACAACTCGCCTACCATAAACGGCGGGTGGGCGATCTCAGCGCAGACTATTGGGGCATTAGCCCCCGCCTCGGTGCCAGCTATGCCCTGTGGCCCAGCCATCGCATCTTTGCTGGCGTGGGCCGATTATTTGAGGCCCCCACCCTCACCCAACTTGCCGATGCCAACGATCCGGATCGTGCCCTAAAAGCCGCTGAAGGCTGGAATGCCGAACTGGGCCTGCGCGGCCGTGAGGATCTTGGCCCAGATCAGTGGTTCAGCTATGAACTCACCGGCTTTGCCGCCTGGCTGCGGCGGGAAATCCTTGCCCAAGAGGATCCCAATGCCCCCGGCACCCTGATCAATGACAATGCCGATCGCACCCAGCGCTATGGCCTTGAAATATTGCTGCGGGGTTCACAGCCGATTTCCGCAAACGGCATCAGCCTCAGCACCAGTCTGTCCTACACCTACAGTCGCTTCCATTTCGTCGATGATGATCGCTTCGACAGTAATACCCTGCCAGCCATTCCTGCCCATCGATTCCATGGTGAACTTAGTTTGAATCTTCCCCACGGCATTTCCACCGGCCCAACCGTAAGCGCAGAGAGCTACCGTTGGCTGGACTTTGCCAATACCGAGCCTGCCCATGGCCACGTAATGATGGGTTGGCGAGCCGCCTGCGAGCTACCACTGGGGGCGACCCTGTGGATGGAGGCGCGCAATCTCTTTGATCGCCATTGGATCGGCAGCACCCCCATTCAAGGAGATAGCAGTAGCGCCGCCGAAACCCCCACCTTTCAAGCGGGCGAGCCGCGCTCCTTCTACGCCGGCATGGATTGGAGCTTCTAATGGCCCTATCACAGAAACGCCTCTTGGCTTGGCACCGCTGGATTGGCCTAAGTCTGGCCCTGATAACCTGCGCCTTTGCCGTGAGCGGCCTCTCGCGCACCCTCACCAAGGTCGTGCACCCTCCCCAGGGGGTGCACGGCCCGCGTGAAGTCATGACTGTGGCGGACGGCCAAACCGCCCTCATCAGCACCCAACAAGCCATACAGGCCGCCGGCATGGCCGATCAGCCCCTGGCGGCCCTGCGCCTGCGATCCCTGCACGGCATTCCCCACTATCAGATCATTGGCGCCGCCCCCGCACGGGGGCCAGCGGCCCCGGCCATGGGCGATCTCGGCATCAATCCGAATGTCGCCTGGGTCAATGCCTCCTCCGGCGAATTACTGACCGACGGTGATCGCCAGGTGGCCCTGGCCATCGCCAGTCGCGAACTACGCCAGCCGGTGATCGTTGGCCAGCGTCTCGATGCCTTCGACTACGAATATGTGTTTATCCAGCGCCTGCTGCCGGTGTGGCGCATCGCCGAAGCCGATAACCCCAGCATGCGTATCACCGTCAGCACGGTGGCCGGGGATATTTCCAGTCGCCACCCGCCCCTGGCCCAGGTGGATCGCAGTCTTTTTAGCTTGCTCCATAAATTCTTTTTTATCAAAAACCGCGAACTGCGCGAGGGCTTCGCCATTCTCCTCTGCCTGGGCATACTTCTGCTCGGCCTCAGCGCGCTGTGGCTGTCGTGGCGGGTGTGGCGACGGGGCGCCTTACTGACCATTCGCCCAGCAGCCCGACGGGCCCATCTGTGGCTGGGCCTGCTCTTTGGCGGCTTTGCGGTGATTGGCGCCGCCAGCGGTATTCTCCACACGGTCATGGTCTATGTGGCCGAGCGTCCGCCCCGCCCCAATCCCGCGCAAGCCCTGGGCCTGCCGCCAAACCTCAGCCCACCGGCTCAGCTCCACGCCGCCGGCGATGTGGTTGAATTGGATCTGCGTCAATTGGATGGAATCTGGCTATGGCGACAGCGCAATATCCAACACCAGGTCCGTTGGTTTGCCGCGGACAGCGACGCCGGCGGCGATACTAGCGAAGCTGCCACCGCGGAAATTTCCGGAGCCGAAGAACGGGCCGCCATCCTCCTCGGCGAACGGGTGTGGGGCAGCGCCGTCCAGTTGCAGGGGCTGCAAACCACCTTCGACAACGATTACCCGTTTATTAATCGCTTCCTGCCGGTGTGGCGGGCGAGGCCGGTAAACGCCCCCGGAACCACCCTCTACCTCTCCACCGACCTGGGTAATCTCACCCGCAAACTCGATCCCTGGGACCGTTTCCAGGCGCGGAGTTTCTCCTGGCTGCATTCCTGGAAATGGCTGCCCGAGTTCATCCGCGTGCCGCTGTTACTGCTCACCAGTACCGGCATTATCATCATGACTCTGAGCGGCCTCTGGCTGTGGCGACCGCGCTGGATGCGGCGACCGTAAAATACATAACATTTCGCAACCTGGATTTTAGTGGACTTGTCCCCTGCATCGTTGGGAGGCCGTGACTGGGGGCAAATCATGGCTGCCAGGTGCCTGTCTCCCATTGCTGGGAAGCACCCCTGCCCACATGAAGTCTTGAGCAAAGACTGAGAGAAACCGCCATTCACCAGTCGACCGCAAGCGCTCCCCCAGGCCATAGAGAGATTGGTATTTCTGTATGGGAGATGGAGCAGCATAGGCAGTCAAGAGATCTGCCATAGCCCGCAAAGAGCTATCAGCATGATGAGCCACTTTGGCAAAGGCTTCTAGATTTCCCTGCGCATGAAGCATGTGATCCTTCTGCAGACACTGCTGGGCTGACATGACATAGAGTGACGCTAAATGCTCGTCGGCAGCCAACGGACCGGTCTCATAGGCTGCAATCCCACAATTAACGCAAGCTATGGCCTGCTCGCTGCGATTGGCTGCATACAAAATTCGCCCCCGTCGAATTGCCCTTGCCCCATAGTGATCAATATGCTGACTCAAATTCCACGCTTCATGCAGTCGGCCTAATTGCGTAAGAAGATCCACCTCAAGCGATAGAAGCTCATTACAATGACAGTCATCCACCCCATCATGCTCCCATGCTAATATTGACAAAGCCAAGGCTGGGAGATCCGCAGCACGAGCGCTTAGGGCCAACTCCAGCAGATTCTCAGTCTTAAAACAACGCAATGAGGTAATAAATGGTTTCGTACAACCTTGCCCACCATTCCTTGCAAGCATAGATATGGATGGCATTAATAGAACGTTGGAGTCATAAAGCCGAAGTGGGCTTAAAGACGATTTCAGGCATTGGAGCCATTCGTGATGTAATAGCGTTGGTCCGGTCATGGATGAGGGCATCTCGGGCATTTGCCCAACACGCCGAGCAAGCAGTAAACGATCCATAAGCAGCAAGGGCTGAGGACATTCTAGGAAGGCAATCCTTTCGGAAATCTCACGCGCCAACAATATCTCTCCCATTGCACACAAGTGGTGCGCCGACTCCAATTCGATCACCATGTCGCGAAGCTCCGGACAATGCCGTAAATCGGCCAATAAACCCTCTAAGGCAGACTCGCCCAATTCGACCTGCCATGCCTTGGCGATGCATTGAGCAAGCGTACTCTGAGGTCCAAACACCGCAATTTCGCAACGGAAAAGAGCAAACATCATATCAGGATGTTGACGCAGAAGAGAGCCAACAGCCGGCACGCCGCCCAAACTCAAATAAAATTGTGCCCGTTCGCGCAAGGGCCTTGTATCGATAAAAGGCTGGCCAGGGCAATCCAAGGCTTGGCTAAGATCAACCTCACTGGAGTTATTTATTATGTAAATAGGACCCCATATCGTATTCGTTACAACTACACCAGGGTAGGGCGTTAAAGAAGTATTCCTCATGATGACTCCATAGCCGCTGGAACGGTTACTAAAGCGTTGTGCTATGCCACAGGCAAAGCCTGGATTCCGGTGCATTCGACCAGCAACGGAAGCCAACGCGGATCCTCACACGATTTCCAGGGACGCTGGCCAAAGAACTTGACCACCGGATGGCCGCGCTCATCAAATGCCTCGAGGCTGTGCACATCCCCCTCTCGACTCGGCCGCGTAACCAACCACAGGCCATCTATCGCATCTAGTAGCCAATGATGCTCACCATCACTCAAACGCCCAATGCGCGAGGAAGAATCCGAGGTGGTATAAAAAGGGGATCCTGAATGGATACTGATACCAGCGTCATTCTCCATAAAAACCATCGCTGGAATCTGTTGTTTAATAAGGGACGAGGAGAGCACAGAGAGGCAATCAATGGGAACTCGCCTCGTATAGACCTCTTCAGCCAATATATACGCTTGCTGCGTGGATAAGCGCAGACGAGAGAGCAATGGACCAAACTGATGCGTATCGACCATGGATTGCCACTGTTCAAGAAGATGGGCGCGGACTTCTGAACCATTTCGATCACTGAGTCGCTGATGACGCTGGGCACGACTTTGAATCGTACTAAAGCCATCTGCAGCACATGAACCATCGGCGCAGAGGGCAGCAAAGGCGCGGGATCGACTTCCCTGGGCTAATATCCAGGCCAGAGCAAGCCGTTGCTCCCGATCAGTTACATAGATGCCCGGATAACGACCGCCAACAGCATAGATATTTCTCCACTGATGATGACGCAAGCGAGTGTCGATGGGATGTGCTGTAACCGATGATCGATGCTTGCGATGGCGGGCGTCACGCATGCGCCCCGTGGTTACCATACCGCCATGATTATGGACCAGTACCATTCGCAGAACCCCAAGATCCTCTAGTCGATCTATGAGTTCTGGGCCAGAAAAGCACAAGGGGATCAGAGGTATTGGCCTGGGAGATGGGGTCTGATGCTGAGAAAATATGCTATCGCAGCAGCGGAGTCGCTGCAAATAATTCAACAAGTCACTGTTACTCGGGGGAGAAGCATCCCTCCAGGTATCAGCACCTAGTATAGGGCTCACATCCTGGACGCTCAAATCCTCCCCAATAGACAGCGTTGACGAGAGATCATGATGCATTGCTGGATTGATTTCAAACATGATGACTTCCCCCTGCAAGGAGTGAATGAATATGGGCATCGTCTTGATGTTGAGGACAGGTGTGCACCCACCAATGACCATCCTCATCACAGCCACAACGAAGATCGATTTGGTACACCTGGCTCAAGACTTTCGGATCCATGACCTCAGTGGTCTGCCCCTGGGCAGCAGTACGGCCATGATCAAGAACAAGCATTCGATCAGCATAGGTGGCAGCCAGTTCTAGATGATGCAAGACCGTAAGTACAGCTACGCCCTGGCGGGCAAAATGCTGGACGATACGAAGACATGCGTGCTGATGAGCAACATCGAGGGCCGAGGTAGGTTCATCCAAAAGGAGCACACGCGAACCATCACCATGGTGCGCAGGGT
>REDP01000132.1 GCA_007693455.1 Planctomycetota bacterium | reverse complement strand
TTGCAGGCCGATCAGGAGATCGGCGATCCCGGGGGCGAGCTTTGAGCCGCCCTGCAACAGAGACATCCCACATCTTCACAGCCCGACTAAAACCAGCACAGCGAGACCGAGCGACTTACTAGTTGCGCTGGACTTGAGACGGGATCATGGATTACAGGGACCTGGGACAGCAAGAACTCAGGGAGCGTTTTCGTCTTGCAGCCTTGGTGGCTTTGGCCATGCTAGCGCACCACGCTGATACCTATCGCCGATCTACTGCGCGGGCGTAGCTCAATGGTAGAGCTCCTGCTTCCCAAGCAGGTGACGGGGGTTCGATTCCCCTCGCCCGCTCCATATTCTTAACGTGCGCAGTGCCTAGTGCGCATGTTTGCGGTCGGCATTCCCCACCCTCTTACCTTCCATCGATTGCCGATGCCTATACACGCTTTCCCTGTTGTTCTCCCCTATCAACCGTACTCGGATGGACGCGAAGACCTTCCGACGCTGTCGATCCAGGCCGTGGCATCTACCGCACGTAATGCCTTGGCGGTGGCTAATGCCTTTGTGCCGCTGAGCTGCCAGCGTCGCTATGGCTGCCCTCCCCGCCATGTTCATTTTGAGCGGGCACGTATGGGCGCGGCGGGGCCTACGATAAGCGACCCCTATGCCTATGTGCTGAGCCACACCAACAACATCGGCATTATTCCTTTTCCTCGTCGGCTCGACCGCCAAAGCAGCGAAGCACTACGCAATCGCATCACTGGAATTATTGCTGGTGGCGGTGATACGATCATTGTTGACGCCGCCTTACTTTCCTTCCTGGATAGTGCGGCAATCACTTCACTGGGGGTCATCGCAGGCCTGGCCAGTGACGCCAAACGGATCAACCTCCATTTCTTCCGACCATCATCTCCCATTCGTAAGGTGTTTGAGATTGTCGGACTGCATAAAGTGCTTGGCATCCATGACTCCTTGGTGCAAGCGCTCAAGGCGGCGACACCAGATCGTCCCCTTGCCGCACAGCAATGACGCCCCTTCCCTTCCAGCCTGCCCCCTCCCTAGCGCAGCTCTCTGGCGCCCGCGTGTGCATATGGGGCATCGGCAGCCATGGGGGCGGCATGGCAGCGGCCGCTTTGTGTGCATTGCATGGGGCGCAGGTCCACCTTCTTGATCAGCACCCTGAGCCCCATCGCAGTGTTGTTGCGCAACAAGGGTGGTTGCTTGATCAGGGGCATGTGGATCACCCATGGCTACGACAAATGGACTGGGTTATTGTCTCGCCAGCCATTACCCCACGAACCCTGAGCCAACTGCCGCATGACCACGCGCCTCTGAGTGCTGCGGAAGGCTGGTGTCTGGCCAATCACCAGCACCCGCGGATTATGGTTACGGGGACTAAAGGCAAAAGCAGCACCGCCGCCATCCTGGGTGCCTTACTGGGCTGGCCAGTCATGGGGAACTCATGGACACCCATGGCCGCAGCGTGGCCAGGTTCCGCCCAACTTCCTTGGATCTGTGAGCTCTCTTCCTTTCAATTGGCGCAACTCGCGCGCCAAGCACCCTCTTTTTCCTGCGCCATCCTCACTTCCTTGGATCGCGATCACCTGGACTGGCATGGCGACCTTGAACAGTATCACGCCAGCAAACTCAACGGCCTGCGCTGGGCTCAGCACCTGGCCGTGCCAAGCCAGCTGCAACACCTCCTGCCACAGGAACGGTTGCTCCCCTTGGTGCAACTCAAGGAACAGCATTTTGTCGATCAGCATGGCAGTATACTTGCCCAGCGCAGCGACCTCCCCTTACTGGGCAGCCATCACGCCAGTAACGCCTGCTTGGCCTTGAGCGTGGCCCTGCATCACGGCCTTGATCCTACCCAATGTGCGGCGCGCTTACGGCAGACTGCGCAGCTTCCCCACCGCCTGCAGGTGATTCATCGCGATGCGCGCTATACCATCATCGATGACAGCACCGCCACCACCCCCCTCGCCAGTCGGGCGGCACTTGCAAGCATTGATGGGCCTGTGGCCCTCATTCTTGGGGGCCATGACAAAGGCGGCGATTTCTCCGAGCTCTGGCGGGATCTACGCGCTCGCCAGCATCGTATGGTTCTACTGATTGGAGACTGTGCCGAGGCTCTGGCGCTCTCCTGTATACAGGCCAAAATACCCTTCCAACGCTGCGTCAATCTCCATACCGCAGTCACCAACGGCCTGGCCTGGATTGCCAGCGCGCCGGATTCTGGCACCCTGCTCCTGGCACCAGCTTGCGCTTCCTTTGGAAGCTTTCAGGATTTTGCCGATCGTGGCAGGCAGTTTGCGCAAGCCGTTCAGGCCAGTCTTCAAGACATGGATATGAGCCCTGAGTCACCGTAGGCCTCTGGCCGCTGTATTGCCCCACACCCGGCTCATTCGGGACGAGGAGAACGTCTGGTATGCACCTGCACCCCATCGATGGCATCGCCACCACTCGTTACCTCCTGGGTTTTGACCTGCGACGCAAGCCGCATTTGGATGCTGATGTACTGGTAATCGGCTCTGGCATTGCTGGTTGTGTGGCGGCCCTGGCTGCAGCGGAGAATGATCGCGAGGTACTGCTACTTACCAAAGGAGAATTACAGGAAAGTAATACCCGCTATGCCCAGGGTGGCATCGCCGCTGTACTGGATGATCAAGAACGTGATCTCGGCGATAGCATTGAGCAGCATGTGCAAGACACCTTGCAGGCTGGTGGCGGTTTGTGCGATGAACTGCAGACGCGCGAAATCCTCAAACAGTCGGCACAGGCGATCACCTTCCTACGTCGCCATGGCTGCCGTTTTGACGGCGAGGCCACAGGCACAGGCAAGGCAGACCTTACTCGCGAAGGCGGACATCGCTTCCGGCGTATTCTTCATGCCCATGGCGATAGTACCGGTGCAGAAATCTCACAAAGCCTCCGCAATGCAGTGCTGCAGCACCCTTTAATTACGGTGCGTGAACATAGTTTTAGCCTCGATTTACTCAAGGAAGACGGGCGCGTAGTGGGCGCATTATACCACCGCCGGGGAGAAATTTACGCAGCCTTGGCTGGCAGTACCGTCTTGGCTACTGGCGGCTGCGGCCGCATGTGGCGTGAAACCACGAATCCCACCATCGCCACGGGCGATGGTTTGGCGATGGCATACCGCGCTGGTGCTACGGTAGCAGATTGTGAATTTATGCAGTTCCACCCCACCACCCTCTACTTAGCGGGGGCTGCACGGTTATTGATTACTGAAGCCATGCGTGGCGAGGGAGCCGTACTCAAGAATCATGCGGGAGAAGCCTTTATGGCCCGCTATCACCGTGATGGCGACCTCGCACCGCGTGATATTGTCTCCCAGGGAATTATCGCGGAAATTCGCAATACCCGTTTCCCCCATGTATGGCTTGATGCCAGCCACCTGGGGCAGGACTATTTACGACAGCGTTTCCCCACTATCTTTGGTAGTCTCCAAGAGTTTGGCATCGATATTTCTCGCGATTGGATCCCCGTACACCCCAGTGCCCACTATCATTGCGGGGGGGTCATCACCGATGCCCAGGGGCGCAGCACCATCAGTGGTCTTTTTGCCGCCGGCGAGGTTGCCTGCACTGGCCTGCATGGGGCAAATCGTCTCGCCAGTAATTCTATTTTGGAAGGTGTTATCTGCGGCTTACAGGCAGGTATCCAGGCGGCGGCTGAAGGTGGCTTCCCTGGTCGCATTCGCATCAGTCAAGACCACTACCCTGCAGCCTCAAGTAAACTCGATATTCCTGATCTCCTGCGCAGTCTTCGCGCCATGATGTGGCGCAATGTCGGGGTTGAACGCGATCACGATGGATTAAGTACAGCCCTGCGCAGCATCGGCTTTTGGGCCGACCATCAGGCCCGCGGCGCCCTCGAACATGAAGCTGGTTGGGAATTGCAGAATATGTTACTTGTGTCACAACTGGTGACGGCAATGGCACATACTCGCACGGCGAGCCTCGGCACCCATCTGCGCAAAGACAGCCATGCCCAGAACATCAGTGCCCACCTTACCATGACGCGACCAGAAAGAGCCGATAATGATTGATGACCATGATGATCTGCGCTGGGAAAACCTTGGCCCCTTAAGCGATTGGCCCGATGGCACGCGACGACGCCTGCAGTTTGGGGCCCGGGAAATTGGGATCATTCGTCAAGGCGAACGATTCTTTGCCTTTAAAGATCGCTGCCCTCACCGCAATCTTCCCATGGTAGCAGAGGCTACGATTGATGAGGAGAGCATTCGCTGCCCCCATCATGGGTGGTCATTTTGCATGGATGATGGCAGCGGCCCAGAGGGAAGCTGCCTACGCACCTACCCTATACGCCGGCATGATGATCAGCTATGGATCGGGCTCTGATGACGGGGGAGGAGGAGCGTGATCCTGTGGCTGATCACGTTCGGATTCTTGATGTGCTCGCTGTTCGCGATAATGACGCCCACCACGTAAAGCCTTAAGATCTTCGTGATCGGGGTATTCCCCAGCAAGGCGCAAACGATCAAGCTCCTGTGCCAAGGGCGAGAGTAGTTCATCACCGGAATCTTCTTGATCTTTTCCTGGACGGCCCGTGTCCTGGGCGTTCTCGTCATCATCTTCATCTGGGTGCAGAGGGTGATACTGGGCATTACTGTCGTGATGCCGTTGCTTGCGATCCATTTGCACCTGTTGGGTCGGACGCACATTACCGTAGCGTCCCACCTGTGAGGCAAGGCCATTTACCGATCGTGTTTCATCCGACATGGCTGCACTCCGTGGAGCATTCCAGAATCGTCACGCCGCCCTACGGCACCTCAGTACCGCAGCCAGCATGATCAAGGAAACTACTCTATTATCGGATACAGATACTCAGACTCAAGGACTTTCGCTGCTTTCGCGTAACGCCATCATGCTACCAGCCTTTAGGCGATGAACTCCCTGCGCCAGATCCTGGTACTGCTGGCAAAATCAATACCACAAGCGCCGCCAATGGCCCAAAGAGGGCGCCTATGATCGCCCATAGCAACGGATTACGATTCTTGCGCTGAGCAATATCCCAGCACAGCAAACAGCCAATAACATTGGTGATAATCATCACCAAGAGCTGATGCTGGGCCACATTGAACATCCCCGCATCACCACTGGGAAGCATGAGTGCAAGGGTTTCGAGATACATCATCCCCATCCTTACAGCAGTTTTTCGCCAAGTTTAGCGGCCAAACGGGCTCGCCAGGCATCGGAATGATCATGGGCCACGGGAGCGAGGCTGTCAATTAGGGTACCAACACCGCGATTATGCTCCAGTCGCTCCTCATTGACCGCAACAATCGTTTCACTGGTAATCAGATCTTCCCCCACCACAGTCAAACCAGGCGTACAGGCAATGGTTGAGCCCGAGCGCACAATGTAAATTGCTGTGCGCCCATCACGAGCACAGGCTTCTTCGATGTCATGAGTCGTGCTTTCAAAGGTTAAGCCAACACTCTCGGCAGCAAGAATTTGCTTATAGACCTCTTCAAACTGGGCATCAATGAGAATGGGCTGCTCGCGCAAGTGAGCAAGTTTGGGATCATCCTGCACCATTGCCCAGCGGCGCCCGCCACCACTGGCCATACAGGCCTTGCCGCGCTCTTCGGGCATAAGTACAAAATGGCCCAGATAATCATCCAAGCCCAGACTCCCTAAAATACGCACATCGGTATTACTTTCGATGAGATGCTCACGCATTTCCTGCCAATTACGCACCTTACCAGTATCCAAGGCATCCAACAGGGTATTATGAAAGGCATCGTAGCAGGTCAGAGAAATATCGCGCTTATGCTTGCGCAGGTAGGTTGGTGTCACTTCGTGCTCGGTTCCCACCAGCACACCCATAACCCCCGCGTACTCGAACTCCAAATGGTCAAACATCATCCGCGTTGGCCGACCGTAACGAGTAAGGTCTAACTCCAGATGCATGGTTGCCGCCGCTTCACGGGTAAGCGCATGGCGATCATCGCGATAACTACGCAGTATGGTATCCACCCCCATTTTGGGAGTAAAGGAAAGCTGGAGCTTGCCATTGGCATCGGGCATGCGGCGCATGCGCCCCAAAGCTGCTGAGATATCGTCAAGATCATGCCCTGCTTGATCCGCAGCGCGCATGGTTGCCGCTTCATCACCATCATGATCCTGCCACAGGCTCATGAGCCCCTCTTCCAGTTTAATTCGCCGCTTGTCCTCTTTAATAAGCCGACGTATTTCCGCCACCAGGTCCTGACGCAGCCACCCTACCGCAACTAAACGGCGCATTACATCGTCTAAACTACCGCCCTTGGGCGGCACTGCTATAATCACTGGCTCGGCCATACTACTGCCATCCTTTCCGAGGCTACCATCTCAAGCGAGGCCACACTGTGCCAAGGCCATGCATTTGTGAAGGGGGAAGCATGGGCCACAATTTTTGCGCATCATGGTGATGCAAGTCTTGTCAGGACAGGGAACGCACGATTCCTGGGGCATACCTTTAGTGCCGAAAGCACCCATTAAGGGCGTTTCTGCTGGCCGATCAGGAGATCGGCGGTCCCTGGGG
This sequence comes from Planctomycetota bacterium, assembly GCA_007693455.1. Taxonomy (GTDB): domain Bacteria; phylum Planctomycetota; class UBA11346; order UBA11346; family UBA11346; genus REDP01. The sequence continues at coordinate 7,010 of REDP01000132.1, read as the reverse complement.
CACGCCTTGCGCCGCCCTGTGGAAAGCACAGAAAAGCCCTGGAACCTTGCCACACACCCCTAGGCTGCGGTCTTACCACAACATCGAGCGAGGAGATGACAGATGCAAATTGGCTCATGGTGCACCAGCGATACCGCCGGCACTTGGACTCCACAGATTGATCCGGCAATGGTTGCCGACGCACGGTTTCCCCCCTTATTGCGGGCTGCTGCAGATGGTGTGGATTTTAGCGATGCCACGGTACTCGTCACTGGAGCCAGCGGAGTTGACTCTATTGGCTATGCGGTGGCGAAAAATTTTGCTGCTGGTGGGGCGAAGGTGGTTATCACCGGCAGTCGCAACGTGGAGAACATCCAAACTACCGCGCAGCATCTCGTAGATGAAACGGGATCGGGGTCGGTGCTTCCCGTGCAAGTCAATCAAGGCGATTACGCAGAGGTGGACGCATTTTTTGCCGCCTGCAAAGAACAGCAGCTGGCTTTTAGCCATCTCTACCCCTTTGCCGCCATCAATCACCCAGCTCTGTTTGTCGGCATTAAGCCGGAAGATTATGCACGTGTATTCGCCATCAACACCTTTGGCGTCTACCATTTAGCTGTGCGCCATGCCCGCGCCGTGCCTCGAGGTAAGCCTTATTATGTCTGCATCCCCCTTTCACCCAATGATGGCCGCCTGCAAGGATCGGGGCTCTACCCCGCTAGCAAGCAAGCCCTACGCCCCTTGGTGATTCAAGGGCAGAATGAATACGGCAATCGTCGTAATGGCATTTACACGGGCATCGATATTGCCTGGACCCGCTCTGCCCTTATGGCTGGCTTAGATGGCGGCGTTAGCGCCGCCAGGGAGGCCGGGCTGGTGGTTTTTGAAACCCAGGATACGGCCGATTGTTGCACCCTTTTGGGTACGCCAGCAGCACAAGCTCTCAAAGGCGCTACCCTAGACGCTTCTGGCGGATTTGCCGATGTCGATCCCGAAGTCATGGCTGGCATCCTCAAAGCCATGGGCGGTCACTAGTCTTTGGAATGCTGCCAATAACGCCTGAGCGCAGCGTTATTGGCAGCTAGGCTTGCTGACGATTACGAGGCCTGCGCTTGCGCGAGGTCCTTCATGAGTTCCACGGCACTCATGCGAGTGAGCCCCTGGGGATCGAAGGCAGTCGTTGGAGTATAGCGGCGAATAATGGGCACTGCGTCCTCTACATTGCGGATACTAATCAAGCGCATCTTCCAGTCAGGGAAATCTCGACGTTGCAGGTACTCCGCACCAATGATCACTGGATAGCGGTGCCGTGGATCTCCAGCAATGCGCTGATACACCGCATTCACCGAACCCACGGCTCCCTCAAGGACTTGCACAAACCAACCATCACACAAAAGCAGGCCACCAGTAAGCCCATCCTGGGCATTATTGCGCTGCGAGCTGGCAATAATGTCCTCGCAATCGTGAGCACTGAGATCTTCGGCAGCCTTACTGACATAGACCATCTGAAATATCATCAACTCCTCCATTTTTCACGCGAATCATCCATCAACACTGGAGGATTACACCACTTACTCGGTCCTCGACAAGTGACTCTTTTGTAGCAGCATGGGAGTAATCTCGCAGGAATCGCCCGAACCGCTTGAGGACATCCTTATGACTGATCATCGCACGAAACGTGCCCTTGCCGCCCTCAAGAACGAACAACGACGCGCCATCTCACGGGCTAAGAGCCTAAAAGTATGGGCGTATGTCCTCCTGTTTTTGGGTTGTATCCGGCTCATCTTCTTCGTTATAGACCTAGTCTTGGCCTATGCCTGGGACACTGGCTTCGCGGTAGATCCCTTAGGGAGTGCGATTACCCTTGGCCTTCTCGCTGGGGGGATTATCTGTCTTATGATACGGCGGACTATCCTGCAACGCCTGGATAGTGACCAACGCCACCTCCAACGTCTCCAAGCATCTCTCACGCCATAATGCCATAGGACCGGCGCTGTCAGCCTGCACGATCTTGCACTGTCGTTAACCGCTGTAGGCTGCGCCCCCTACACACGCGGGTGTGGCGGAATTGGCAGACGCGCGAGGTTTAGGTCCTCGTATCCTTTTGGATGTGGAGGTTCGAGTCCTCTCACCCGTACCACAACAGCACAGCCCCGGCAGCATATGCTGCCGGGGCTGTGCTGTTTGTAATCACGGTCCATCGCCTCAAGCGAGCCTGTGTGAGATTTTCAATCTCGCTAGCGATGCAAGGCGCGGCGCAAAGCTCACCCCCAGAACCGCCGCTTTCCCAAGTGGCCTGCAATAAGGTGTTTCCACTAGAGGCATGCCCGGCGAAGCGGGCATACCTGCCCATGACAAGCTTTGCGTTGCCCTGGCTAGCAATTGCGATGATTCTCGTGACACTGGGCTGCGGTACTTATGCGCCGACAAATCCCCCGACGTATGGCAGACGCTTGGCGACATCGGCCACCGCATCACGGCCATCAAGCAATTGTCCCGTGGCATCCCAGTGACCAGTGAGGAACATGCGCTGGGCGCCCTGTGGGATCTGCGCCTGCAGAGATTCTTGACCTGCGGTAATGGTTGCTGTCGCGACATCAACATCAATCGGTAACTGCGGATCGGCTTCAATCAGCTGCTGCAACTGTTCTGCTTGAGCACTGCTTACGGTCAGGCAAGGCAAGCCTAGTGCCACACAGTTACCGAAGAAAATCTCGGCAAAGGATACACCAACAATGGCCTGAATACCCCATCGCTGGATCGCCTGCGGAGCATGCTCGCGACTGCTACCGCAACCAAAGTTGGCATTTACGGCCAGCACTGATGCGCCCTGAAATCGAGCTTGGTCAAAGGGATGCTCTCCACCCTGTTCGCGTTCACCAATACGATCATCAGCAAAAGCATACTCACCCAGGCCGTCAAAGGTGACACAGCGCAGGAAGCGAGCTGGAATAATCCGATCGGTGTCAATATCATTGCCGCGCACGCTTACGCCAGTACCAGAAATACGTTCAATGGGGGTTAATGCAGTCATGGTTCAACTCTCATCGTGTGAATAGGAAAAGTAATCGGTAATGCTTGGTTTACTGAGCAACGCCAACGACATTGCGGACATCACTCACCCGTCCCTCCAAGGCCGCTAGGGCTACCATGGCTGGACTCATGAGCAGGGTACGCCCCTGTGGCGAGCCTTGACGACCCTTGAAATTCCGGTTCGAGGACGAGGCGGAAATCTGCCGGCCCTGGAGTTTGTCAGGGTTCATTGCCAGACACATGGAGCACCCCGCCTCACGCCATTCGAAGCCATGGGCAAGGAAGATCTCGTGCAGCCCCTCGGCTTCAGCCTCAGCCTTTACCGCTTCTGAGCCTGGGACAATGAATGCGGTAACCGATGATGCCACTGTGCCGCCATGGGCCTGGATGATCCGCGCCGTTTCCCGTAAATCGGTGATGCGGCCATTGGTACAGCTACCAATAAAGGCAACATCAATGGGCACTCCAGCAATCGGCTGGCCAGGCTTGAGATCCATGTACCGATAGGCCTCAGCAGCCAGAGCCGCATCATCAGCTGGCATGGTGTCGGGACCAGGAACCTGCTCATCGACGCCAAGGCCTTGACCAGGGGTAATACCCCAGGTTACCGTGGGCGCAATGTCGCCCGCAGAAAAATGCACCACGTCATCGAATTCCGCATCCGCATCCGATGCCAGCGTTTGCCACCAGGCAACTGCCTGCTCCCAGGCTGCACCATACGGGGCGTATTCACGGCCCTTGATATAGGCAAAGGTAGTTTCATCGGGGTTGCAATAGCCGCATCGCGCCCCCCCTTCAATGGCCATATTACAGATGGTCATGCGCTCTTCCATGGACATGGCGGCAATGGTTGAGCCAGCAAATTCATAGGCATGGCCAACACCAGCTTTCACACCCAAAACACGCAGCACATGCAAAATCACATCCTTGGCGTACACGCCTGGGGCCAAATCACCATCGATCTGGATGCGACGCACTTTTAAGCGCCCCATGGCAAGGGTTTGGGTTGCCAGAACATCGCGCACCTGGCTGGTGCCAATGCCAAAAGCGATGGCACCAAAGGCCCCATGGGTAGCCGTATGGCTATCACCACACGCAACCGTCATACCTGGCTGGGTAAGCCCCTGCTCGGGGGCGATAATGTGCACCACGCCTTGCTTACCGCTGCCAACGTTATGAAGGGTAATACCATTCGCCTTGGTGTTGTCTTCAATGGCCTGCATCATCTCTTCAGCCAAGGTGTCAGCAAACGGGCGCTGTTGGTTCTGGGTGGGTACAATGTGGTCTACGGTGGCCACTGTGCGCTGCGGATAGGCGACACTCAGACCCTTTTCCCGCAACATGGCAAAGGCTTGTGGACTCGTCACTTCATGGATGAGGTGTAAGCCAATAAATAGTTGGGTTTGCCCGCTTGGAAGGGTTTGCACCGCGTGGGCATCCCACACTTTATCAAATAAGGTTCCGCGACTCATATCGTTCACTCCATATGCCAGTGAGCCAAAAAGGACGGCCAGTGAACTCCTGGCCGTGCCGTGGTGCGGCATAATCATGATTTTCTCGATTGGCACAAGTGGCGACTCGGGGCGAGACGCCTGCAAAAGTGGTAGAGACCTGGGCATCTCTGGCCTTGAGATTGAACTACCAGGGGCTATCCTAGCTATCGGCACTGCTGGTGCCTAGATGTGGTCTGAGTATGTGAGGACTCTCTCGCTGTCGATACCATATGGCAGCCGAAGATCCTCTTATTTCGCCTGGGAGACAATGGTCGATGTTTCAACTTGAGGTGCTCAACACCGCCATGGCGGGAAAAAAAATACCGCTCATCGACAATCTTACCATTGGCTCAGGGGCCAACTGCGGCATCCGCGCCAAAGGTGGCGATATGCAGGAGCGTCACGCCCGCTTTTATAAAGAACAAAAGCGATTCTTTATTGAAGTAGGCTGCCAAGAAGCGCATATCTACCGCAATGGCAAAGACATCCTGCGGGCCGAGTTACACGACAACGACACCCTCGCCATTGGCCCCCTACGCTTTCGGGTCATTGATCAGGGCGCCAAAACCAAAGCACAGAATCGGCTCGATCAACTTTTGGAAAAGATGGAAGAGGAAACGGCCCATGAAGTTTACGACTTCGCCCAGGAAGACCTTTTCTACCTCACCACCAAAGACCCCATGCTACGCCAGCGGATTAATTTCACCATCCCTTCGCGGGATCGCTTTATCGATCAGGCACAAGCCTTCCTGGCGCGCCTGATTCGTCAAAGTGGCATGGATGAAATGAAGGTGGAGGCCTTTATGACCTGTGCCAAGGAGCTGATCCTCAACGCCCATCGCCATGGCCACCAATATGATGAAAGTAAAACCATCACCATTGGCTATCACGACCGCGGCGAAAATATCCAACTGACCATTAGCGACCAAGGCTCTGGCTTTGACCATCGCTCAGTGCTGGGCGATGCCAGGAATCAGGATGCCGCCACTGCGGCACGAACCCGCTATCAAGCTGGTGGATTTGGCGGCCTTGGCTTTCAGATGATCACCCGTCTTGCCGATGAGTTGGAATACAATGACGTTGGCAACCAAGTACGTTTTGTAGTCAATAAGGACTTTTAGTCTCCGCCTTTGACCGCCACTAGCACCATGCACCACACCATTACCACCCACATCTTCTTGGCTTCTGTGATAGTATGCCTTGCGGTCATCTCACCGATCTCTGCCGCCGAGTCGGATGGGTATCCGCGCGCGCTCATTAGCACCTCTCTTGGCGATATCACGATAGAACTCTACCCAGATTCGGCCCCGCGCAGCGTTGAAATCTTTCTTGGTTTGGCCGAAGGAAAGCGCCCATGGCGGGATCCTGAAAGCGAAGAAATGGTCACCCGGCCATACTATGATGGCACCATCTTTCATCGCGTGATCAAAGATTTTATGATCCAAGGGGGCGATATCCTTGGCACTGGTCATGGTGGGGCGGGCTTTACCTTCGCCGATGAAATCAACGCCGCTGGCCTCGGCCTAGATACCACGCCTGCCATTAGCAACGGCCAACCGCATCCCCATATTGCGGGGCTGCCCAATGTCATCGCCGCCATTCGGGACCATTACATTGTACCCCGACTCAACGCCCGAGGCGTCTCCCGCAACAGTCCACCTGCCCAACAGCAGCGCGCCATACATGACATACTCGAAGAACTGGATGGCCAACTGAGCATCCAAGATCTGTATGAGACTATGGGCTATCGTTATGACGACGAACTGATTGCCCGCCCACCCGTTGCTGGATCTCTATGCCTTGCCAATCGGGGGCCCAATACCAATGCCGGACAATTTTTTATTAATGTCACCGATACGCCCCACCTGCAAGGCCTCCACACCGTATTTGGGCATGTGATTGCGGGCATGGATGTGGTGCACGCCATCTCCGAAAGCGCTACCGATGAGCAAGCACGGCCAACCCATCCCGTCACCATTATATCTGTGCGCAGGATTGATTCCGATGACAGCAGTCAGGAGCGCCCCGAAGAATAGGATTGCAGATTGCCCTGAGCAAACACTCGGGCTTTGGTTGCGGCGCTTGCGCGCCGAGTGGTTCATAGTGCATGGAGTATAACATGATGCATGAGAGGTTCTAGCAATATGGCAGCACCCCTCCAGCGATCCTGGCAACGATTCAGCCGAAAAAGCGCAAGAGTACCCCATATTCTGCGAGCAACATGCCATAGGGCATGTTGCCTCCTCCTTATTTACACCAGTAAACTGCGTCGTTGGCGCCTTGAAGCTGGGGCACTCTTGCGCTTTTTGCTCCTCACCCTTAGGGTCCAGCAATCTTGTAATGGAACTCGTTGCAGATCCCGCCGTTGTGTCGGCTTCGCCGATACAACGGCGGGATCTCGGTTCATCGGGGCATGCCTGTGTGCAAGTCTTGGCATGCACCTCCCACTTCTCGCCAGTGAATGGGAGCAGCCGCAGCCATTTCGTCGCCAAGCATTAGAAGGGC
>REDP01000082.1 GCA_007693455.1 Planctomycetota bacterium | reverse complement strand
GCCAAGTATATCGTCTGGATACGGGTGATACAGCAGCATGGGATCCTAGCACCAGTCCCTTTAGTGCCTATGTCTTTAAAATTCAAGCAAACATGGACCCCAAACACCGTGACTCTCTAGCCTTTGTACGCATTTGCTCAGGAGTCCTTGAGCGCGACACCGTAGTAAAGCATATCCATCAGGGAGCCGTAAGTCGTGAATTACGGCTCTCACGGCCTGCCACCCTTGTTGCGCAAGAACGCAACACCCTCGACAGCGCTTGGCCAGGTGATGTGGTGGGCTTGGTGAATGCCGGGTTTAGCATCGGCGATACCATCATTTCTAGCACCGTTTCCAAACAGGATGCCGTAGAACATCAGGCACTACCTATTTTTGCTCCATCCGTTTTTGCCAGACTAGTGCTTAGCGATAGCGCTAAGCGAAAGTCCTTCGACAAAGGCATTGAACAACTCAGCAGCGAAGGCTCAATTCTCTTACTCCATGCCCGCGGGCGCTCAGGCGAGCCGCCTATTATTGCCGCCCTCGGACGCCTTCAGTTCGAAGTGCTCCAATCCCGATTAGCCAATGAATATAGCTGCCAGGTGCAACTACAAGACCTTCCCTTTATATGCGCTGCGTGGTTGGATGGCGAGGTAGAAACCTTTGCCCCCACCACCACCGCACTGATTTGTGAAGATGTTCGCGGCCATGTAGCAGTCCTCTTCACCAGCGAATGGGATCGAGATCACTGTCGGCAGCGCAACCCTGAACACCAACTCCATGATCACCTGTAGGGCAAGCTACCCTTCATCAAGGCCCAATTCTTGGCGGGCCTGACGGACGTAACTGCGTTTGGCGAAATCAATGCGATGCACAGGAAATACTATGGTGCTAGCAATATTGCTCAGGTGAGCACGCAGACGATGGAGGACATGAATACCGCGGCTGAGGAGGACCGCCCGCTTGACCCCCAAGCCCTCATCAGCCTGCACCGCATCGCCAAGTTCATGAACACGAGCAATATAAGGCTTTTCATGCTCCACTAAATCGAGAGCCAGCGCCTCATTATTGTCACGAAATGCCTGACAGGTTCGATCCATACTCTCAAAAACCTCCTGAGCCAAAGCATGTAAGCGCTGACGATACGTGACATCAAGATCGGCCACCAGTGCAAGCCCTACTTCAGAGAGATTGCGCACTTCATCCACCAAGCGCTCCATATCTTTAGCAACCGACATCATCACCAGTCCTGCGGGCACATCAAAGCTGCGGAAACTGAGATGTTCGACCAAGAGCTTTCGTATTTCGCGTTCGGCTTTATTGCTCGCCTTATCAACAGATCGGGCGCGCTGCTCAAGATCATCGGCAAAGGTTGCTTCTGGAATGGATTCCACAATCTCGCCCAGCAGTGTCTTACTTTCATCGAGGCTGGTAAGGAGCTGGGCTCGAGCTTGCAGGAGAAGATTATGCTCATCATCGCCACTGCCGAGCAGTGTTTTAATAAGATCAAACATGGAAACTCCTCCGAGATAGGCTTGTGGACTCGTGCTCTTGATCGAGGCTGGGTGGGGGCTCATGCTCTGGCACAGGTGGATCATTGTGATGCTCTTCAGGAGCATCCGGACTGAGATCGGGCAGCGTCTTCACGCCACTCACCAATACGGAAACCACGAGGAACAGAGCTGGAATAATGACATAAGTAACAGCGACATAGCCTATGGCTAGGGCCCGCTTACGCACCGCCAACAGGGCCAAACGCAGGGCAAAATATGGCGGCAGACGCCGCAGCCACGGAATCCCCATAATAATGAGTGTTGCCAACAGATTAAAATAGAGATGCACCAATGCGATTTGCAGCGCAGCCAGGGCCAATTCTGGCGATTTGCCCCCTGCCATGGAGGCGAGCAGCGCGGTTACACAGGTGCCGATATTGGCACCAACAGTAAAGGGAAACACCTTATCAAGACGTATAATACCCGCCCCTGCCATGGGCACTATCAGACTAGTGGTGGTAGTGGATGATTGCACAAGTACCGTCACTACCGTCCCAGATACCACACCAGCCAAAGGACCACGACCTACGGCCGCGTGGAAAACCCGCTCCGCACGCCCTTGCATGACGCGCCGAAGGAGCTTCCCCATAACAGTGATACTACCGATAATCAATGCCAGACCAATGAACGCCAATATAACGCCAGCAACAATATCAGGAAGGGAGCCCAGCAATCCAGTACCATTACTTCCATGCAAGAGGTTTTCCACTGGACGGGTCAGGATACGAATGGGATTGGGGAAGGTAGCCCCATCACTCCCACGCAAAAGACCTGCACTAGCTTGGGCTGTTTTCTCTAAAAAGCCCGTCAAAAGCTCTAAGGGAAGTATTATAACTATTGCCAGGATATTAAAAAAGTCATGAACCGTAGCGGCAGCAAAGGCACGCCGTAATTCTGATTTGCGGGTTAAGTACGCCATGCAGATCAGGGTATTGGTTACCGTGGTACCAAGATTTGATCCCATTATCATGGGCACAGCAATGGGCACTGGAAGGACACCGCTGGCGACAAGGCCGACAATAACAGCGGTTACCGTGCTCGAGGATTGGAGGAGAACCGTTGCCAAAATACCGAGAAAAAGACCGGTTAAGGGATTCACCGCAAAGCTAAACATGTTCTCAGCGGCTTCATCACCACCTGCAGCTATCTTAAACCCATTCCCAACCAAGCCCACCGCCAACAACAACGCGTAGAGACACACAAATACCAAAATCCATGCGCGCCATAGCTGCGGAGACTTAGCATTACCATCGCTTGCAGCGTTCAGAGCTCCTGGAGACTGCTGACTCATGACACCTCCTGCTAGGGTCGGGAATGCTTCCCGCATCCCATAAATGGCAAGTGAAATATAAAGATACCGTAAAGCCATGCGCGACAGCCGTCGACACCTTATCGACACCTTATTCTCTGACCGCCGCCGCCGCGTCATCTGTGACGCCGGGTCGATACTTATGCGGCAGGGCGAACGCAATACACGCTTGTATATGGTGATCCATGGGTCGCTTACGGGAATGCGTGAAGTTGAGGATGGCGAGCCTATCCCTGTACTCAGCTTCAATACGGGAGAGCTGGTGGGCATTCAATCCATCTTTCTCAATGACTTCGTCGCCACCCTTACCATCAGTGCTGAGCGCCGCAGTGAGTTGGCCTGGATAGATCTTGTTCATGACCGTCCCGATGATCTGGAGCGGCGGGTTATCCCCCTTCTCGTACGGGCTTTACTTAAACGCCAAGAGCAAGCCCTGCATCAGGCGCAACGGGAACGTAATGAAGCGCTTCGCGATAAAGAGTTGGAGCAAATGGGGTTCCTGGGACAAATGGCAGCAGCTGTAGCCCATGAGCTCAACAATGCATTAGCAGTGGTTGCTCGTGGTGGAGAGTGGCTTGGTGGTGAGGTGGAACATTTAGCCCGCTATCGTCCCCCATTAGAGGCTGCTGCCTTTCATCATGGATGGCATCACGGCCGTCCCCTGCTCAATAGCGATGCAGTACGCAAAAGTAGCGCGGAGTGGCGTAAGCGAGGGTTCGACTTTGCCGCCTCCCGACGCATTGCCCAAATGGATCCAGATTCCACATTCAAAGAAGAATTGCTCCGCGCTACCACCGAACAGATCCCTGAAGCCATTCGTTCATGGGAACTTGGAGCGACACTACGCGATATGGCCATTTCATCACGGCAAGCAGCCCATGTGGTCACTGCGCTCAAGCAGCTGGGCGCCAGTGATCGTTTACGCCGAGAACAACAAGCGCTCGATGATTCGATTAAGGCCGCCATTACCATCTTGGGCAATAAACTTCGTACGGTGGACGTTCATACGGACTTTGCCTGCTCTGCCTTAATGAGTGCAAATCAGGGGGAGCTTGTGCAAATCTGGTCCAACCTTATCAGCAACGCTTGTGAGGCCATGGCAAGCACTCAGCGCAGTCCCCATCTTGTCATCAGTACCTGTCATGATGACCATTGGGCCTATATAAGTATCGGCGATAACGGGCCGGGTATACCCGATTCCATACGCAAACACATCTTCGAACCCAATGTAACCACCAAAAAAGCCGGCCTATCGTTTGGCCTAGGCCTGGGTTTGGCGGTAGTACGACGATTAGTTACCTTATATGGGGGATCGATCACGGTGCACTCTTCGTCGGAAGGAACCACCTTCAAAGTGACCTTACCGCTCATTCCTAGTGACGATAACAGCTCTGCAGAGTAACTGTGGTCGCTGAGTCTTAGCGCCGACGTCGGCGGCTGCGCACCCGGCGCACACGACGACGACCGCTGGCAACGGTTGGCATGCGTCGTGAAGCGGGCGCCGCAGTGCCCTCACGAATGGCACGTGCCTGGGCAGCAACGTCATTACCACTGCGAGGGCGCTCTTCGGGATCTCGTGATATCATTTGATTGATGAGCTGACGCAGTTCTGGTGAACAGTTGGGGGCCAGGGGCGCTAAGTCAGGCCGCTCATCATTCATGTGCGAGGAAACAATCTGACGCGCCGTGCCTTCAAACATGGTGCGGCCCGTAGCCAGATGCCAGGCTGAAGCACCTAAGGCATAAATATCAGCACGACCATCAATATTACCGCCACGCGCCTGCTCAGGTGCTACATAGTGCGCCGAACCGAAGGCCTTGGCCTGTCTGGCGTGACCATCATCTGAAATGGGGGCCGCAATACCAAGGTCTGCAAGCTTAAATACACCATCAGTGTTGCTTAAAATATTATCTGGCTTGACGTCACGGTGGACCAAGCGCTGACTTTCCGCATAGCCCAAGGCATGGCCAATATCCTCAATAATGGAACAGATGACTTCATCGCCAAGCGGGCCTTCGATGCGTAAACGGTCAGCCATACTGCCGCCAGTGACCAATTCCATGATCAAAAGAAAGAAGCCTTCAACTTCGCGAACATCATGTACCTGCACAACATTGGGGTGGTTTAATCTGCCCGCTGCACGTGCTTCATTAAGAAAGAGCTGTACCTGTTCGGGTTGGCGTTGATGGCGATCGGCAAGGACTTTGATTGCTACTGGCCTTCCTAAGGCTACCTGCAGTCCACGATACACCGTGCCATAGCTGCCACGGCCGAGGATCTCCATTAACTCAAAGCCACCAAGATTGCGGCCCAATAAAGGATCGCTGTGGCCAGAGGCATCGGCCTTGGACTCAGAGCCGAGGTGTAGATCTACTCCTCCGATGCGGATAACGTCACCACTGCGCACTTCCATCTTATCAATACGCTGTTGATTCACCCAGGTACCATTACGACTACCGAGATCTTCAACATAGAATTTCTTGCCATTGCGCGATATGGCACAATGCGAACGACTCACCTGGCTATCGGGAATCACTAATTTCGACATCTGACGATCCCGACCAATGATCAACGAATCCTTGATCTTCATCAGATCGTAGGCGCGGTAAGAGCCATCGGCAGTAACGTAGGAAAGTTTGAATGCCATCGCCTCAGTATACCTATTAGAAAATGACCGGTCAAAAGCTGAACTGGACTGGGCAAACTCTTGTTGTCTCAGCGGGCTTTATGCAAAGCTGCTTTTGAGAGGACACAATACTCATGCATCAGTGAACCAGAAGCCAAATCCTATCATTGCTACATAAACATGCAATCCCAGGAACCCTGAAGCAGACAAAAAGCAATGACATACCACTGCTTTGACACACATAACCACTGCAACGAAGAAGCGCTTCATTACCTAGGTAATGAAGCGCTTCGGGTAGATCCGTTTTACCAAGTAGACAGGTTTAGCGCTTGGCTGCACCTGGGGTGGCAAAACACTCGACGGAATCAATGAAGGCCTGTGCTTTGGGGTCTACGGTTGAGGTCGTAACCAGCCATCCCGTAACTTTTTGCCCACTAAATTTGGACTGAAGTTGATCGCGTACAGTGATAAAGTCTTTACTGTCATTGAGACTGACTTTGCTCGGACGGCGCTTAATGTCGACAAACCAGACATCTTTGCGACCCCGAGCTAAAACGATGCGACCAGTTCCTTCAATACCATAGTTTTTGACCGGAACGGCCTCAACGCTTTGGAATACGGGGAGGCGAATTTCCTCATCGCGGTTAATGAGGTTGGCAGGAAGGGGATGCCCAGCCTTAAGCAGGCGAATGACAGCTTCCTCGGTGGCACGAACGGCTACGCGCATTGAGGCTCCTCGTGTAGAAGGTGGTAGAATGTAAAAAGATGACGAATAGACTCGGTAAAGCATACATCGCAAACGCCACCTCGCGGCGGTGAAGTACGGACTTGGTCAGCAGTGTGAGTGGCTTTCCCTGATGCCCAGCCTACCGTTTCAATCATCGTAACAGAACCACATCATAGCAAATAATCGAAAAAAAGCAAGGTCGCGCTTTTCGATTGCCCCTCCTTGATGCTCGATTTTTCTCATATTCCCTTCATGATCAACGGCTTATATGGCTATCATTGAAATCCCTTGGCGTAGTATGATCTCAACACTAGGCATCGGCAACAAGAACGGCCTTATTGGGGCAATTTACAGTTAAAACGTGTCGTTTTGCGCACACTACTGCTTAATCAGAGTGGGATAATGCGTTTTGCCACGGTTATCATCTGGACAGCAGGACACATCCTAAATAGGCGCTTGCGCCAAGGATCGAGCCTTTAAGAGGAAGGCGTCAAAGTGCCGAGACACAGTGCCCGATTCCAAGGCCTCACGCGCCTGCGCCACGCCCGGGCCGTGATCTTCCACGGCACGACCGTTCCACGTGTCGATCACCGCACCGCTAGCCAGACAGAGAAGGTCAAACAGAGGCCCCTGATGACGGCCCTCAATGAGATCATGAAACAGAGCGGCATTGACCTGACTATCACCTCCTGGCAGGAGGCCAACATGCTCGTAGCCATACTGTGGTTCCAGTATTCGTTCACTGATCCCATCCTCACGCACCTCAAGAAGTCGGTTGGGCCCGTCGACCACAAATTCATCCCAGCCATCGCCACCAGTAACCACTACCGCACGATGCTGCCCCAGATCATGGAGCGCCTGCGCCACAACACTTGCCGTGGACTGATCACACACCCCCACCACCTGACAATTCACCCCGGCAGGGTTTGCCAATGGGCCAGCCAAGTTAAAGATGGATCGTCCACCTGCCGCCTGGCGATAGGGCACAACTGCCTTCATAGCGGGATGATGCATGCGGGCAAAGCAAAAAGTAAGGTTAAATTCCTCTAAAAGAGTTTGCTGCGCGGCAACATCAAGCTCCAACGGAACTCCAAGGACCTCGAGTAAATCAAAACTGCCATTGGGTCGGCGCGAGCCCTTATTGCCGTGCTTTGCCACGGGAATACCACAAGCCGAAACAACCATCGCTGCAGCAGTACTTACATTAAAGCGCGAGCGGCCACTACCGCCAGTCCCACAGCAATCAGCCGCACCGTCAGACCAGGGTATCTGCACGGATTTAGCCTGCAAACCGCGCACAAAGGCAGCAATTTCCGCCGCCGTTTCGCCACGTTGAGCTAACTGGGTCAGTAATTGTCCACCCTCATCCGCACTCAACTGACCAGAAACAAACAACTCTAAGAGGCTCGATGCCTGTTCAGCAGTCATTCCCTGGGCTTGTGCGATAGCTTCCTGGGCACTTCCATAATCCATTAACGCTACTCCTCTTTACTACCAGATTGCGGCATTGTCTCTTTGGGTTTGTGATGTGGTGAAGCTTGGGGGAAACGCTCCCGTTCCTCACGTAACACCTCTTCAATATCATAGCGGCAGGTCATACAGCCTCCCATGGCACCAGTCGCCCGCACCACTGCATTGAGATCGCGGCATTGACGCTGATGAAAGGCGGCGCGTAATTGCCCTCGGGTTACACCGATACAATAACAAATCGTTTCATCATCATCGGGATGAGCGGGCACTGCTGGTACAGCCCTCTCTGTCTCCTCGCTTGCGGCCTGATCGGCTTTACGGCGATTATTCATCGGACCAGATAAACAACGCCGCATCCAGTGCATCATGGCGCTGTAACTCCTCTATGGTAACTTGTCGACGATTGCCGTGGTGATCATCGCTGAGTAAACCGCGGGCAGTTCCTTGGGCATCGAAAATCACCACCATGTGCAGGACATCGGGGGCTCCCTCCTGTTCCTGCGGATGCATAATCACCGCAGTATGCGCTTGCCAATCCTGCGGTGGGTGCCAGTCGGCAATGACTATCTCTTCAGGGACTTCAAGGTGACGAAGGCGCATGGTGAAATCAACTGCGAGCTGTTCATAGTTTAACAGGAGAAGGCGTTGTACTTGGGCAAAGTCATCATCACGATGGGCCGTTCTGCGATCCACTAAGGTATCGCCCAATACGACTTCAACATGCCAACGCCATTCTCCGTTACTAATATAGTGCTGACGATCCTCGTCTACCTGATCATCATAGACAATAAAATGGTAGCGATCGGGAACTCCAAGCCAAAAATCTATGCGGTTTTCATTGGCTTGAGCATCAGCATCGTCATAACGCCATACCTTATCATGCAAACGCCCGGAAAGATAATCCCACTCGGCATACGACGAGAATAACTCATGCAGCGCGTCATCTTCGGATTCGTCTGCAGCAAGCGCAACGCTCCATACAAGCGACATGCTGATAGCCAGCATTACGCACCGCCACCACTGTTGCTTGGGGCATACCATCCTGGTAATGATGGGCGGCATTAGCTTTCCTGCAAGGATCATTCACGGCTTGGATCGTGGCCAGCCTTGTTATACTCAAACATAACTTATAACACCCGTTCTCATTTACGCCCAAGGAGTACATCATGCCCAAATGTCTCATTATCCTCAACCCGGGAGCCGAAGAGATCGAAACCCTTGCCGTGGCGGATATCCTCTGCCGTGCTGGGGTCGAGGTAAGCATCGCCGCCAGTGCTGAGACTACTGTTGCTGGCAGTCGCGGCTTACCCCTGAGTGCCTCCTGCAAGCTTGCCGATGTGGCGCAGGAGCAGTGGGATGCCGTGTATTTGCCAGGCGGGTTTGGCAGCGCTGAATATGCCCGCGATACCAACGCGGTGCAGGATGTGATCGAGCAGCAGTTAACCAGTGGCCGCATTATGGCGATTATCTGTGCGTCCCCCATGGCCCTCATCCCGCGTGGCCTCGGCAAGGGCAAGCGCATTACCTGTTACCCAGCATTACGCGAAACCCTTGAGCCAGAAGTGCAGGCTTGGGTTGACCAACCTGTAGTGTGGGACGGCAATCTGGTTACCAGCCAAGGGCCAGGAACAGCCATGGCATTGGGCTTGAGCCTCGCTGCCAAACTCGTTGACACTGCCACCGCCCAACAAGTGGCCTCCGACATGCTTGTCGCGTGGTCGCCAGCGGATTAACCCCACCATGCGCGCCTGCTACCCTGGCTCATTTGATCCTCCAACCCTTGGCCACGACGATATCATTCGTCGAGCCCAGGGCATGGTTGACGAATTGGTTATTGCCATTGGCCGTCATCCAGAAAAAAAATCTCTCTTAAGTGTTGAACAACGCCTCGCCGTTTTACAGGCCTGTTATCGCGACCTGCCTGGCATTAGGGTGGTTGCCTACGAGGACACAACGGTGCACTTTGCCCGTAAGATTGGTACCCAGGTGCTTATTCGGGGGCTGCGCAGCTATGCCGACTTCGAATCCGAACGAGGGATGGCAGAAGTCAATCGCGCCAATGGCTTCGACACCATCTTCCTGCTCGCCAGTCCAGTCCATACCGCACTCTCATCCAGCTTGGTACGCCAAGTTCTGGCGGCTGGACTCCCCCTTGATGGATTGGTGGCAGAACCAGTGGCGCAGGCATTACAGCAGAGCCCCACGGACACAGCGTGATGGCACCCGCCAGGGGAATCGCTAGCTGGCAGCACACTGCCAACTTCTACCAGTCCCTCCAGCGCGTGCTTCACACTGACATTGATCTTGGTCATGCTGTGGTTTTGGCCGCTGGTGGCTTACCGGGATATAGCCAATGTGCTGCACAATGGAAAACCAGCATTGAAGGTGGGGCGCGCTTCACCGAGTGCCTCGACCACAGTGGTGAGCGAAGGCTCATCACGGCACTTATGGAAGCGGGCGAATCCAGCGGGCATGTTAGTGAAATCTGTCAAGACATAGCAGATTTTTACCAGCACTGCCTACGTCTCAAGCGCCTAGTGGTGAGCCGCCTCATTTACCCCACGCTTCTCATTCATGCCGTATTGATCATTCCCGCTTTAGTCCCCGTCATCACTGGCAATGCCGGATGGTGGATGATATTCCTTGGTCCAGGTATTTTCTGGGCCATAATAGTTGCACTATACGGCGCCCTGCGGCACCCATCACTGTCCGCTCTGCGGTGGCGAATGAGTCGCAACCTGCCCCCCCTCGGTGGCATAAGTCATGCGATGGTTACCGCCAATTGTGCCCTTGTTCTCGGTGCTGGCCTCAAAGCTGGCATGCTCTACGATCAAGCCCTAGAGCTGGCGGCGAGAAGTTGTGGCCACCCCCTCTACGAGCATGACCTTCTGCGCAGCAGTGCCCAACTGCGAGACAAGCCCGATCAGGGCCTGGCCCAGGTACTGGCGTCAGCGGGCTTACATGGACATAGTCTCCAGCTTATCAAGCAAGGCGAAATCGCTGGAACACTGGAGAAAAGTCTGCAACAGGTGCAGGCTATCGCTAGTGAATCGTTCCAATATCGCCTGCAGTGGACCCTGCGGCTGAGCTGCGGAATCATCATCGGGATAGTCATGTTGATGGCTGCAATTACGATTATCACCATGTATATGCAGGTGGTGATCGGCCCCCTACAAGATGCCACGCAGTGGTAACGCGTGGTTACCGCACTCGCTTATCCTTGCCTGCTGGCAGCCAGTAAGTCGTCAATCACATCCGTGCCCAAGGGGGCTTGATAGCCAGCACGCCGCGCGAGATCATTTACCGTGTCGGCAATGCGCTCCAAAGCTAAGCGCAAGTGCTCGGGAGGATCAGGTAACTCACGTACAGATATTTCCCGGTCAGTCTCCAGTTCCAACTCATAGCCTATCTTCAACAACTCCAACATACCGCCTGGATGATTGCGCTCCGGCTGCGGCGGCACATCGGCTCCCACCTCGAGAATACACAAGCGATAGTGAGTTGTGGCCGGCGCATCAAGATCGTCGGCCACGGGAATCCAGCGCACATCAAAGTGCACCCGCTCGCCAAATTCGGTTAACTCATGGGGTTTATAGGATATCCCATAAAGATGGTCAGCCACAACACGTACACCATGCGCCATAATTATCCCCTTACGGTTCGTGGGCTGGGCAGAACACGAAAGCTACCGTGCCCCCACTACACCAGCATGAGCACGGAGGGTATGACGGATCGGCGTTCCATCAAGGTAGCCGGTAAGGGTGAATACCCATAGACCTGCTCGCAAGTCGGATAAGTCCAGCGCCTGAGTGGGATCATCCCAGGCTATCAAGCGGTCAGCCTGGGGATCGTTGGGCCGATAACAATGCAGGCGCAGATCATATAGATCGCTAGCAATAATATCATCATCACCATTGAGATGGAGACGTAAACCCTGCTGACTCCGGCCCAGTTGCGCCGATAGGATCAAACCAGCGTCAGCAAATGCCACCCGTGCGTCACGCTCCTCATCAAATCCTCGTGAGGCCTCCCAGGGTCGATCCTCAACGGTATGCGCTGGATAGCGCTGGGCATTCATAATCTTCATGGTGTTGGGAATTACCGCCGCCCCGATGACGATTACAGGAACCCACGGCCATAGATTCAGGCGACGAGGCTTCTTGGGCTGCGACTGGTCTTCGGCATGGGATTCACTCATCACACATCCTCTCTCAGGGAAGGCGTTGGGGGCCGGAGCAAGCGTATGGGGATCAGGAACCACAGATAAACGAATCACCGTTTCGTGGTAGCGACCCTGAAATGCTTCTAATGGTACGCGCACATTAAACGAATGTTCGGAGCGACTGTTGGCAGGAATCTCCAGAATATCATGGCGACTAACCACTGTTGCCGGTGAATCCTCATCATAGAGCACTTCAGCCCGACGATCCTGCCATGTTTTGTTGACCATGGCGATTGAGGTGGATCCGGCGACAAAACGATTGCCCTCGGCATCTCGAATAACAGTCCCTTGGTTACCGTCACGCAAACGGGTCATCTGGAGTAATGGCCGATTCACAATAAGCACAGAGCTTACGACAATGAGGATACACAAGACTACCCCATAGAGCGCAGTACGTGGCCGGACCAGTCGCCGCGGCTTACCGGCTAAGGTGTTTTCACTGGTGTAGGATATGAGATTAATGGGACGCTCGAGACGCTGCATAACCTGATTACAGGCATCTATACAAGCGGAGCATTGAATGCACTCCATTTGCGTCCCATTGCGGATGTCAATGCCCGTAGGACACACCTCCACACAGCGATAGCAATCAATGCAATCACCTGTCTCGACCGAGGGTTTGCCGCGTGGTTCCCCACGACGATGGTCGTAGCCGACAATCAGACTTTCACTATCCAACAAAGCACTTTGCAATCGACCATAGGGGCAAATAATGGTACACATCTGCTCGCGAAACCAGACGAAATTCCCGAGAATACCGGCGAAGGTAAAGAGAAAGAAGGTGGCAGCAGCGGGGTGCTCTATGGGGTCGATGATCAGACCGTACAGGAAAGCGTCAGTACCCGTAAAGAGAGCGGTTGCGGTATTCGCTAATGCCCCGCTCACTAATGTATATGCCGCCCATTTGCCTAATCGCCGCAAACGCTGCTGAGTGGTTAGGCCGCGTCGATCATTGAGTCGATGTCGATGTGCCGGCCCCTCAAAGAGGCGTTCGATAGGGCGATAGACCATCTCCAAAAATACGTTATGGGGACATATCCAACCACAAAACACCCTCCCCAAAAGGGACACGAGTGCCACGGTACCAATCACCGCAGTTAAAAACAACAATAGGAAATAGAAAAAATCGTGCGGCCAGAAAATATGCCCAAACATAATATATTGACGATTGGGGATATCGATGCGAATCATCGGCAAACCGTTGATCGTTATCAAAGGTGCAGCGATGTAAAAGGCAATTAAGACAATGGCTACAGCTACCCGCAATCGGTACCAAAAACCTCCAACTATGGCAACATATAAGCGCTTGCGGCGACCGTCTTTGCCCACGGAAGCCAGTACCGAACGGTGGTCATGATCGCCACTTTCCACTATGTTTTCTGGCATGATCAACCTCACTGGGGTAGGGGACGATAGGCCGTCCCAGCCAACGACAGGGACGAACCATCGCAAGCATTCGTTCATCAGCATTCTCTACGAGGACGCTGAGGGATGCACCCAAGCGGAGCCGAGGCAACGGCAGATGCCGCACTTATCGGATTTAACGGTGATATTCGATGGGATCGAGTTCCGCCGCTTCGAGACGTACGCCACGTCCTGGCGCCTTGTCAGTCGTATTCCAATGCACCACAAATACGGTTAAGTCTATGAGCTCACCCTGGGGAATGGCATGGGCGGGCATAGTGTTATTATTA